>CAXQUZ010000122.1:0-23485 GCA_964226865.1 Myxococcota bacterium | reverse complement strand
CCGGCCTGGCGCTGGACGGCCTGGACGGCGGCCTGCTGGCGCTGGCGCAGGCCGCGGGCCGCGAGCAGCCCGGCGCCGACGATGGCCAGGGCGAGGAGCGGGCCGAGCCGGCGCCGCCAGGGGGACGGAGCGGGGGGTGGGACGGGGGGCATGGGCGGCGAGCCTACCCCAGGGGGCCCCGCGCTCAGCGGCCCGCGCCCGGGGCCCGGTGGAGCACCACGGCGACCCCGTGGGCGTCGAGCAGCCGCAGGGTCGGCGGCAGCCGCAGCAGCACGGGGCCCGCCTGGGGCTGGTCGGGCACCAGCGGCACCCAGGCCGGGGGCCCCGAGAGCGCGATGGTGGCGCCGGCGGGGCCGCCGAGCTGGGTGAAGCGGGTCTGGCCGTCCGGGGCCCGCCGGAGCGCGACCCGCCAGGGGCCGGCCGTGTAGAGCGCCCGCTGGGCGGCGTGGTCCTGGGCGGCGAGGCGCAGGATCTCGTCGCCGGCGGGGCCCGCTCCGCCGGTGTCGTCCGCGGGGTCGACTGCGGGGTCTGCGGGGCTGTCCGCGGTGTCGTCCTCCGCCGTGGCCCAGGTGCCCGCCTCGAGCTCGGCCTGGGCGAGCGCCCGGGCGTCGCGGCGGGCCCGGCCGAGGCGCGCCAGGGCCCCGAGAAAGGGGTGGGCGTCGTCGTCTCCGGGGTGTGTCTCAGCGGACGGCGGGGCGAAGAGGGCGTCGTAGCGGTCGCGGGCCATCAGGCACCTCCGGCGGCGGCGAGGGGGCCCTGGGGCAGCACCTCTTCGAGCACGGCCATCACCGCCTCCACGAGGCTGCGGGGCGGAGCACGGCGGGCGCCGGGCGGGATGCCCAGCTCGTCGAGGATGCGCGCCACGAAGAGGTCTCCGCAGCGCTTGACCGCCCGGCTGACCGCGACCTTGCCCGAGAAGCGGGGCTCGCGGGCCACGAGGCTGTCGTAGTCGTCGCCCCGGGCGATGGCGGCGAGCAGGGCCTGGTCGGCCGCGTCGAGCTCGGCCCAGGCGGCGGCGACGGCGCTGCGCAGGGCGAGCTGGGTGGGCAGGTCGACCGGGGGCGCCGGGGCCGCGGGGGCCGGCAGCGCGGGCGGCCCCAGCACGGTCTCGGCGAGGGTGGTCAGCTGGGCGTGGCTGCGGGGCCCGCCGCGGACCACCGCGGTCTCGACGAAGGCGGCCAGGGCCGCGGCCGGCGGCAGGGGCGTGGTGGGCACGGGATCGCCGGCGGCGGGGGGCCCCGGCGGAGCGGAAGATGCAGCGGAGATGGCCTCGCGGACGGTGTCTTGGAGCAGCTCGACCAGCGCCGGGGGCGCCAGCAGGGGCCGCAGTCCCGGGGCCACCGGGGCCCACTGGGGCGGGCGGCCCCGGCCGGCGGGGCGCGGGGCGAGGGTGCCGGCCTCGGCGGCGGCGCGCAGGGCGGCGCCCAGGGCGGCGTGGAGGGCCGCCCGCCAGCGCAGCAGGGGGTCGCGCACGATGTTGTGGGCGTAGTCGTCCCGGAGCAGCTCGCGGGTGATGGAGATCTTGGCCGAGAAGCTGTGGTAGCGCACCTCGCGCCCGTCCATGCCCTCCTCGAGATAGGCCGCGAAGGGGGCGCGGCCCGAGAAGGGGTAGCGGCCCTTCTCGACCCGGGCGCAGACCGTGAACACCCGGTGGCCGAGGTCTTCGATGCTCTCGGCACACTTGCGGCCCAGGGCGAAGTAGGCGGCCGGGTAGGGGCGGGCCACGCGCTGGACCGACCGGTGCACCAGCGCGAGCAGGGCCGAGGCCGCCGGGCTCTCGGGGGCCTGCACGAAGGCGCGCAGCAGGGCGGGCAGGGGGTCGGTGGGGGGCACGGGGGCTCCGGGGGGCCGGGAGGCGGGGCCTGGCATCAAGGGGACGCGGGTCGGGAGGTTTCACGGCCGCGGCGGATTCCGTGACGGTCACAATCCGGCGCGCGGGTGGGGCGGGCGGAATGCTACGTCTGCCGGGGTCCGGCGGGGTGCCGGGCCGACGAGGAGAGGGTGCGATGGCCGCAGGGATCCGAGGACGGCTGGCGACGGTGGCGGCCCTGGCGGCCGGCTGTGGCGGCGCGGCGGCCCCCGCGGACGACAGCGGCCAGGGCTGTGCAGCGCCGGTGACGGTGTACTTCGATGCCGACCAGGATGGCTTCGGCGACGCCGCCCTGGGCCGCAGCGTCTGCCGGGTGCCGGCCGGCTACGTCGCCGAGGCGGGCGACTGCGACGACGTCGACCGGGCCGTCCATCCCGGGGGCGCCGAGCTCTGCAACGGCCGCGACGACGACTGCGACGGCGTGGTCGACCCCCCGGGCACCCCGGGGCTCTCGGTCCACTACCTCGATGCCGACGGCGACGGCCGGGGCGACCCCGCCACGGGCGTGGAGGCCTGCGCGGCGCCCGCGGGCACGGTGGCGGCGGGCGACGACTGCGACGACGGCGAGCCCCTGGCCTGGACGGGGGCCGCCGAGACCTGCGGCGACGGGGTCGACAACGACTGCGACGGCGGGCCGGGCCCCTGTGTGCTGCCGCCGACGGGCAGCGCCGCCGGGCTGCCCCGGGCCACGGCCGCCGACGCGGGGGCCGCGGCCGGCAGCGCCCTGGCGGTGGCCGACCTGGACGGAGACGGCCAGGATGACGTGGTGATCGGCATGCCCGGCCTGGGGCGGGGCACGGTGGGTGCCGTGACCGGGGCGGCCCTGGACGGGGCCCTGCTCGACGGGCGGCTGCTCGCGGGCGCCGGGCTGCGGGCCCCGGAGGCGCTGCTCGAGGTGGGCGCGACCCTCGCTGCCGGAGACAGCGACGGGGACGGCGTGGCCGAGCTCTTCGTCGGGGCGCCGGGCGTCGACCCCGACCCGGACCGGCGCGGTCCCGGGGCCGTGCTGGTGGTGGCGACCCCCACCGCGGCGACGGCGGCCACCACGCCGGCGGTGCTGCTGTCGGGGGCCACCGGCCACGAGGGCACGGCCAGCGCCCTGGCCCTCAGCTCCCCGGTCGACGGCCCGGCCACCCTCGTCGTCGGCGTGGCCCTCGACGCGGCCACCCGGGCGGGCCTGGTCTGGCTCGTGGACGGGCTGCCCACCGCCGACCGCAGCCTGGCCGACGTGGGCCGGCGCATCGACGCGGGCGCGCCCCAGGACGGCATGGGCACGGTGGTGGCCGTGCTGCCCGACCTCGACGGGGACGGCCTCGAAGAGCTCGCCCTCGGAGCCCCGGACGGGGACGCGGGCGCGGGCGGGGTGCACGTGTTCTCGGACGTGGCCGATCCCCTGCTCGACGGCCGCGTGGCCAAGGACGCGGGCCTCAGCATCGCCGGCGACCCCGACCTGGGCGCCCTGGGCCGGTCCCTGGCCGGCGCCGACCTCGACGGGGACGGCCACGCAGAGCTGATCGTGGCGGCCGGCGAGGGGGCCGGGGCCGTGCTGGTCTTCACCCCCGGCACGGCCGCGTCCCTGGGCCCGGCCGACGCCCAGGCGCGGATCACGGGCGACCCGGGGGCCGCCCTGGGCCGGGCCCTGGCCACCGGCGACCTCGACCAGGACGGCGTCCTCGAACTCTGGATCTCGGATGCCGCCCTCGGGGAGGGGGCCGGCGGGCTGCGGGTGCTGCCGGCGGCAGGGCTGGCCGGCACCCTCGCGGCCGACGCGGGGGACGGGGCCTGGTGGGACGCGGGCCCGGTGGCGGCCCTGGCGAGGGGCACGGTGGAGGCCGGGGCGGCCCCCGCGGCGGTGGTGGGCGTGCCGGCGGCGGAGGACGGCGGCGCCGTGCTGCTCGTGCCGGGCACCTGGGGGCTCTGAGCCCGGGCAGGCGCCGGGCGGTCCCGGGCCTCAGTCGCCCAGGGCCTGTCCCCACTCGTCGGCGCCCCAGCAGACCAGCCGCCCGTCGCCGTGGACGGCGCAGGCGTGGCGGGCGGCGGCGTGGGAGACCACCTGCTCCCAGCCCGTGCCGGTGGGCCCGTCGGTCTGGCCCACGTCGTCGGCCCCCCCGCAGCGGACGGCGCCGGCGCTGCTGCGGGCACAGCCGAAGTCGACCCCGGCGGCCACCCCGGTCCAGTCCGTGCCCCCGGGGGCGCCGGTCACCGCCGGGATGTCGGCCCCCCAGCAGGCCAGGGCGCCGGCCGCCGTCACCCCACAGCCGTGGTCCTGGCCCAGGGCGACGGCCGTGAAGTCGCCCGCCGGCGGCTGGGCCTGGCCGAGCTCGTCGGCCCCCCAGCAGGCGAGGGCCCCGTCGACCCCGAGGGCACAGCTCGTGCGCCAGCCCGCCGCGAGCTGGGCCACCAGGCCGAGCGTGCTGGGCACCGTGGCCTGGCCGGCGGTGTCGCGGCCCCAGCAGCGGGCCGTGCCGTCGGCCGCGGTGGCGCAGCTGTGGGCGCCGCCGAGGGCGAGCACCCCCTCGGGCCTGCCGGCGCCGTCGGCGGTGGCCAGGGCGCCCGGGGCGGCGAGGTCGGCGGGCACCGTGGCCTGACCGTCGTCGTCCCGGCCGCCGCAGTCGAGGCTGCCGTCGTCCAAGATGGCGCACTGGTGGTCATAGCCGGCAAAGATGGCCCGGGCGGGGGAGGGGTCGGCCGCGCCGGTGGGGGCCCCCCAGCAGGCCACGCTGCCGTCGGTCTCGCGGCCACAGCTGAACAGGCCCCCCACGGCCACGGCGGCCCAGCTGCGGCCGGCGGCGGCGGTGGGGCCCGCGGTGGTGGCGGCGCCGGCGGCCCCGGTGTCGCAGTCCTCGCGCAGCAGCTCGATGGTGCAGCCCGACAGGGCGAGGCAGAGGGCCAGCCCCCCGGCCCCGGCGGCGGCCCCGGCAGGCCTGCGCGGGCTCACAGCGCCACCGCCACGCCGGCGCCGGCCCCGAGCCACAGGGCGTCGGCGAGGCCGCCCCGGAGGCTGGCCCGGAGGGCGAGGCGCCGGCCCAGGGCGAGCTCGCCCTCGACCCAGCCGCCGCCGCCGCGGTGGCGGTCGCGGGCCCGGGCCCCGCAGGGCTGCCGCCGCTGCTCCCAGATGGCCACCGGGCCGAGGCCCACCCGCAGCCCGGGCAGCGCGGCCGCGAGGTAGAGCTCCTGGGGCAGCCGCACCTGGCCCGGGGCGCCGCGCTGGGCGCCGGTGGCCAGGCCGAGCTGGAGGTGGCGGCCCAGGCTGGCGGCCCCGTCGGCGCGCAGCCCCACGAGGCCCTGGACCCCCTCGGTGCCCGCGGCCGCCGCGGCGGGGCCCGCCGGGATGAGCAGCGCCGCCTCGGCCTGGGCCCCGAGCGTGGCCACCGGCCGCCCCCGGGGGAAGCTGCGGGCGCGGTCGGCAGGGGTGGGCCGCACGGGGCCCGGGCCGGCCACCGGGGGGCCACTCGCCGGGAGGGTCGCGCCCTGGCCCCGGGGCAGCACGACGACCGCGTCGCCGTTCTCGACCCGCACCCGCCCCTCGTCCACCCGCACGGCGACCCCGGCGGGGGTGCCCTGGACGGCGAAGCGGGTGCCCTCGACCACCGTGTCGACCGTGCCGTACTCGACCCGGAAGCGATCCCGCAGCCGGTAGTAGACCTCGCCCAGCTCCTGGAGCACGCCGCGCTCTTCGGCGAGCACGAGGGTCGTGCCCTCGGAGAGGTTGAGGCGCTCGCCGGTGGCCAGCCGCAGCTCGACCCGGGCGAGGTCGGTGCGCACGGTGTCGCCCAGCGCGAGGGCCATGCCCGGGGCCAGGGGGGCGGCGGCGCCCGCCCGCTCGCGCAGGGCCCGGGTGGCCGGCGAGACGGGCCGCCACCGGCCGCGGTCGTCCTGTTCGGTGACGACAACGACCGTGGCAAAGGCATCCTGGGCCCAGGCCCCCCGGGGGCCGAGGGCCAGCAGCAGCAGCCCGAGCAGGGGCAGCAGCCAGGGCAGCAGGACCGGGCGGGGGGCTGGCATGCCGCGCAGGCTATGCCGGCCGGCCCCCACCCGAAAGGCTCATCCGGGGCGTCCGCCCGGCGCTGTGGCCAGGCGCCGGGCGTGGCCCTCGGCCCAGAGGCCCACCAGCGCGGCCAGCACGACCGGCAGCACGGCGAAGCGCAGCCCCGCGATGGACAGCGCCGCCCCCACCGCCGCGACCGCCGCCGGCACCAGCAGCGCCAGCCCCCGCCGCCGCCGGGGCAGGGCCGCCGCGAGCAGGGCCGTGCCCAGTCCGCCGCCGAGGGCCGCGAGGGCGCCCAGCTCGGGGGCCACGGGCCGCAGCCCCGCCTGGCGCAGCAGGGTCTGGGTGGCGCCGGCGAGGATCTCGACGCCGTAGGCCCGGCCGCTCGGGGTGCGGTGGACATCCTCGGCGCCGCCCCAGGCCCCCACGAAGACCACCCGGTCGGCGAGGGCGCCGTAGGCCGCGGTGTCGCCGTAGGGCACGACGGGGGGCTCGGCCACGGGCGGCCAGAACAGCAGCCCCGCCCAGGAGGGGCTCTGGAGCGGGCCGATGACGAGGGTGTCGCCGGCGAGGCGGGGGGTGGGGGGCGCGGCCGGGCGCCAGGCGGCGGCGGCGGCCAGGGCGGCGGCGTGCCACCAGACCGTGCCGTCGGGGCCGATGCGGCGCAGGGGGGTGGCCTGGACCACGCCGAAGAGCAGGTCTTGGCGGGCCTCGACGATGCCGGCCAGCGCGCCGTTCTCGATGATCTCGGAGGGGGGCGGGTCGACCCCGTCCACCCGGAAGCGCACGGGCAGCACGACGGGGATCTCGCGCTGGCGCAGGGCGTCCACGGCGGCGGCGATGGCCGCGTCGTGGGGGCTCGGCGTGGAGAGGGCGAGGTCGAAGACCACGGCCCGCACACCGGCGTCGGCGAGGGCCCGGAGGGTGGCGGGGTGGTCGGCCCGCAGCGCCTTGGGGTCGGGGTGGTCGACCGCGAGAATGGCCACGTCGTCGGCGGGCAGCAGGCCCCGGGTGGCGCGCAGCAGCCCGTGGCCCACCCAGGCCTCGAGGGGGGCGAGCAGGGCGGTCAGGGCCGCGGCGACCGGGAGCAGCACGAGGCCGAGCCGCCACCACCGGCGCATGGGGCCCGGGGGCGGGTGGAGCCGGGCGAGCAGCGGGGCGAGGTGGGCGACGGGGTGGAGGGCCGGTCCGTCGGGGGGGAGGGCAGGGCCGCCGGGAGGCGGTGCCGGTGCGCCGGCCGCGGGCAGCCCCACCGCCGTGACCCCCGCGGCGGCGGCGGCGGCGAGCTTCGGGCCGAGGCCGGCGACCGGGCTGACGCGGCCGTCGAGCTCGATGCCCCCCGAGAAGGCCCAGCCCGGCGGGACGGGGCGCCCGCGCAGGGCGGCGTCGGCCGCGACCGCCAGCGCCAGCGCCACCGAGCTGCCGTGGAGCTCGACCCGGGCGTCGTCGACCGTCCAGCGCAGGTCCCAGCGGCCGACGGCGGGCCCGAGGGCCACGGCCACGGCGACCTGGGCCGCGAGCTGGGCGTCCCGGGCGATGCCCTCCGGGGCCCAGACCTGGCCGGCGCCGGGCACCAGCGCGACCTGCAGCCCGATGCAGTGGCCCCGGCCCGCCACGTCGACCACCAGGGCCCGCCCGGTGGCGGGGGGACGGGGCGCTGGGCCCGGCGGCGGGGCGGGGTCGGGTGCCGACGGCGGGGCCGGCGCCGCGGCGGGGCCGGCGACCAGGCGGGCCAGGGCGGCCCGGTCGTCGGCGGCGGTCGCGGCCGTGGGGACGAGGGGGGGCCAGAGCCGGGGCGTGGGCGGCCCGCCCGCCGGATCGGCCACCCAGGCGACGGCCCCGGCGTCGAGCCGGCCGTGCACCCGGCCCGCCGCGTGCAGGGCGGCCAGGGCCCCGTCCAGGACCGCGGCCGCGCCCTCTGAGACCACCGCGGGCGGCGGTGCGCCGGCGAAGTCGACCAACAGCAGGGGCCCGTGCCCCGTCCCCTCGAGGAGCTGGTGCACCCCCAGCACCCCCGGCAGCCGGTGCCCCACCAGCGCCCGGGCGGGGCAGTCCGGGGCCACCTGCACCAGCACCCCCACGGCGCCCGTGTCGAGGTCGCGCACCCGCAGGCGCCGGGGCCCGAGCCGGAGCTCGACCCGGAGCCCGTCGAGGAGGGTGCCCGGAGGCGGCAGGGGGGCAGCGGGCACGGGCTCTCGGGGGCGGGACGCGGGGGGCGGCCACTGTAGCCCGGGCCCCCCCTCTCGTGTCGCGCTCTCCCAAGATGGTCATCTGGACGGTGTCTTCGGGGTTTCTGCAGAAGTTCTTGGCGCGGTCGGCGCAACTCTTCGGCCGGGGCCCCCTTGATCGGGGTCGCCCCCGCCCCCTGGCGGGCCTGACGCCTTCCGCGGCCCCCCGCCGCACTGGAGCCCCGATGTCCCCCCTGCGATCCCGCCGGGTCCGTGCCCTGGCCCTGCTTGCCCTGCTTCCGGGCTGTGAGCTCGACAAGCCCTCCGACGAGCCCGTCACCGTGCTCGAGGTCGGCCCCGGCACCATCTTTGCCGCCGAGTTCGAAGACACCAGCTTCACCTGGTGGATCGTCGATCCCGGCACGGGCACCATCGCCCAGACCGGCACCGACAGCGCCGGCACCGTCCAGATCACCCTCGACCAGGCCGCCGGCGCCTACATCACCACCCCCTCCACCACCACGGCCCCGCCCTACTCCGTCGAGCTGACCGGTGCGGTCGAAGAGGGCGCGGTCGTGAGCTACCTGGCCCCCGACACGGCCGCCTTCGAGGGCCTGCGGGTGAGCGACGGCGCCCCCATGGCCGCCAGCCACAGCGACATGCTGACCGCCGCGGGCACCCTGCTCGCGAACCTCGAGACCGACCTCGACGAGACCAAGGCCCGCATCGCGACCCAGGCCGGCCTCGCGGCCCTCGCCGCCACCGAGACCGCCTGGGACTGCGCCGCCCCGCTCCACGACGCCGTCGACCTCGACGATGTGCGCCAGGGCACGGCCGGGCTGCCCCTGTGGCTCGACGACGTGGAGGGCCTCGCCGACGACCTCGAAGAAGAGGTGCTGGCCGACGAGCTCGTGGCCCAGGGCAACGCCCTCGAGCTGACCAGCTTCATCCCCGACGACGCCGCCATCGAGGCGGACGTCGAGGCCTGCCTCGATCTCGAGGGGGACGCCGACGCCATCGACGCCTTCGTCACGGCGCTCATGCCCGAGGCGGTGGCCGACGAGGACTGGACCTACGACGGCCGCAAGGAGGAGGACGGCGAGCTGGTCGACCGCAACTGGATCGCCCTCGACAGCAAGCTCAACGAGACCATGGGCCGCTTCGAGACCGAGGCCCTGGCCACCGAGGCCTGTGTGGTCGAGGCGGTGGGCGCCGAGCCAGACGTGCTCTGGGACGACATCACCGAGACGCCCTACGAGCTCCTCGGCGCCGACGCCGAGCTGATCGCCGCCGACCGGGAGGCCGCGGCCGTCGACTGTGAGGGCGCCCTCCAGGCCGCCTTCGGCGACTTCATCGACAACGACGAGCTGGGCGGCGAGCTCGACCCCGCCCTCTACTACGCGGCCAAGACCAACGCCTGGCCCCTGCTCGAGATCATCGGCGGCGCCGAGCTGCTCGACGAGAGCGACACCAGCAGCGGCGGCGGCTCGGGCGGCACGGCCACCCCGAGCGGCGGCGCCACCTCGCGCCAGGCGGCCGATCCGCTGGCCCCGGGCGCCATGCCCCGCATGGCCATCGAGAACTCCAGCGCCGGCGCCTGCAGCGACACCACCTTCGCCTTCCAGTTCACCATCGCCGGGGTGGGCGTGGCCATCGGCACCCCCTTCGACGACGTCATCGAGGGCGCCGACGTCGAGGCCGGCTTCGAGGTCATGGTCGGCGGCAAGGGCGACGACTGCATCAACGGCCGCAAGGGCAACGAGCTCATCGTCGGCGGCAAGGGCAACGACGAGCTGCACGGCGGCGACCAGCACGAGCTGGTCTTCGGCGGCCCGGGCGACGACGAGATCTTCCTGGGCGAGGGCGAGGACTACAACATCACCCTGCCCACGACGCCCCCCACCGAGCTCAACATCGACCTCGGCAGCCTCGCCTTCGGCGGCCGCGGCAACGACAGCATCTCGGGCAGCGACCCGGACTACGACCCCGCCGACACCAGCGACTTCGGCTTCACCGACCTCATCTTCGGCGACGGCATCAACGACGAGAGCGCCGGCGAAGACACCATCGAGGGCGGCGGCGGCCTCGACCTGCTCTTCGGCCAGTGGGCCGATGACGTCGTCGAGAACCACCGTCCCGGCGTTCTTCAGCTCGACTTCCCGGCCACGCCGGAGAACCCCGCCACCACCCAGAACCTCGAGATCGGCAGCCTCTTCTTCGGCGGCAAGGGCAACGACAGCATCCAGGGCAGCCCCAGCCTCGACCTGGTCTTCGGCAACACCGGCGACGACAGCGGCGGGGCCGGCGCGGGCCTCGACCTCGTCTTCGGCGGCCCGGGCCTCGACGTGCTGAGCGGCGAGGAGGGCGTCGACTTCGTCTTCGGCGGCGCCGGTGCCGACGAGATGGCCGGCGGCGAGGGCATCGACCTCGTGGTCGGCGGGGAGGACGACGACATCGTGGACGGCGGCCCGGGCGCCTTCGACCTCGTGCTGGGCAACGCCGGCAACGACCGGGTCTACGGCAGCGAGGGCATCGACCTCGCCTTCGGTGGCCCCGGCCAGGACCTCGTCAACGGCGGCCCCGGGGCCATCGATCTGCTCTTCGGCGGCGACGAGAACGACACGGTCATCGGCGAAGACGGCATCGACTTCGGCTTCGGCGGCCCCGGCCGCGACCGGGTCCAGGGCGGCGCCGGCCTCGTCGACCTGCTCTTCGGCGGCGACGAGACCGACATCGTCGAGGGCCAGGACGGCATGGACGTCATCCTCTCCGGCAAGGGCGACGACTGGGTCAGCGGCGGGGCGGGCTTCGACCTCGTCTGGAGCACGGCCGGCATGGACGCGGTCTACGGCGGCGACGACCTCGACGTGCTCTTCGGCGGCGACGAGGGCGACTGCATCTGGGGCGAGAACGGCACCGACCTGGCCTTTGGCGGCGAGGGCGCCGACTGGATCAGCGGCGGCCCCTCCCTCGACCTGCTCGTGGGCGACGTCGGAGACGACCAGCTCATGGGCGAGGACGGCACCGACATCCTCATCGGCGGCGACGACAGCGACGCGCTGACCGGCGGCGCGGGCGTCGACCTCGTCTTCGGCGGCGGGGCCGACGACGCCCTCTGGGGCGGCAGCGAGCTCGACCTGCTCGTGGGCGGCGCGGGCAACGACTGCATCGAGGGCGGCGACGGCTTCGACATCGCGCTCGGCGGGGACGGCGACGACGACGCCCAGGAGGCCGCCGTGGCCTTCGGTGCGGGCGGCGAAGACCGGCTCTCGGTCGACCGCTTCGCCGCGGGTGGCGACGACGACGACGTCGTGCGCAGCGGTGCCAGCACGGGGGTGCTGCTCCTCGGCGGCGGCGGGAACGACCACGCCTACGTGGCCACGGCCGCCAACACCTCCTTTGTCTTCGGCGGCGCCGGCGACGACACCCTGACCGCCCCCGGGGCCACCCCCGTCGGCGACCCGGTCGTGCGCACCTTCCTCTTCGGCAACAGCGGCGCCGACTGGATCCAGGCCAGCAAGGGCAAGTCCCGGGCCTTCGGCAACAGCGGCGACGACACCATGTCGGGCGACGCCGACGGCAGCAGCACCAACGACGACCAGCGCGACTGGATCTTCGGGAACCAGGACTCTGACGCCCTCTTCGGCGACAGCAGCAGCAAGCGTGACCTGATGATCCGCGGCGCCGGCAGCGACCCCTCCCGCACCTGGGACGCCCTGCCCTCGACCTCGCCGTCCTGGTCCACGGCCCACGCCGCGCCGGTCGTCGACACCTGCCCCGCCGCCACGCCCCTGTCCTGTGATGCCCACAAGGAGCAGCCCGGCGACGTCGGCGCGCCCTTCGACGGCTGAGCGCTCCCCGAGACTGCGGGGCCCCGTGCCCCGCCCTCCGGCCCTCCTGGCTGGCCCTCCGCTCCGGGGCCGGGCGGGGGGGCCTCTTCCGTCTGGGGGCCTCTCCCGTCGGGGGGCCTGTCCCGTCTGGGGGCCGCTCAGAGCCCCCGGGCGAAGGCGGCGATGGCGTCGGCCAGCGGGGCGGTCTGGTCGGGGGCCAGGATGCGGCCGGCGAGCACGTGGCTGCCGCCCTCGACGGGGTGCTCGATGACGATGTGGTCGACCGTGCCCGCGCAGGCGGCCAGCACCCCGGGCACCAGCTCGCTCTTCACGACGTCGTCCTTGGGGGAAGTGATGGCCAGCACGGGCGCCGAGATGGCCGAGAGGTCGGCCCGCTGGGTGATCTGGACGAGGTCGGCCATCGGGTAGAGGGCCGGGGTGGGGTAGCGGGTGGTCCAGTAGCGGGCCTGGTCGGCGTTGCGGGGCTCCCAGCTGCGCTCGTCGCCGGCGAGCAGGGGGGCCACCGTCTCGCGGCCGAGCATGGTGAGCAGCCCGGCGCCCGGGGCCCGGGGCCCGAAGTTGGGCGAGATGAGCACGAGGCCGTCGACCGGGGCCCGCTGGGCAGCGAGCCAGGTGGCGAGGGTGGCGCCGGTGGATGTGCCGATGACCACGACCTTCTCGCCGATGGTGTGGCCGATGGCCAGGGCCTCCATGCCGTCGGCCACCCACTGGTCGAGGGTGGCGGCGGCCATGGCCTCGCCGGTGCGCCCGTGGCCGGCGAGGCGGGCGAGGTAGACGTTGGCCCCGAGGGCCGCGCCGGCGGTCTCGGTGAGGGGGGCGGTCTCTTGGCGGGTGGCCGAGAAGCCGTGCAGGTAGACCAGCGCCACGGGGGTGCGGGCGGGGGCCGCCGGGTTCGCCCAGAGCACGGTCTTCTGGGTGCCCGGGCGCAGGTCGTCGAAGCGGCGCTCGCCGTCCGCCAGCCAGGCGTCCAGGGCGGCGGGGGCGGCGGGCACCGCGGGCAGCACGGTGGCGTCGACCACCGGGTCGGGCCGGGGCCAGGCGACGGCCAGGGCGAGGGCGACGAGGCCGACGAGCACGGCGGCGGCGAGGGCGAGGAAGGCGGTGCGCATGTCGCTCCCGGTGGGCGCGCGCCGGGGCACGGGGCGCCGGCGGCGTGCGGGTCGCCATCGTAGGCGAAGCGGCGGCGCCGGGGGGCCCGACCTGCGCGGGCGCAGCGTGGGGTGCGCCCGGGGCCCCCGACCGGCGCCGTGGGGCTGGCCGCGGCCGCCCGGGTGACCATACGGGGGGCCTGGGAGGTCCCATGGGACTCTGGCGCTGGCTGACCGGGGCAGACACCGTGCTGCCCACCCCCATCACCACGACCGACGAGTGGTCGGAGCTTGTTGAGAACGGCGACCTGCCGGTTGTTCTCGAGGTCTGGAACGAGGGCTGTGCCCCCTGTCGGCGCATGGTGCCCGTGCTCGAGACCGTGGCCACCCGCCACGCCGGCCGGGTGCGGGTGCTGACCGTGGGCAGCGACGCCGAGCCCGCGCTGCTGGCCCGCCTCCGGGTGCGCGCCACGCCGACGATCCTCGTCTACCGCGGGGGCGCCGAGCTGGGGCGCATGGTCGGCTTCAGGCCCGTGGGCTGGTTCGACGAGATGATCGCCGCCGAGCTGTCGGGCCCCCCGGCCTGACCGGGCCGCCGCTCAGGAGGCGACCAGCACCCCGACCAGGAACAGCACGCTCACGGCGGCGTTGCTGTTGAAGAAGGCCGCGTCCATGCGCGAGAGATCGCCCGGCTTCACGATGCTCTGCTCCCAGGCGAGGATGCCGCCGATGGCGGCCACGGCGACCAGGTAGGGCCAGGCCAGGGGCACGGCCAGGGGCAGGGCGGCCAGGGCCATCAGGGCCGCGCCGTGCAGGGCGCCGCTCAGCCGCAGGGCCCCCACCTCGCCGAGCCGGGCGGGGATGCTGTTGAGCCCCACCTCGGCGTCGTACTCGCGGTCTTGCAGGGAGTAGAGCACGTCGAAGCCGCCCACCCAGGCCAGGATGGCCACCCCCATGAGCACGGGCGCCGCCGCCAGCTCGCCGGTGAGCGCGATCCACACACAGCTCGGCGAGAGGCCGAGCGCGAAGCCGAGCCAGAGGTGGCAGAGGGCCGTGAAGCGCTTGGTCAGCGAGTAGCCCCAGAGCACGATGAGCACGGCGGGCACGAGCCGGAAGGCCAGCGGGTGGAGCATCCAGGCCGCGAGCGCCAGCAGCCCGGCGCTGCCGAGCACGAGGCCCCAGGCCCAGCCCAGGGTCATGTTGCCCGCCGCCAGCTCGCGGCCCTGGGTGCGGGGGTTGGCCTGGTCGATGCGCCGGTCGACGATGCGGTTGAAGCCCATCGCGCTCGAGCGCGCCCCCAGCATGGCCACGAGGATCCAGAGCCACTGGTGCCAGGCGACGGGCTGGTCCCGGGCCACCAGCCAAGCGGCGGCCAGGGCGAAGGGCAGGGCGAAGACCGTGTGGGAGAGCTTGATGTCACGGGCGAAGGCCCGGAGGTTGTCGCCCGCCGAGAGGGGGCGGTCTGCGGCGGGCGAAGACGGGGACGGGGACGGGGACATTGGGGGGGCTCGGGGGTCGCGGGAGGGGGCCCGGGCGCGGCGCTCAGGCCAGCCAGCGGCGCGGGGCAGGGGGGCCGCTGAGCAGGGCCTCGAGGGGCGCACCCGCGGGCAGGGCCACGAAGAGCAGGCCCGGGTAGCTGCCCGGGACGAGGGCCCCGGCGCCCGGACGGCCGAGCAGGGCGGCGCCCCCGGTGGTGGCGGCGCGGATCCAGACGGCCGGATCGACGGCGGGAAAGGCGGCGTGGAGCGCGGCGGCCTCGGCGAGCAGGTCGAGGTCGGGGCTGCTGGCGAGGGAGTCGGTGCCGAGGGCCAGGGGGATGCCCCGGGCGAGCATGGCGGGCACGTCGGGCAGGCGGCCGCCGATGTGGCGGTTGGACCGGGGGCAGAGCACGACCGTGCTGCCGGCCCGGGCCACCGCGTCGAGGTCGCGGCGGCGGGCGGCGCAGAGGTGGACGAGGCCCAGCTCGCGGCGCAGCAGCCCGAGCTGGTCGAGCAGGGCGAGGCCGCTGGGGGCCGCGCCGAGCAGCCCGCGCCAGTCGTGGCCGATGGCGGTGTGGAAGGCGGCCCAGGGCCCCTGGCGCGCCCCGAGCAGCGCGAGGTCGGCGGGGTCTTCGTCGACGTGGATGGTCGGCCAGGGGCCGCCGCCGGGGGCGAGGGCCGCCGCGAGCAGGGCCGGGCTGCACGAGACCGGGCTGTGGGCCGTGGGCCGGATGCGGAGCTGGTGGCTGCCCGTGCGGCGGCGGGCGGCGTCCAGGGCCGGGCCCCAGCGCCCCTCGGTGAGGCCGAGCACCTCGATCTGGACGACGCCCTGGAGGCCGGCGGCCCGCAGGGTGGCGTCCGTGTCGCCCCGGTTGCTGACGTCGATGATCCACCGGGTGCCGCTGGCCCGGGCGGCCGCGGCGGCGCGGGCGTTGGCCTCCGGATCGGGCGGCAGCCCGGTCTCCCACATCGCCTGCACCCAGGCCACGCTGCCCGCCCCGCCGGGCACGGCGCCGGCGAGCTGGCTCAGCTCGATGTGGGCGTGGGCGTTGACGAGGCCGGGCAAGAGAATGCCGTCGAGCACGTCATCTTCGGGGCGTGCGGGCCCCAGCTCGACCACCTGGCCGTGGCCGTCCACCGTGACGCAGTGGTCGGCCACGAGGCCCGCGGGGGTCCAGACGTGGCGGGCGGCGTGGCGCTGGAGCGGGGCCGGGCCCACCGCTCAGCCGTCGAGGCGGCGCAGGGGCCGGTCGTCGCGCTCGGCGGTGGTCTGGGCCGTGCCGAGGGCCCGGAAGCGGGCGTCCCGGGGGGCGGGCTCCATGCCGGCCTGGCGCAGCAGCCGCTCGGCCTCGCGCACGGTCATGGGCCAGACGCCGTCCTCCATGCGGTCGGCGCTGCCGTTGGGCAGCACCTCGCCCAGGTAGTCGGCGCCGCCCCGCAGGGCCACCTGGCCGAGGCCCCGGCCGTGCTGCTCCCAGCCGCTGAGCACGTGGACCCCGTCGCGCAGGGCCAGCCGCAGCAGGGCGGTCAGCCGCAGCCAGGCCACGGCCGTGTTGTTGTGGACCGAGACCCCGCCCGCGGCGGTGGCCGGGTCTTCGCGGGGCACGGCCCGGACGGCCACGAGCTGGCGGGCCTCGGCGAGGGCGGCGATGGCGTCGAGCAGGGCGCCGTCCTCGGGGCCGCCGAAGGGCAGCTCGGCCACGAAGGGCTGGGCGGGCAGGGGGGCCTCGGGGGTCCAGCGCACGACCGGCAGCCCGGCGGTGCCCCGGACGGTGTAGGCGGCCGTGTCGGCGGGGCGGGTGCGGGCCCGGCGGCGGCCGGCGGCGAGCTGGAGCGCATTCAAGGGGGCGTGGCGGGCCACGTGGGCGAGCTCGACGCCCTGGAGCGGGTGGCCGTCGGCGCCCCGGTCGAGCAGGGCCGCGACCTCCCGGGCGTGGGGGCGGCGCACCTTCGCGTCGGGCGGGTAGAGGGTGAAGGTCTCGCGCTGGACGAGGCCGGCCCGGTGGGCGAGGCTCGCGAAGCGCCGCAGCCCCATGATGGCCCGGTCGTCGAGGGGGTAGCGGATGTGGTGGCCGAGGTAGCGGCGCCGCGGGTCGTCGGGCCCCGTGAAGAAGCTGCCGTCGGCGACCTCGGCCACGCCCCGGAGGCCCGCGGCGCGGATGTGTTCGACGACATCGGCGGGCACGTGGGCCCGGCCTGCCCAGACGGCGAAGACGAAGGGCAGCCCCGTCCAGGCCTTCCACTGGCCGCCGAGGTCGACCCGCTCGGGCAGGGCCGTGCCCAGCGACAGGGCCGCGTCGCCGATGACCAGGGCCGCGACCGTGCCGCCCGCCTCGCTGGCGCCCGTCGTGGGGGGCACGTCGAGGATCTCGAGGTCGTCCCGCACCCGGGCGGCGAGGGGGCTGTCGGGGTGGGTGAGCAGCAGCCGGGCCAGCAGGGCGCTGGTGCGCGAGACCCCGTCCAGCCGCACGGCCGTCCACGCCTCGGGGGGGCAGTCGGCCGCCAGCAGCACGCTGCTCACGTCGCCGTCGCAGCCGATGCAGACGTCGGGCACGACCCGGTAGCCCCGGCGGTCGGCCTGGGCCGCGTCCGAGAGCAGGGCGCCCACCGGCAGCAGGGCCAGCTCCAGCTCGCCCCGGGAGAGCTTGGTGGCGACCTCGCTGGGGTGGCCGCCGATGCGCTCGACGCCGTCCATGTGGCGCACGAGGGGCGCGGCGTTGGAGTAGTCCACCCAGCCCACCTTGACCCGGGTGGCCGGCGTCGTCGGGGCGGGGGCGTCCTTGCGGCGCACGACGTTGTAGAGGGTGTCGCGCTCGGCGGGCAGCCGGCCCGCGTGGCGGATGAAGCGCACGAGGTCGTCGGGGTTCAGGCCCTGGGGCGTCTCGGCGCCGGCCATGTGGTAGATGTGCTCCTCGCGCACGGTGCCGTCGAGGTCGGAGGCGCCGTACCACAGGGCCGCCTGGGCCTCGTCGGTGCCCAGCATCGGCCAGTAGGCCTTGATGTGGGGGATGTTGTCGAGCAGCAGCCGCGCCACGGCGATGGTGCGCAGGCTGTCGTGGCCCGTGGGGCTGGCCAGCCGGGCGAGGCGGTTGTTGTCGTTGTGGAAGCGCAGCGGGATGAAGGTCTGGAAGTGGGCGCCGGCGTGGTCGGGCAGCATGGCCCCGTCCCGCAGCGAGCGGTCCTGGAGGTCGCGCAGCCGCAGCAGGTGGTCGACGCGCTCCTCGAGGGTCTCGATGCTGCCGAAGAGCATGGTGCAGTTCGTGAAGACGCCCTGGCGGTGGGCCTCGGCGTGGATGTCGAGCCAGCCCTGGGCGTCGACCTTGTCGTGGCAGAGCTTGCGCCGGGCGCGGTCGGCGAAGATCTCGGCGCCGCCGCCGGGCATGCTGTCGAGGCCCGCCTCGCGCATGGTCTCGAGCACGGCCTTGACGGTCATGCCGTACTTCTCGGCGTAGTAGTGGATCTCGACCGCCGTGAAGCCCTTGACGTGGATGTCGGGCCGGTGGGCCTTGATGCGCCGCATCAGCTCCAGGTAGTAGTCATAGGGCAGGTCGGGGTTGAGCCCGTTGACGATGTGGACCTCGGTCACGAGGGCATCGTCGAGCACCTTGATGCGGTCGAGGGCCTGGTCGTGGCTCATGGTCCAGGCGTTCGGGTCGCCGGTCTCGAGCCGGGCGAAGCTGCAGAAGATGCAGCTGGCCTCGCAGACGTTGGTCGCGTTGACGTGGAGGTTGCGGTTGTACCAGGTCAGGTCGCCGTGGAGCCGCTCGCGCACGATGTTTGCGAGGTGGCCCACGGCGGCGACGTCGGGGCACTGGAAGAGCCGGAGGCCGTCGTCGGCGCTGAGGCGGGTGCCGGCGCGGACCTTGTCGTGGAGGTCGAGGATGCCGGCGGCCGACAGGCTCTCGAGGATGGCGCGGGGGGTGCTCATGCGGTCTCTCCGGCGGGGGGCATGCGGCCGGTCCAGCGGCGCATCAGGGCGTTGTCGATGCCCATGCGGTCCAGGGCGCGGGCCACCACGGTGTCGAGCAGGGCGTCGCGGGTCTGGGGGCGGGAGTAGAAGGAGGGGGCGGCGGGCATGACGATGGCGCCCGCCTCGACCAGGGTGGTCATGTTGCGCAGGTGGATGAGCGAGAAGGGCGACTCGCGCACCACCATCACCAGGGGCTTGCGCTCCTTGATGAAGACGTCGGCGGCCCGGCCCACGAGGTCGGCGCTGACGCCGTGGGCGATGCGGCCGAGCTGGCCGGCCGAGCAGGGCAGGATGCACATGGCGTCGAAGCGGGACGAGCCGCTCGCGAAGGCCGGGGTCATGTCGCCCGGCTGGTAGAGCGGGAAGCCGTGCGCGCGGGGGTCGGTGCCCACCTCGTCGGCCCAGTTCATCCGGCCGTACTTGGTGAAGATGACGTGGGTCTCGATGCCCGCCTCGCGGCCGGGGCCGGCGAGGAAGTCGAGCATGCGGGCGGCATAGGGCGCGCCGCTCGCACCGGAGATGCCGACGACGACCTTCATCGGGCCCCTCCCGGGTCGGGCGCCGTCGCCCCGGCCTGCGCCCGGGCCAGGGTGCCGGGCATCTGGCCCACCACGAGGCTGGCCACGGGCGGGAACATGTCGCGGCCCCAGGCCTCGGCGAAGCCGTTGTCGACGAGCATCTGCTCGAAGGTGGCCCGGGGCAGGAAGGCGTCGATGCTGCCGGCCAGGTAGCGGTAGGCGCCGCCGAAGCCGCTCACGGCACCGCCGAGCAGGGGCATCACGAAGCGGTTGTAGGAGCCCTGGAGCAGCCGCGAGACCGGGCTGACCGGCTGGAAGAACTCGAGCACGACGAGGCGCCCGCCGGGCCGCAGCACCCGGGCGCACTCGGCCACCGCCCGGTGGACCTCGGGCACATTGCGCAGCCCGAAGCCGGCGATGATGCCGTCGAAGCTGTTGTCGTCGAAGGGCATCTCGCGGGCGTCGGCCGTCACGAGGGTCGCCGGGGCGTCGGGGGCCAGCTTCGGCCGGCCGGCCTCGAGCATCTTGGCGGCGAAGTCGACGGCGTGGACGTGGCCGGCGCCGGCGGCGAGGAGCATGACCGTGAGGTCGAGGGTGCCCGCGCAGAGGTCCATCATGTCGCCCTGGGCGCTCTCGCCGAGGGCCGCGATGGCCTGGCGCCGCCAGCCCTGGTCGAGGCCCATGCTGATGACCCGGTTCGCCCGGTCGTAGGTGGGGGCGAGGGTGTCGAACATCTGCTGGACGTCGGGGGCCCGGTCGGCGGCACCGGCGGTGGGGGCGGCGAGGGGATCGGCCATGGGGGGCTCCTCGGCGGGGCGGCGGGCGGCGGCCCGCGCCGGCTCAGTGCAGGCGGTGGACGAGGTGGTGGGCGAGGGCGACGAGGCCGTCGCGGCACGGCGAGGCGGGCAGCCCGTCTTCGATGGCGGAGATGCCCTCTGCGACGTGGTTCTCAGCGATGGTCAGGGCCCGCTGGGGGCCGCCGCTGGCGACGATGCGGGCGAAGAGGGCCTGCTCGGCGGCGGTGCTGCCGCGCTGGGCGAGCAGGGCGGCGAGCCCGGGGTCCTGGTCCATGGCACAGAGCAGGGGCAGGGTGAGCTTGCGCTCGGCCAGGTCGCGGCCGGGGCGCTTGCCGGTCTTCGCCGGGTCGCCGATGTAGTCGATGACGTCGTCGGTGATCTGGAAGGCGATGCCCACGGCGCGGCCGTAGGTGACGAGCGCGTCAGCGGCGGCCTCGTTGCCGCAGGCCCAGGCGCCCGCCGCCGCACACCAGGAGATGAGCTCGGCCGACTTGCGCTCGATGATGTCCATGTAGGTCGCCCGGGGCAGGTCGAGGCGGCCCCGGTGGAGCAGCTGGACCACCTCGCCCTCCGACATGCGGGCCAGCACCCGCGAGAGCTGGAGCACCGAGCGGTGGCCCCCCTCTTCGGCGGCGATCTGGACGGCGCGGGCGAGGCAGACGTCGCCCGTGAGGATGACGCCGGCGTTGCCGTAGCGGGTGTGGGCGGCGGGGGCGCCCCGGCGCTCGACCGCGCCGTCCACCACGTCGTCGTGGAGCAGCGAGCCCAGGTGGAGGATCTCGCCGGTGCACATCAGCCGGGCGATGTCGCCCGTGTTGCCCGCCGCCCGGGCGCCGAGGGCCGTGAGCAGGGGGCGCAGCCGCTTGCCGCCGGCGGCGTTGAGGAAGCGCCCGACAGCGGCCACGGCGGGGATGGTGTCGCCGAGGAGCTCTTCGAGGATGACCTCGGCATCGGCCATCTCGGTCGAGACCAGCGCGAGGCAGCGGGCGAGGGGGGAGGTCCGGGGACGCGCCGGCGGCTCGGCGGCGTGGAGGCCGCCGGGGACGGGACGGGCGAGGGACAGCTCCATGGTGGGCCTCTGGCGAGCGGGGGCGGGGGATGCCGTCTACTTCAACATGCGATGAACTTATTTCAAGCGCGGTTGAAGATTTCTTGCTCGCCACCTATGTTGGTCCTGCGACACGGGCAAGGCGCGGGTGGGGGCCCGACACCCCACCGGCACCGGCGCCCGCCGGCACCTGCCCCCCGCCCGGCCCAGCGACCTCCGGGAGCGCCCGATGACCACTGCACCCCCCCCCGCGGCCGCTGGCACCAGCGGCGCCCCCGGTGCCCTCCCGGGGGCCGCGCCGGCCGACCCCCAGGCCGCCGCCCGGGCCGCGACCCTGCTGGTGGCCGACACGATCGGCGAGCTGATGGGCTTCTGGAACTTCAAGCCCTCGATGGGCAAGGTCTGGACCGTGCTCTACCTGAGCCAAGACCCTCTCTGTGCCGATGAGATCGCCGATCGCTCGGGCCTCAGCGCGGGCAGTGTGTCGATGACCGTGCACGAGCTGCTGGCCTGGGGGGTCATCCGCCCCGCCTGGCGCGCGGGCAGCCGCAAGCGCCACTATGCCGCCGAGACCGATATTCTCGCCATGGTGACCCGGGTGTTCCGCGACCGGGAACAGGCGCTCATCCAGCGGGCCGTGGCCCAGCTGCACGAGGCCATGACACTGCTGGAGTCGGTCGACAAGCAGGCGTCACCGGGCATTCTCATCCAGTACCGCTTTCTGTTGGGTCGGGTGCAGCGGCTGCATGCCCTCGCCCGGGCCGGGCGCGCCGTGGTGGAGCGCTTCGCCAAGGGCGGGCTGCTCGACTTGCGCGGCCTGCGCGATGCCCTCGGCCGTCCCCACTGATCTTCCATCGAGATCACGGGAAGGTGGCCCACAGTTTGACGCCACCCTGCCGACGTGTGACTTCCCTTCTCCATGGCCCGCGGCCTCGTGCACGCGCATGGTGGGCGTCCCCCGGGGCAACCCCGCCCGCCCGCTGCCCCGTCCGCCTGCAGGAACGGCCGCCCGCTCTCTGTCGACCTCCTCGTCTCCCCCCTCCCGCGCGAGAGTCCACATGTCCCGTACGAACTCCTTCCTCTTTGTCTCGGCGGTGGCCGGCCTCTTCGCCGCCGGCTGCTCCACGACCCCCATGGTCAGCGGCACGGTCGTCGACTGCTTCGGCAAGCCCGTCGAGGGCGCCAAGGTCCAGGTCGAGGGCTTCACCGAGCACGCCATGACCGACGCCGCCGGCACCTTCGAGGTCCCGGCCTTCACGGGCAAGAAGCGGGTCCAGGCGGGCAAGGACGGCTTCATCCTCGCGCGCGACAGCTACTACATCCCCGAGGAAGAGGGCAAGAGCTCCGACCCGCTCACCCTCCACCTCTACCCCGACCCCGAGAAGCCCGGCTTCCACCTCGTGAACACGAGCTCCTACTCCGAGCTCCCCTCCGAGATGATCGACGTGGTCGGCACCGAGCTCCACGCCTACACCGGCATCAAGGACCACGGCGCGGTCGCCGTGAAGTCCAAGGACCGGATGCGCTTCATCTTCTCCACGACGCGCTCCCGCGCCCAGATCGCCCACCTCGGCCTCGAGCTCCACAAGCTCGAGTTCGTCGAGAACACCCCCGTGTCGGGCGTGCTCGGTGAGGAGTCCATCAAGGTCAACCGCTTCGTGGCCACCGAGTCGCAGGAGTTCGAGCTCAAGGAGCTCCCGACCGACGACGACTGGCTCATCGTGACCAAGAAGAAGCTCAGCCCCGGCGTCTACGCCTTCCACACCGAGGGCCTGATGACCAGCAAGAGCGTCGACGCCCTCGACAAGACCCCCGAAGAGCTGCGGATGGCCTACGCCTTCCAGGTCAAGGAGTAGCCTCGCTGGCGGGCGCCGGCCTCCGGGTCGGGCGCCCACTGCGAGCCGAGCGGGCCCCGTGCCCCTGCGATCGGGACGCAGGGGGCGGGGTCGGCCGCGTTCTCGGGTGGGCGCCGGCGGGGCCGGGGCGGGCGCCGAGACCGGGACGGACGGGACGGAGCGGCCGGCACAGGGTGTAGGCTGGACGGCGGGGCCCCCGGTGGCCCCACAGGATGGGCCGACGGCGCGCGGCCGGGAGCAGGGATGCAGAACGGGATCCTGGGCGACACCGTCATTCTCCTCAGCGCGGGGCTCGCGGCCCTGACGCTGGTGTTGGTGGTGCTGCGCTATGTGGTGCGCGCGTCGACCGAGCGCTGGGCCCAGGGCTACTGGGAAGACAACACCCGGGCCCTGGTCGAGGCCGAGTCCAAGGCGGTCCAGGCCGCCGACGAGGCCCGCGAGCGCCAGGAAGAGGCCGAGGCCGAGGCCGAGGCGGCCGCCCCCGAGCCCGAGGACCCGAACGAAGACGCGGCCGATCGCCGCCGCCGCGAGCGCAAGGAGCGGGCGGCGCGCATCCGCGAGCGCATCCGCAAGCGGCGCCTCGCCGAGAAGGTGATGGCCCGGTACGAAGAGGGCGAGCCCGAGCCCGAGCTCTCGGCGCCGCCCCCCGAGGCGGCCTCGATGCCGCGGCCCCAGGGCGGCGGGGCCTTCGGTGGCCTGGCCTCGACCGTGCGGGCGCCGGCCCCGGCGCCTCCGGGCGGCGGCGGCGGCGGTGCCCGGGGCGGCTACGGCGCCCGGGGCGGCTACGGCGCGGCTGCGCCCGCGCCTGCTGCGCCCCCGCCGGCAGCACCGCCCGCGCCGGCGCCCCGTCCGG
>CAXQUZ010000121.1:0-10529 GCA_964226865.1 Myxococcota bacterium | reverse complement strand
TTCCAGCAGATCATGGAGGAGACCCAGCTCAAGCAGGTGGCCACCGGCTGCCCGGGCTGCCACCGCATGCTGAACGCGGCCCGAACGGAAGACGTCGACGATCTCGGCGTCTTCCGTTCGGGCCGCGTTCAGCATGCGGTGGCAGCCCGGGCAGCCGGTGGCCACCTGCTTGAGCTGGGTCTCCTCCATGATCTGCTGGAAGCGGTTCTTGTTGACCTTGGCGGGGCTGTCCCAGAGGAAGCCGCCGCCGCCACCGCCGCAGCAGCGGGGGATGGCCGGGCTGTTGCCCGCGGTCTCGCCCTTGACGCCAGCGGCCTCGAGGAGCTCGTCGAGGTCGCCCTGCTCGTCGTTGTGGATGGTCTTGCAGGGGTGGTGCACGGCCATCGTGGCGGGCTTCTTGTGGACCTTGAGGCGGCCTTCCTTCATCAGCTCGTTGAAGTAGGCCACGTGGCTGCGCACGTCCTCGAAGGCGTTGCCGAGGTGGGCGTACTGGGTCTGGATCGAGTCGCGGCAGTGGGGGCAGATGGTGAGGACGGTCTTCTTGTGATCGCCCCCGAGCATCTCGCCGAGGATCTCGGCCTGCATGGTCTTGTAGACCGGCCAGGACTCCATCAGGCCGCCGCCGTGCAGCACGGCCTCGCCCCAGCAGCTCTCCTCGGGGAGCACGCCGTACTTCACCTTGGCGGCCTCGAGCAGGCGGGCCGTGGCGACGACGACGGGCTGGACCTCGGGGGAGTAGCTGCCCTGGCAGCCGAGGACGAGCAGGATGTCGTGCTCATCGGCATCGTAGATGGGCAGGTCGTTGGCCTCGATGAACTTCTCGCGCTCTTCGGGGTCCATGCCGAAGATGTTGCCCGAGGACTCGACCGGGTCGTTGCCGCCCTTCTTGATGGCCCGGGGCGGGTAGACACCCTCGGCCGTGAGGCGGCCGCGGAGCTCGAGGCCCGACATGCTGGGGCGGTTGCCCACGGGGCAGACCGTGTCGCAGGCCCGGCACTGGGTGCAGGTGGCGACGATGTCGGGGGGCGCGATCTCCTGGAGCTGCTCGGCGCTGGTGGAGGGGTCGCGGAAGGCCAGCACGAAGTGGTCGCGGGGCTTCAGGCCGGCGCCGGCCGAGGGGCAGGCGTCGTTGCAGCGACCGCACTCGATGCAGGCGGCGGGGTCGAAGAGGGTGTGGAAGGAGAAGTCGGCCACGCCGTTGGGCATGGCGACGCGCTTGAGCTCCTCCTCGAAGAACTCTTCGGGGGTGTCGTCGTCGCCCATGTCGAGGTCGTTGCCCGAGACCGGACGGTCGCTGGGCACCTCGGTCATGTGCTTGAGCACGACGTTGACGGGGCCCATCACGAGGTGGAAGTGCTTGCCGTAGGCGATGAGGCTCGGGAAGCCGCACAGGATGAGGAAGTGGACCCACCAGTTGATCTTGGCGGGGATCGAGCCCTGGAGGTGCTCGAGGCCCACGCCGAAGGTCGGGCGCTCGAGCTGGTAGGTCACCATCAGGGTGCCGATGAGCAGCAGCACGATGCCGCTCTCGAGCATGTGGGTGAGGCGGTCGCGCATGAAGAAGTAGCGCCGGATCGCCATGAAGACGACGCCGCTGAGCACCAGCACGCTCACCCCATCGAGCACGTAGTCGATGGGGCCGAGGCCGATGGGGGCCTCGAGGCCGAGCAGCCCGTTGAGGAAGTGGGTGAAGGACTTGATGCCGAAGCTGACGAAGCCGTAGAAGATCAGCAGGTGGAAGATGCCGGCCACGGGGCGGTTGGCGATGACCTTGGTCTGGAGGAAGACCTCGGCCAGGCCCGTCCACAGGCCCCCCTGGTTGACGATCTTGATCTGGTCCCGCTTGGGCCAGACATGCTTGAGGCGGTTCTCCCAGGCGATCTTGCCCGCGGAGTAGGCCCCGGCGCCGGCGGCGGCGAGGATGAGGAGCACTTCGAGGATGCGCATGGCCTTCCCGGAGAATCAGGCACGCCGGGAGGACACCCGGCCTGGATGAATGGGGATTCAGTACAGTGAAGTGAGGGGGGCTAACCGGTTGGCGGCCGGGCGAAAGCAACGGCCCCGTAGACACCGTGCGCCCGCGGGGGCGATCGGGGGGCCGGTCGCTACTGGCCCAGGCCGCCGGCGACCTGGGTGGCCTCCTGGATGGCCCGGGCGAGGGTGGAGCGGATGCGGCCGTCCTCCATCGTCAGCAGCCCGGCGATGGTGCAGCCGGCGGGCGTGGTGACCGCGTCCTTGAGGGCGGCGGGGTGGGCGCCGGTCTGGAGCACCATGCGGGCGGCGCCCTGCATGGTCTGGGCGGCGATCTCGACGGCCACCTCGCGGGGCAGGCCCATCATCACGCCGCCGTCGGCCATGCTCTCGAGCAGCACACAGGCGAAGGCCGGGCCCGAGCCGCCCAGCGCCGTGACCGCGTCGAGGTAGCGCTCGTCGAGCACCCGGCAGCGGCCGACGGCGCCGAAGATCTCGCGGGCGAAGGCGAGGTGGGTGGGGGTGGACCGGGGGCCCGGCGAGAGCACGGTCATGCCCTCGCGGATCGTGCAGGGCGTGTTGGGCATGGCCCGCACCAGGGCCGTCTCGGGCAGCCACTCGTCGAGCTGGGCGAGCCGCACGCCGGCGGCGATGCTGATCAGGAATTTGCCGGAAAGTGCGGCCTGGAGATGGGCCTGCGAGAGCACCTGGCGGGCCACCTGGGGCTTGACCGCCAGCAGCACGGTGTCGGCCCGGGCGACCGCCGCGGCGTTGTCGGTGGTGGCCTCGACGCCGAGCTCGGCGGTGACCTTGGCGGCCTCGTCCTCGCGGTGGACCGTGGCGATCACCTGCGCCCGCGGCAGCACCCCGGCGTCGACGAGGCCCGTGACGATGGCCCGGCCCATGGTGCCGCAGCCGAGCACGGCCAGGGTGGGGACGGGCGCGGCCCTGTCGGAAGCGGAGGGGGCGGGTGCGGAGGACGTCATGGGGGGGCTCCTGCGGTGGTCGGGGCCGGTATTCGCTTCGCCATGCCCACGCCCGCGAGACCCTGGCGCACGGCCGGCATCCTGGGCTACGGTTCCTCCACAGCCGGTGGGTCGGGCCGTGTTCTCCCTCCCCACCATCCCTCCCCCCCTCTGTCCCGGCATCCCGCCTCCGGAGCTCGACATGATTCTTCGCACCATCGGTGTCTTCGCTGCCTCCAGCCTCCTCGGTGTGGCCCTCGCCTGTGGCGGCGCCCCCTGCGGCAGCTGCGACAAGGCCGCCCAGACCGCCAAGGCCTCCGACCTCTCCACCGTCGACGGCACCGCCCTCGCCCTGACGGTCTCCGGCGTGCACTGCGGTGGCACCGCCGCCAGCGCCCACGCCGTGCTCCTCGAGATCGACGGCGTGAAGGCCGCCACGGTCGACACCTCCGGCAAGGCCGACATCCGCTTCGACCCCGCCAAGACCGACGAGGCCAAGATCATCGCCGCCGTCGCCCAGTCCGGCAACTTCTCCGCCGCCAAGCGCGAGAACAGCTGAGCCCCCGGGGCGGTCCCTCCGTCCCGTCGCGCCCCCCGCCCCCCGGTGCTGCCGGTCGGTCGGGGGGCGCGCTGCGTTCTCGGGCCGGCAGGCGGCGACCGGCGGGCTCAGTCCCCGGTCGCCAGCCCGAGCCAGGCGGCCCGCCGGGCGGCGGCCTCCGGGGGGGCGTCCGGGTCGCGCTCGAGCACGAAGCGGTCGGCGGGCTCTGTGCCCAGGGTGGCCGAGACGGTGCGCAGGGTGCCCCGGCGGGCGACGGTCAGCTCCACGGTCTCGCCGGGCCGGTGCTCGGCCCAGAGCGCCTCGGGCCCCTTCGGCGGCACCCGCCAGCCCGCCACGGCCACCAGCTCGTCGCCCACCTGGAGCCCGGCGGCGTGGGCCGGCGTGCCGCGCTTGATGCGCTGGATGACCGTGCGGCCGTGGGCGCTGTCGAGGGTGGCCCCGAGCCAGCCGGCGGGCGGATCGGCCGGCGGGTCTCCGGGTGACCCGTCGTCGCGCGCCGACGGGGGGGCCTCCGGGTCGGCCCAGCGCAGCCCCCACCAGGCCAGGGCGGGGCCGTAGTCGAGCTCGTCGGTGCTGCGGATGGCCTGGTCGAGGAAGGCCTGGAGCGCCTCGGCCTCGGCCGGGCCCACCGTCTCGCGCAGCACCCCCTCGAAGTCTTCGGGGGTGAAGCCGCGGTCGCCCGAGAAGCGGGCGTAGGCGGTGCGCAGGGCGTCGTCCAGGCTGGCCTGGTCGCCGGTGGCGGCCCGGATGCGGGCGTCGAGCAGCCAGCCCACGGCCATGCCCTTGACATAGTAGGAGATGGCCGTGTTGACGGTGTTCTCGTCCTTGCGGTAGTGCTTGATCCAGGCCTCGGCCGAGGCGGCGGCGAGGGTCTGGACCTGGCGCCCGGGCACGGTCTGGAGCTTGCCCACCTGGTCGCTGATGCGGCCGAGATACTCGTCCTCGGTCATGAGGCCGGCCCGCACCAGCAGCAGGTCGTCGTAGTAGCTGGTGAGGCCCTCGCTCACCCAGAGGCTCGGGCTGCGCACCTCGTGGCGGTAGTCGAAGGGGCCGAGGGCCGCGGGCCGCAGCCGCTTGACGTTCCAGGTGTGGAAGAACTCGTGGCTGACGAGGCCGAGCCAGCTCAGGTAGCGCTCGCGCTGGCCCATGACGCGGTGGGCGCTCATCATGAGGGTGCTGTCGAGGTGTTCGAGGCCGCCGCGGGTGCCGTTGGCGACGTTGAGAAAGCGGTAGTGGTCGTAGGGCACCGTGCCCCAGAGGGCCTGGGTGGCCGCGACGATGGCGGCCACGTCCCCGGCGGCCCGGTCGATGTCCCAGCTGGCGGTGGTGCCGGCCAGCACCAGCTCGTGGGGGCGGTCGCCGGCGACGAAGTCGTGGGTGGTGGCCGTGCCGAGCACGATGGGCGAGTCGATGAGCTCGTCGATGTCGGCGGCGGTCCAGTCGGTCGGGCCCGGGGCGCCGGGGGTGGGGTCGAGGCCCGTCCAGGCGCCGGCCCAGCCGGGGGCGGGGTGGGCGACGACGCGGTGGCGGCGGCCCTCGGCGCCGGTGACCAGCAAGAAGGTCGGCGCACCGTTGAGCACGGCCAGCTCGCCGTCCACGAAGTTGGTGCGCACCGAGGGCTCGCGCGCGTAGACCCGGTAGCGCACGGTGTGGACGGGGCCCTCGGCCGTCCAGGCGTCCTTGGCCGTGCGGCGCAGGGCCACGGGCGCGCCGGCGGCGTCGCGGGCCTCGACCCCCTCGACGTGGCGGGCGTACTCGCGGATGAGGTAGCTGCCCGGGGTCCAGGCCGGCATCCACAGCTCGATCGGCCCGGCGGCGCCCAGGTCGGCGGGCAGGGTGAGGGTGACGTCGACCATGTGGGTGGTGGCGTCGGGGAAGCGGAGGTCGTAGCGAAGGGGCGCGCCGGCGTCGGGGGCGGGCCGGGCGGTCGGCGGCGAGGCGGTGGCGGCCGGGGGCGGGGCCGGGGACCGGGACGCCGGGTCGGGGGCGGCGGCCGGCACGGGGGCGGCGGCCGGGGCGGGGTCGGCGCTGCAGCCGAGCAGGGCGAGGCCCGCGGCGAGCGAGGGCAGGGACGAGCGGTGCATCGGGGCGTCCGGGGACGGGACCGGGGAGCCGGGGGAGGGGCCCCGGGAGGACGGCGCCGGGCTCAGACGCCCGAGTCGTAGGCGGGCAGCTCGTTGCCGCGCACGCTCGCGCGGATGTCGGCGAAGAGGTCGTCGAGGTAGGCGTGCATGATGGGGCTGTCGTCCTGCAGCGAGCGCTGGTGGAAGACGATCTCGAGGGCCGTGTTGTCGGCGTCGACCCGGGTTGTGCGGATGGAGCCCCGCAGCAGGTCGATGACCTCGCTGCCGTAGGTCTTCTGCCAGCGGGTGCCCAGCTCCTCGACCACCTCGGGGTCGCCGTCCACGTCGCCGTGGCGCCAGGTCACGTCGAACTCGACGGTGATGGCGGCGTCGACGGTGTTGTGGAGCAGGAAGGACACGTCGTACTCGGGCTCGACGTCCCACTCGACCGAGAGGTCGTCGATGGCCCGGCGGTCGGCCACCACCCGGGGGGTCTGGTAGGCCGCGTAGACGTCGTCGATGGGGGCGTTCACGTAGCCCTTGCAGTGGACCCAGGTGTAGGTGCCGATGTCTTCCTCTTCGTCCTCGCCCTCGCGGCAGGAGAGGGCCTCGGGGTAGCCCTCGCCGTCGGGGAAGCTGGCCCGGTTGGCCTCGAGGGGCTCGAGACCCGCGGGGAAGGGGGTCTTCACGTCCCGGTTGCAGCCGACGAGAAGAGGGAGCAGCAAGGCAGTTCGGCGCATCGGGTCTCCGCGTCGGGATCGGGAGGGGGCGAGGGGGCCCGGGGGGCATAACGGGCTGCTGGCGCGGCGCCGGTCGCGACCCCGGGGCGCACGGCAGGGGGCGGCGGGCCCGGCGGCGTTAGGGGGGCGGCGCCCCTGCTGGAGGCCTCCATGTCGCGTCTGCTCTCGTCGCCCGTCCTGCCTGCCCTGGTCCTCGCGCTGGGGCTCGGGGGCTGCACCTCGTGGATGGGCCTCGAAGAGCTCGAGACCCTGCCGCCGGACTTCCCGCTGGCCCTCGACGCCGAGACCGGCCGCATCGCCCGCCACACCGAGGGGGGCCAGATCTCGGTCGACCTGGTCTTCGAGGACGAGGCCGCCGCCCAGTCCCACCTCTCGGCCCTGCTCGCCCAGTCTCGGGTGAAGGGCTTCACCGAGAGCGACCGGGGCGAGCGCAAGAAGTGGGACTATGTCGAGCTGAAGGGCGACAAGGGCCGGGTCGAGCTCGGCTGCTGCCCCGCCCGGGCCGACCGCAAGCGCCTCGTGCTGGTCTCGTGGTGGCCGGCGCACTGATCCACCGCAGCCCCGCCGCGGGACAGCGGCCCCAGGGCCGGGCATGCTGGGGGCCGGGCTGCACCGGACTGGGAGACCCCCGATGACCACCCCCCGCCGCTTCCCCCTGCGCCTCGCCGGCGCCCTGCTCGCCCTGGGCCTCGGGGCCTGCACCGAAGAAGAGCTGAAGGACTCGGGCACGGCGGTCGACCCGGGCGCCTTCACGGTCCACGGCGACCTCGGCGGCGACGGCTCGGCCACCTGGGTGGTCGAGGCCGTGCCCTGGGACCACTGGACGGGGGCCGTCGACGACGACACGGGCGCCCAGTCCACCGAGACGACGGGCCCCTGGTCCTTCACCCTCGCGCCGGGCGACTGGGCCCTCGCGGCCACCCAGGGCACCTGCTTCGGCGTCGAGAAGGTCACCGGAGCGGCCGGCGACGACCTCGACATGTCCATCGACATCGACTGCTCGGAGTAGCGGGCCGGTGTGTTGAGAACGCCGTCTACAGCGTCTTCTTGGGCGGTGTGGCGGCGTCCGTGACCCGGGCCTCCCGGGCCGCCTTGAGCCGGGCCAGCTCGTCGGCCGCGGCCTGCTGGCGGGCGCGGCGCTGGTCGGCGTAGCTCGGCGCGGGCGGGGTCGCGGGCGCGCGGGGCGCGGCGGCGGTGGCCGGGACTGGGTCGTCTGTCGCGGCCGCGCCGGGGGCCGGGGCCTCTGGCGCGTCGAGGCCCCGGGCGGCCCGGGCGTCCGCCAGTGCGGCCTCGGCATCGTCCAGGAACTCGCCAGCGAGCCGATCCACGGCGGCGCCCAGCCCCCGGACGGCCTGGCGGCCCCCCTCCTCGGCGGCCTGCTTGGCGAGCGACTTCTTGAGTGCGTCGAAGAGTCCCATGGGCCCAGTGTAGCCCGGGCGGCCGGTGCCGCGGACGCGCCCGGGCCGCGTTAGGCGCCGCCCATGGAACCCGCACCCTGCTCTGTCCCCCTCGTCGCCTACACAGACGGCGGCTGCCGCGGCAACCCCGGCGTCGGCGGCTGGGGCTACATCCTCGTCCACCTCCCCACCGGCACGACCCTCGAGGGCCGGGGGGGCGCCCGCCAGACCACGAACAACCGCATGGAGATGACCGCGGCCATCGAGGTCTTGCGCTCGCTGCGCAAGCCCGGCCAGCGGCTCGAGATCCGCACCGACTCCAAGTACCTCAAGGACATGGCCGAGACCTGGATGAAGGGCTGGAAGAAGCGCGGCTGGAAGAAGAAGGGCGGCCCCATCAAGAACCTCGACCTCGTCAAGGAGCTCGACGCCCTGCTCGCCCAGCACGACGTGCGCTGGCGCTGGGTCAAGGGCCACGCCGACGAGCCGGGCAACGAGCGGGCCGACGCGCTGACGAACCTGGCCATGGACTGCATCGGCATGGGCGTCGGGGCGGCCGACACCACCCGCAGCGACCTGCCGCCCTTCACGGTGCCCTACGCGCCCGAGTGACGGCGCCCCCGCGACGGCGCCCGGGTGGGGGGCCTGCGCTCAGAGCACGACGCCGCCGGACTCGACACAGACCATCTCGGCGTCGGTCTCGCTGTAGGTGGGGCTGTAGAAGCGGCCGATGACCTGGGACGGCGGACCGGGGAAGAGGTCGGCGAAGCCGGTCAGGTCGCAGTCGAGCAGGGGGTCGGACGGGCAGCCCTCGGCCAGGTGGGTGGTCTCGAGGCCATAGAAGTCGCCGAGATCGGCGCACCAGGCGGCGGTGTCTTCCCACTCGCCGGCGGCGTCGAGATCGATCACCTCGAAGCAGATGTCGTAGTCGCCCCAGGCGCAGCCCTCGGTGCGCGTTCCCGTTCCCGTTCCGGTTCCGGTTCCGGTTCCCGCGCCTGAGCCCCCGGCCGTGGTGCCCTCGCCGACGTCGGTGAAGCCGCCGGTGATGTCGACCGGGGGGTTGTCCTTCGGGGGCGGCGCCCCGCCGCAGGCGCCGAGGGCGGTGAAGACGGGGGCGAGCAGGGGGCCGAGCGGCAGGCGGGGCATGGGCGGTCCAGCGGCGGGGGGGGCCAGGCGGCGGCGGGCGGCCCGGGCAGAGGATGGTAGCTTGCCCGCCTTCCCCCGAGGTGTGCCATGGCGTCCCCCCGCTTTCTCGTCCCCCGCGGTGCCCGCTGGGACTGTCGCGGCTGCGCCAAGTGCTGCCACCACCACGAGCTCGGGCCGGTCGAGGACGAGGTGGTGGCGGGCATCGAGGCCCACGGCGTCGACCGCCTCTGGCCCGGGCGCGCCGGCCGGCCCTGGCAGCGCCAGAAGTCCGGGCCCACGGGCACGGGGGTGTTCCTCGAGAAGGTCGACGGCCACTGCGTCTTTCTCCAAGACGACGGGGGCTGTGCGGTGCACGCGGCCCTCGGGGCGGCCGCCAAGCCGGCCTTCTGCCGGGAGTACCCCTTCGCCGTGGTCGAGGAGCCCCGGGGCCTCGCCATCACCCTGCGCGAGGGCTGCGGCGGGCTCGCCGAGAGCATGGAGGACGGCGCGCTCCTCGCCGACCAGGCGGCGGCGGTGGCGGCCCTGCCCCGCCACTACCCGATGCTCCAGTTCCGCCCGAAGAAGGTCGTGCTGCTGCCGGGCCAGTCCGTGCCCCTCAAGGCCTGGTCGAAGCTCGAAGATGCCGTGCTGGAAGACATCGCAGAGAACGATCGCCAGCCCGGCGCCCACGTCGCGGCCGTGCGGTCCCGGCTGCTCGCGGCCCGGCGCCAGCCCGATCCCCCCGCCGATCCGGGCCGGGCCGCCCAGGCAACCGCCGCCCTGCTCCAGGTCTACGGCATGGTGCTCGACACCCTGCTGGCGGACGAGGCCCGGCCGGCCGCCGAGGTGGCCTTCACCCGCCGGCTGCGGGCCCACGTGGCCCGGGCCCGGGCGATGCTGCCCCTCGGGCTGCCCGCGCTCGACGCGAGCGGCCGGCGCTATGCCTCGCTGGTGCTGCGCAGCTACCTGCTGGGCAAGCGCTTCACGACCGACGGCAACGTGGCCGCGGGGCTGGGCATGGTGCTCCACTCGCTCCACACCGCCGCCCTCGCTGCGGGCGCCCTGCCGGGCCAGCCGGTCAGCGCGGCGGCCCTGTCGGTCGTGTTCACCGACCACGTCCGCCTGACCCACAACCGCAGCATGCAGGCCGTGCGCAAGAAGGCCCAGCCCGCCATGGTCGACATGTTCCTCCACGCCCGGTGAGGGCGGGGCTCAGGGCCGCCGGGCCAGCAGGGCGTCGGCCGTCCGGGCCCCCAGCCGCAGGTCGACCGTGTGGCCGCCGGCGTCGATGTGGAGGGTCTGGGCCTCGGTGAGGAAGCCGCCCCGCTCGCCGGTGCGCACCCGCTCCCAGGGGATGCGCAGCCAGGGGTGGCCCCGCCGCCAGAGCAGCAGCACCCCGAGCACGAGGCCCGCGGCGTCGGCTCCCACCCAGAGCACCCCCTTGTACTGGACGAGCCCCACCCGGCCGCCGGCGAGCTGGGTCGAGACCCCGGGGGGCTCGGCGGGCAGGGCGTAGTGTCGCGCCATGTGGTGCCAGCCCGAGAGCCGGCCGAACAGGGTGCAGATCGACAGCCACAACCCCGGGACGGCGACGGGGCCGAGCAGGGCAGGCAGCCAGGCGGGCAGGGTGCGCCCGGGGGGCGCGGGGCAGCGGGGGCCGGGGCTCTGTAGCCGGCCGCGCTCCGGGCTGGGGGCCCCGCCCCCGCCGG
>CAXQUZ010000120.1:0-9157 GCA_964226865.1 Myxococcota bacterium | reverse complement strand
AGATGCTGCGGCCCTCGAGGTCGCCGTAGTCGACCGCGGGCACGCCGGCAGGCACGGGCGCCCGGACCCCTGTCAGCACCCCGGCCTCGGTGAGCAGGGCGCCCTGGCCCAGGACCTCCTCGATGTCGAGGCAGGTGCGCTCTCCGGGAAAGACCTCGTCGCGGTAGTAGCCGCGGCCCTGGCGATCCATCACGCCGGCCTCGGTGTCGCTCTCCCAGCGGGGGCTGTCGCCGAGGCCCGGGATGTCGAGGCCGCCGTCGCCCGCCGAGCGGGGGCGCATGTCGAGGTCGCCCTGGCAGTCGCCCGCCGGGGGCAGGTCGAGGGAGGTGACGGCCCCCGGGGCGTACTCCAGCGATAGGGACTGGCCGTAGACGCCCTGGTAGACGCTGTCGTCGACGGTGGAGCGACAGGTCCAGGTGTAGACATCCGTGAGGAAGCGGGCGTCGGGAGGCGCGCTGGCGCCGTCGGCCCCCTCCCCCACCTTGCCCTCGCCGTCCCCCGAGCCGCTCGCACAGCCAGCGAGCAGGGCGAGCACCGCGGCGAAGCGCCGGGCTGGGGAGGCGGAGGCGAGCGGAGCGGGGGAACGGCGCATGGAGGCACTCCCGGGGCAGGGCGGAGGGTCCGAGTGTAGCGGCTGGGGCCCGGCGGGTGGGCTGCGGTCGACGTGGCGGCACCCGGGCTTGATCTCGCACAGGTCACCGGCTACGTCGCCGCGTCGGATCCGCGGGGGCGTGGCGGAATCGGTAGACGCGGCGGATTCAAAATCCGCTGGCCGCGAGGTCATGATGGTTCGAGTCCCTCCGCCCCCACTCCTGCAGCCGTGGCCTCGCGCCGCGGCTGCAGCCCTTCAGCCCCGCGGCTTCGCCGGGCCCGGCGCTCAGAAGGACCAGCCCGCCACGACCACGCCGAAGGGCACGAGGCCGGGGCCCTCGACGCTGCCGAGGTCTTCGGTGATGCTCGCGCCGCTGGCCTCGGCCGTGCCGGTGGCCTTGGCGCCGTAGTTGCCGTAGCCAACGCCGAGGTTGCCCCCGAGGGTGATGCCCGGCTTGATGACCAGCTTGTAGCCGAGGTGGGGCCCGGCCATGATGTTGGTGATCACCGCGTCGACGGTGGTGTTCACCTCGACGCCCTCCTGGGTGGAGGTGTCGGTGTAGCTGGCCGTGACCCGGCTCCACCGCGCCGTCAGGCCGAGGTAGACGCCGCGGTCGAAGCGCCGGAAGAAGAAGTTGCCCCGCAGGCCCACGGCCTGGTGGTTCTCGAGCGTGGCCCCCGGCATCATGGACGAGACGGCCTGCGACAGCAGCCGGGGCTGGAAGCGCCCCACCGAGGCGTAGCCGCCGACGCCGATCCGCTTGGCCAGCTTGTACTCATACTCGGCCTGGAGCGCTGGCCAGGCCAGCATCACGGGCGCCACGGTCACCGTGTGGGAGTAGCTCGGGCCCTGCTTCTTCTTGCCCTTCTTCCCCTTTGCGGCGGCGGCTCCGGGCAGGGCGAGGGCCAGGGCGGCCACGGTGGCGAGGCGGCGCAGGGCGGCGGAGGACGGGCGGGACATGGGGACTCCGGGCGGGGAAGGGGCGGCTCAGCGCTGGAGCTCGGGGGCGGCGCCGACCGTGCCGACCCGGATGGCCGCGCGCTGGTCGATGTCGTCGAGCTGGTCTGGGTCACGATCGAGGAGCTCGGGGGCCTCGAGCAGGATGCGGACCTCGCGGGTGAGCACCGCTGCATGGTAGCCGTCGATGACGCGGTGATCGAAGGTGCCGTTGAGCACGAGGGTGGGCTCGACGACGGGCTGCTTGTCGACGACCACCACCTCGTCTTCGATGGCGCCCACCACCACGGCAATGGGGGTGCGGGCCAGCGGAAAGAAGGGACCGTAGGCCACGCGCACCCCGAACATGCCGACGGAGCTGACCTCGGCCGAGCCGAAGGGATCCCGGGGGGAGCCGAGGCGCGAGGTGTCGAGGTTGAGGTCGTACTGGAGAAAGGCCAGGGCCCGCATCGAGGCCCGGAGCAGGGGCACGGGCAGGGCGCGGATCTGGCGCTTGCTGGACTCGAAGTCCCGGTCGCGGCCGGCACGGATGGCCGCGGCGGCGGTCGTCAGCTCGGCGGCGATGTCTTCGACCGACTTCTGGTCGATGCGGCGGACGCAGCGGCCCGAGAGGTCGGCGTCGCCGAGCCGGCCGGTGTGGGGGTCGTCCTTGACCAGCACGTGGAGGAAGATGTCGACGTCCTCGCGGAGCTGGAGGCGGCCCCGGCGCACGAAGGCGTTGCAGTCGGGGTGGCGCCGCAGGACGATGCCGAGGGCCCGGGCGACGGCGTGGGTCACGGTCAGCTTCTGTCCGCCACCCCCGTTGCGGTCGGCCAGCCACCAGAGCAAAGCAGAGGCCCGCACCGTGACCGAGCCGTAGACATTGGGCTCGCGCGGCGCCCCCCACACCGCGGCGGCCACCCGACGAAACGGGCTGGCATGGCGGTAGGGACGGAGTCGGACGTTCTTCATGGGCCAGTCCTCCAGCTTGCACCCCGCGCCACCGCCGGGCCGGTCGCCAGCACCGAGCCCGGAGTCCTATCCCGTCGGCGCCCCCGACCCGGCCGCGCCCCCGGCGGTCGAGCCCTTCGCCATGCGCGACCTCGACCGGGCCCTGGCCCGGGGCCGCGAGCGCCACGGCCACCTGCTCACCGCCGGGGAGCGGGTCGTGGTGGACCGGCTCCAGGCCTGCAGCCCCCCGGCGCGCTCGCTCTACGCGCGCCTCTTTGGTCGCCGGGACCGCTTCGTGGCCCTCGACGGGCTCACCTATGCCGAGGTGCCCGACACGGGCGCGGCGGCGGCGGAGCTCGAGGCGGCCGGCCTCGCCCGGGGGGTCGGCATGGCCGCGGCCCGCGAGCTGCTGGCGCTGCGCACGGTGCCCGAGCTGCGGGTGCTCTGCCGGGCGCGGGGGCTGCCGGCCCGGGGGCGCCGGGCGGCGCTGGTGGCGCGCCTCGCGGCGGGGCCCGTCCGGGGGCTGGCCGGGGGGCCGGCCCTGCGGCTGCGGCACCGGGGGCTGGTGCGGCGCCTGTGTCGGGCCTGGCTCGTCGACCACGCGGGCGACCTGTCGAAGCTCGTGCTGGCGCGCATGGAGCTGCTCCGGCCGCCGCCCCACCCAGTCACCGGCGGCCCCGGACTCCACCGCGACCGGCGGGGCCTGCGGGCCTACGAGCAGGCCCTCGCGGGCTGGGGGCGTGATCCCGACGACAGCGCGGCCCAGTGGGAGGCGGCGCGGGGGGCGCTGGCGGCGATGCGTGCGCCGGAGCCGGCCCGCGCCCGATTCACGCCACTCCCCGTCGCCCTGCGGGCCGGTGCGGCCCACGCCCGGGCCTGCGAGCGGGCCGGCGAGCTGGACACGGCACTGGCGGTCTATGCCGCGCTGGAGGCGGCCCTGCGCCGCCTGGACCGCTCGCTCCCGCCCGAGCTCAGCCGCCGGGCCGCCCTCTGCGAAGACCGGGCGGGCCGGGGGGCCGAGGGCGCGGCCCGGTGCGCGGCCGCCCTCGCCGCGGCCGATCCCGTCTCTGCCCGGGCCCTCGCCCGCACGGGCCGCCGCCTCGCACGCCGGGCCCGCCAGCCCTGGCGTCCCCTCCCCGCCCTCGTGGCCCCGCCCGTGCGCCAGCTCGCCCTGCCCCGCGCCCCCGGGGACGGCCCCCGCCCGCTCTGGTCGGTGGCCGGGGCCCGCCCCGTGCCGGTCGAGGCGGCGGTCGCGGCGGTGCTGGGGGCCCACGAGCGGCCGGCCGTCCACAGCGAGAACGGCGTCTGGACCTCCCTCTTCGCGCTGCTGCTCTGGGATGTGATCTTCGCCCCCGTGCCGGGCCTGCTGCCGGGCCCGGCCATGCACCGCCCCCTCGACCTCGGTCTGCCCGGCTTCGCCCGCCGCCGCGCCCCCCAGCTGGAGGCGGTGCTGGTGGCCCTCGGCGCCGGTGAGGGACCCGACCGCCTCGCGGCCGCACTCGCCGCGCACGCCGGAGAGGCGGTCGTCGGGCTCCACAGCTGGCCCGGGCTCGCGCCCGTGCTCACGGCCGTGGTGGCGGCGCTGCCGGGCCCCGCCCTCGCCGGCATCCTCGGGGCGCTGGCCCGCGACTGGCGCAACGCCCGCAGCGGCCTGCCAGATCTCTTCGTCTTTCCGGGGCCCGCCGGGCGGGTGCCGGGCCTCTTTCCCGGGCGGCTGCCGGCGGGGCCGCTCTTCGTCGAGGTCAAGGCCCCGGGCGACAGCCTCCGGGACGGCCAGCGCATCTGGCTCGACCGGCTGCTCGGCCTCGGGCTGGCGGCCGAGCTGTGGGAGGTGGCCGACAGCACCGCCGGCGGGCCGGGTTAGCCCGCCAGCACACCGCGGGGCCCCGCCCCTGCACCCCCACGGGAGACGAACATGGACATCTGCGAAGAGGCCCGCAAGGCCATCGAAGACGAGATTCCGGGCGCTGAGGTCGAGGTCACCGGTGGCGGCGGCCACTTCGAGATCCGCGTGGTCTCGGAGGCCTTCGCCGGCAAGCGCATCGTGCAGAAGCAGCGCATGGTCTACAAGGCCATCACCCACCTCATGGCGGGCGACGCCGCGCCCATCCACGCCGTGGATCGCATGAGCTGTGAGACGCCCTCCTGAGCGGCCGGCCACCGCACGGTGCCGAGAACGCAGGCGCCCGGGCCCTGGTGGTGGCCCGGGCGCTGTCGTGTCTGGGGGCGCGGCGGCTCAGGCCGCGGCGATCCAGCGGCCCGCCGAGAAGCGGACGCGGCCCTCGCGCTTGAGCTTGCGCAGCACGGCGAGCACCTCGGACTCGGTGAGGTCCTTGTAGGGCGAGCGGTGGCGCGAGCCGGCGACGAGGATGGGCTCCTTGAGGCCCCGGCCCGGGTAGTTGACCAGGCGCGACATCACGTCCTCGCGGACCCAGTCCTCGCGGCGGGTGTCGACCTGGACGGCCGTGCGGCGGGCGGGGCGCTTGGTCGGGACGACCTGGGTGGCGGGACGGGAGGGCTTGCCGGCGGCCTTGGTGGCGGCGGCGGCGGAGGGGGCCGGCGCGGCGCGGGGCAGCACCAGGTCGCTGGGCTGGACGCCGTCCCAGTGGCTCTGGAGCTTCTCGAAGGCCGGGGCGACCTCTTCGTGCTTGCTCTCGCCGCAGGAGTCCTTGAGGCCCTGGCGCAGGGTGCCGGGGATGCGGCTGGCGTCGAGGGCCATGAACTCGCCCAGCAGGTCGGCGAGGCCCGTGCCGTCGGGAAGGTCGCCGATCTCGCGGATCATCTGATCGCGGAAGCGCCCCAGGTCCTTGGCCATGGTCGTCGGAAGCTGCTCAGGGATCTCGGAGAGGGCGAGCAGGTCGGCCAGCGTGCCGGGCTCGATCTGGGTCACGGGGCGACGCAGCACATCCTGGGTGAGGATGGAGAGGTGCGTCGGGTCCGCCTTGCGCAGACCGCCGATGGAGATCCGATTCTTGCGCTGCTCCACAGTGGCTCCTTGGGGGGGATGCTGAGCGCCGGCGCCCGTTGGGCCGGCCTGGAGATTCAGGGTCACGCTGCCGCATGGCAGGCCGCCGGGTGGTGGCCTGTGTCGTCGAACACCCGGGAGGGTGGGCGGGCCCGGTCGGCCGCAGGGGGGCCGGGCCGGGCGCCTCGTTCCGCGTTCGAACGGGACAGGGCAGACACATGGGGTAGGTAGCACGCCCGGCCGGGGGAGCGCACCCCCCGCGCACCGCCGTCACCGGCCTGTTCCCCACCCCCACGGCGCGCCCGTCCCCCTTCTCGCCCACCGGAGAACCCATGCGCATCACGAAGGTCTACACCCGCACCGGTGACCGCGGTCAGACCCGGCTGGTCGGCGGCGCACAGGTCCCCAAGAACCACGCCCGGATCGAGGCCTATGGCACGGTCGACGAGCTCAACAGCATCGTGGGCCTGATCCGCACCTTCGCCCCCCCGGGCCCGAGGGGCTCGGCCCCCGCGGCGGTGCACGATCGCTTGGATCCCCTGCTCCACCGCATCCAGAACGACCTCTTCAACGTCGGCACCGACCTAGCGACCCCCGCGGCGGCCCGCTGGGAGGGCATGGTCCGCGTCTCGGACGACGACACGGCGCGCCTCGAGGCCTGGATGGACGCCCTCAACGAAGAGCTGCCCCCCCTCAAGGAGTTCATCCTGCCCGGCGGGGGCCCCGTGGGCGCCTTCTTCCACCAGGCCCGCACGGTCTGCCGCCGGGCCGAGCGGCGGGCCCTCACCCTGCTCCACACCGAAGACGACGTCGGCGAGGGCGCCCTGCGCTACCTCAACCGGCTGTCGGACTTCCTCTTCGTGGCGGGCCGCTGGGCGGCCAAGTCCCTCGACGAGCGGGAGTTCCTCTGGGAGAACCCCAACCGCCGCAAGAAGAAGGCCGCGTCGGAGGGCTGAGCCGCGGGCTCAGCGGATGCGGCAGGTGCCGAAGCCGCACTGGATGCGCAGGGGGCGGTCGGCACGCACGAGGTGGCTGCCGAGGGCCAGCTCGCTGCCGCCGTCGGGCCGCGCCCAGATCACGTAGCGGCCGACCGGCAGGCTGCCGCAGCCGTGCTCGGTGCCGGCCTCGTCCACCAGCCGGCAGCGTCCCCCCTCGATCCGCACCTGGCCCAGCTCGAGCGCGGGCGCGGCCTCGACCGGGGCCGGCGCGGACCGGGAGCTGCGGCGGGCCGTCGGCGCGGCCTCGGTTGCCGGCGCGGGCGGCGCGGCGGCGGTGGTCGGCGCGGGCTCGGGGGCGGAGGCGGAGGTCTCGCCGACGAGGGCGGCCGGTGCGCTGCGGGCCGGGGGCGGGGCGACCGGTGCGGGCGCGGCCGGCGCGGTGGCCCGCCCGATGAGCAGCCCGCCGCCGAGCGAGCCGAGGTTCAGCAGCCCGAGGAGCACGACCACCCCCCAGCCCGGGCCCCGGCGGGGCAGCGGCGCAGCGGGCGGTGTTGCTGTGGCAGCTGTCGCCGACGGCGCGGGGGGCGCGCTGCGCACGGGGGCCCGGCTGGCCGCCTGGAGCTGGGCCTCGAAGCGCCGCAGGCCCCGGCCCACCTGGGCGAGGCCCTCGTCCCGGCGGCCGGGATCGATGGCCAGTGCCAGGTCGAGCAGGCTGGCGGCCGACTCGGTGAGCACGGCCGCCAGTGCGGTGTTCTCACCCACGAGGGCCTGGATGCCGGCGCCGAGGGTGGCCCGGTCCTGGTCGGGCAGGGCCTCGGGGTAGAGGAACTCGCGGGCCTCGATGGCCCGGTGGGCGAAGAGCCGGGGCCGGGAGCTGTGGAGGTCGCGGATCAGCCGCACCCGCTGGCTCTGGCCCGGGCGGCCCTGGGCGAGGCGCTCGGGCGGGGTGCAGAGCAGGGCGAAGAGGGTCACGCCCAGGGACCAGGCGAAGCCCGCGCGGGCCGTGCCCCCCTGGGCTCCGAAGACGCCCTCGGGCGAGCTCGGCGCCGCCGCGACCAGGGCGCCGGGCCCGAGCACGGTGCGGCCCCGGGCGGTGCAGACGAGGGCGCCGAGGTGGATGCGGGGCGCTGTGGCGGACCCGTCGGGCAGGCGGTCGAGGGCCTCGGCCAGCTCGGCCAGGCCGCCGACGAGGGAGGCGGCCTGCGCGAGCGACGGGTCGGCGGCCCACTGGGCGGCGAGGGACCCGGCCACGGCCTCGGTGACCACGGCCTCGGCGTCCCCACAGGATGCGGTGGCCCAGCGGGCGGGCAGCGGGAGGCCCAGGGCCCGCCCGTCGTCGAGCAGGCCCCGCCAGGCCGCGAGGGGGCCCGGCGTGTCGCCTTCGGCGGCCCGGTAGAGGGTGCCCTGGCGGCGCGGGCCCGCAGCCGGCGCGGCGACGAGACCCGGCAGGGCCGTGGGCAGCGCGGGCCCGGAGGGGGTCCAGGTCTCGCCGGTCTTGGCGGCCCACGCGCGGGGGGAGGTGCTCACGGCAGGCCCCGGTGCTGGGAGCGGTGGCTCAGAAGCGGCCGCGGAGCATCATGCCCGGGTTGCCGTCCAGGATGATGGCGGTGTACTCGACGCCCAGCCCGAGGGCCAGGGTGACCCCGGAGGCGATGACCAGCGCGTTCGTGGACGAGCGGTACTTGAGCATCTCCTCCTCGGTGGAGGCGGCGTCGAACTTGGCGCGGGTCGCGAAGGAGGCACCGTAGAGCCCGCCGGCGCCGAGGGCTGCGACACCGCCGGCGATCATCAGGGGGGTCTTGGCCTTCGGCCGCACCCGCTTGACGGTCTGGACGGCGTACTCGTCCTCCGGCGTCGCGGCCGCGGCCATGATAAAGCAAATCAGTTAGTACTGGATGAATTCGAACGCACCTTTGAGCTATTGGGTGGCCAAGCCCTGCGTAATCGAATTGAACACGCACAAATCATTGCGGTTGAGGATCTGCCTCGCTTTGCCGAATTAAAGGTATTGCCTTCAATGCAACCCACTCATGCTACTAGCGACATGAATATGGCTGAAGATCGCTTGGGTAAAGCCCGAATGGAAGGTGCTTATGCATGGAAAACACTATTGAACAGTGGTATTCCAATGCCGCTAGGTTCAGATTTTCCGGTTGAGTTAGCTAATCCGTTTTACGGTTTACACGCCGCCGTTACCCTCCAGGACCGCAATAATCAACCCGTCGCAGGTTGGTACCCCGAACAGGCTATGAGTATTCGACAAGCATTTAAAGGTTTTACCTTAGACGCCGCTTATGCTGCACACATGGAAGACACCCTAGGCACTCTAACCGAAGGTAAGTGGGCTGATTTTATTTTGGTCGACCAAGATATCTTCAAAGTGAAGCCGCAAGATATTTGGAAAACTAAAGTCATGCAAACTTGGATTGCGGGTGAGAAGGTGTTTGATGCGAATGCCACTACTAATTAATTCGGAATCGAAAAAGCGCACTGCTGCATTAAAGACGTGCGCTTTTTTTAATCTTAAAGTGTGGATTCGTGAGTTTAAGCGTAAACCTTACTGCCCTTCGCCGCACGTGCCGCCAGTTCTTCAGTCAATTGATACAAGCCACCTAAATCTGCATACTGCGCTGCGATTTCAGCAAACTTAGCGGTACCAATTGCGTCTAAATAGCGAATTGAACCACCACGGAATTTAGGGAAACCTAAGCCCATCAGTAAGGCCATGTCGAGCTCGGCGGCTGAGTTAACAATGTTTTCATCTAAACAACGAAC
>CAXQUZ010000119.1:0-3139 GCA_964226865.1 Myxococcota bacterium | reverse complement strand
GGCGTCGAGATCGCCGTCGTTGTCGACATCGCCCCAGACCTGGACGGGGCCCGGCCGCCCGCCGGGGGCGCCGTCGCGGCGGGTGAGCAGCCCGCTGGCCTCGGTCACGTCCTCGAAGCGGCCCGTGCCCGTGTTGCGCAGGAGCCAGACGCTGCGGCGGCCGCCCTCGCCGAAGTCCTCGTCGGCGGCGCCGTCCCGCACGGCGAGATCCGTCCAGCCGTCGCCGTCGAAGTCGACGGCGCTGACCCGCACCCCGACGGGCTGGAGCGCCACGAGGCCCCAGGCCTCGCTGGCGTCGACGAAGGCGGGGCTGCCCGGCGACCAGTCCGTGCCGGCCTTGCAGTCCTGGAGGACCTCCCCGCCGTCCCCGCCGTCTTCAGAGCCGCCGTCCCCGCCGTCCCCGCCGCCGTCTTCGGAGCCGCCGTCCCCGCCCTCGTCGGTGGCGTCTCCGGCGGGGGCCTTGGTTTCGGTGGGGGTGCAGGCCCCCAGCAGGACCAGAACAGCGAGCACGCGCGACATGGGACCTCCCGACTCCGGCCCCCAGCGTAGCGCCCAGGGGGAGGGAGGCCCTGCCAAGACGGCGTCAGCGAGAGAGTCTTGAGAGATGGCGGCCCCGATCGGATGGCAGCGCAGGGGGGCGCAGCGGGGGCCCGGCCCTCAGCCCGCCGTGGCCTTGACCACCGCCGCCTCGGCCGCGAGCCGGCCGCCCAGGTAGCGGTAGACGGGCAGCACATCGGCCAGCCCGGCCAGGGCCCCGGCCACCTTGTCGCCGGTGGCCATCGCACCGGGCACGTGGGCCTTGGCGACGCCGGCGATCTTGTCGACGTGGGGGAGCACCGTGTCGACGGCCGACTTGATGGGGCCCGTGAGCGCCGACATGGCGCCCTCGACGCCGTCCATGCTCTCGCCGCCCCCCAGCGCGCTGAGCTTGGCGAGGTTGGCGCTGCCGTAGGTGTCCCAGAGGCCGTCGACGAGGGCGCCGCCGCCGGACAGGGCGTTGTCGGCGAAGGGCAGCGCCACCTCGATGGCCGCGTAGTAGGTCAGCAGGGCCCGGCCCGCCGGCGCGGCGGCAAAGGCCCGGGCCCGGTCGGCCATGCTGCCGTCGAAGCCCTTCATCGCCATGTAGGCCAGGGCGAAGCCCTTGAGCACGGCGTCGTTGCGCTGCTGCTTGTCGGTCTCGAGGGCGGCCGAGCGGTTCTCCTTGGCGCCGAAGAAGAAGCGCACGGCCGACATCACGCCGGTGGTGATGGCGTAGGTCTTGTCGCCGGCGTCGACCATGCGGCTCATCCAGAGGATGTTCTGGACGCCGGGATCGGCGAGGTGGGCCGTGGCGGCGGGCATCAGCTCGGGGCCGTGGCCCATGGCCTTCACCACGGCGGGCAGGGCCGGGTAGGGCGGCAGGGCGGGGCTGCCGGGAATGACCGTCATCAGGCCATCCACGAGGCGCGGCGTGACGTCGGTGGGGGAGAATTCCGCGAGGCGCGGCAGCAGGGCATCCTTGGACATGACAGCTCCGGGGAGGACGGGGTGACCCAGCGGGGCCACCATGACGCGAGGGCCGCCACCATAGCGCGGGGGGCCCGGGCCCTGGGCCCCGCGGGTCGGGCTACGCTGGCCGGGCTGCCCGAGGAGCCCCGTGTCGCTGATCTTGCTGTTGTGCTGTGGTGTGGCCCTGGCGGCGCCAGCCGACGCGCCGCCCGCCGCCGTCCCCTCCGGCCCGTCCACCGCGTCTGCCGCCGCAGAGTCCCCCCCGCCGCGCCGGCTGCCCCGGCGGCTCCCGCGCCAGCGCGACCGGGCCGAGGCGGCCGCCGAGACCGGCGACTGGGCCGCCGTCACCGCCGCCACCGACGCCGTGCTGGCCCGGCGCGAGAGCCCCCGGGCCCACGAGCTGCGGGTGATGGCCCGCACCGACGCCTTCGTGGCCGAGATCGAGGCGCGCCGGGCCCAGGGCCTCGCCGACCTCCCGGCCAGCCTGCCGGCCCTCCAGCAGCTCGAGGCCGCCATGCGCGAGCTCGAGGCCGTGGCGCCGGGCTCGGTCATCCTCGGGGTGGCCGGCGCGACCGTGCAGAGCGCCCGCTCCCCGGCCCTGCTCACGGTGCTCAGCCCCGCCTGCGACGCCCCGGCCCGGTCCCACTTCCGCTCGGCCGAGGCCGCCTTCGCCAGCGGCCGCTTCGGCGACGCCCTGGCCGCCTACGACGCCGCCCTCGCGCGCTGCCCCGAGAACTCGGTCTGGTGGACCTGGTCCGGCGACGCCGCCCTGCGCACGGCGGGCCTCGACGCCGCCCTGGTCCGCTACGAGAAGGCCCTGGCCATCGACCGCTGCAACCACATCGCCCAGCGCTTCGTGGCCGATCTGGGGCTGCGCATCGCCGCGCCCACCGGCGACGAGATCCAGCGCAGCCTGAGCGCCGCCCTCGCCGCGGTGGCCTGCAAGCCCGACTACGAGCCGGGCTGGGCGACCCTCTCGGGCTGGGCCCAGCTCGCCGGCCTGCAGCTGGTGCCGGGCACCCTCGCCGCCATGGACGCGGCCGGCCTGCGCACCCTCCAGACCGCCGCCGCCCTCCAGCCCGGCGAGACCGTGCTCGACCAGCGGGTCGCCGCCCTGGCCGCCCTCAAGGCCAGCGGCCCGCCCGCGGGCATGCTGCTGGGGCTGCTCAGCGAGATCGACGACCCCGCGCTGCTGCGGCCGGTGCTCGCCTGGGAGACCCTCGACGCCACCACCGCCGCCGACTTCAGGGCCCTCCGGGTCGAGGCGCTGCCCGTGCTGGTCGAGTGGATCGCCCGCACCCGGCTGCGGCCAGCCGCCCCCGTGCCCCCCACCGCCCCCGTCCCCGTCCCCCCCGCGCCCGGAGCGGCCCCGTGACCGACCTGCTGCCCACCCGTGATCTGCGCTTCCTGCTCTTCGAGGTCTTCGGCCTCGCGGGCATCCTCGACGCCCCCGCCTTCGAGGGGCACGACCGGGAGGGCATCGCCGACATGCTCGAGATGGCCCGCCAGATGGCCCTCGAGGTCTTTGCCCCCTGCGCGGCCGACATGGACGCCGAGGAGCCCGTGCTGCTGCCCGACGGCGGCGGGGTGCGGGTCCACCCGGCGGCCGCCCCGGCCCTCGCCACCTACATCGAGGCGGGCTTCCTCTCGG
>CAXQUZ010000118.1:0-5149 GCA_964226865.1 Myxococcota bacterium | reverse complement strand
GGTGCAACTCGCAATCGCTGCCACCGAGCCCTGGGAGTAGGACACGAGGTTGGTGCCCGGCGTTGCGGTGAGGGTGCCGGCGGTGCAGTCGGTCGACGCGTTGCGCGCGCGCAGGGTCTCGAGCGCGAGCAGCTTCGACTCGAGGGCGCAGCAGCGGGCGATCTGGCCGCGGTGCTGGTCGGGGGTGGCGCCGAAGAGGGCCGAGAGGTGGGTGCGGGTGAAGGCCTCGACGAGGGCCCCCCGCATGCCGGCGACCCGCCGGTCGGGCTCGGCGGCGACGCGCTCGCGCAGGTCTTCGCGCTCGATGACCAGCTCTTCGAGGGCGGTCTCGGCATGGCCCACCCGCTCCAGCTCGCGCTCGGCGTGGCGCAGGTCGCGCTCGAGGCGGTGGTACTCTTCGACGGCGCAGCGGAAGTCGGGCACCCCGAGGGCGGCGAGGGCCTCTTCCTCGGCCCGGCGCTCGCGCCAGGGGGCGAGGGTCATGACCCGCATGAACTGCTGGAAGCCGTCGTGCTGGCGGTCGGCGTGGTGGTTGCGCTCGTAGAGCCACCGGAAGTCGTCGCGGTCGAAGGCCGCCCGGCGGGCGCGCAGGCTCTCGATGCGCTCCCGGGCGGCGCGGCGGCGGGCGCAGAGACCCTCGGCCCGCTCGGCGTGGCCCTTCAGCTCGTCGCTGGCCTCGAGCAGGTCGAGCCGGCGCTGGTCGGACTCGGCGGCGCGGTCGAGGTCGTCGAGCACCTCCATCAGCCGGGGCTCGGCGAGGATGTCGGCCACCGACGAGACCCGCTCGGGGCTGGCGTCGGGCAGCAGCCGGGTCGCGACCTCGCGCAGGGTGTGGAGCAGGCGCTCCTGGATGGCGGCCTGGGCGAGGTTGAGGCGGGTGCGGAGGGCGGGGATCTGGTCGAAGGGATCGCGCACCGGCGGCAGCTCGGCGAAGCTCGAGCCGGCGTGGGTCTCGCGCAGCCACTGCTCCAGCTCGGGGTCGAGCTCGCCCTCGGCCGCGACGAGGCGGCGGGCCCGGCGCTGGTCGTCGGGGCTCAGCCCGAGGGCCGTCGTCAGCTCGACGAAGAGGCGGCGCTCCTGCTCGTGGAGCATGCCATCGGCGTTGGCCATCGCCCAGGCGCGGGCCGCGAGAAAGAAGCGGTCGGCGGGGTTCTCGATGGCCTGGGCCAGCTCTTCGAGGGGCGTCTTGGCCGCGAAGGCCACGAGCTTGGGCACGTCCCAGGGGGGATCGAGGGTGGCGGCCATCCGGGTCAGCAGCACCCGCTCCTCGTCGGTGATGAGGCCATCCGAGTCGGCCATGCGGGCGAGGCACAGGACGAAGGCGAGGGCGGGGTCGACGGAGCTGAGGCTGGGCACGGGGCACTCCAGCGGGCCGGAGGCCGGCACGGGGGCGGGCGCCCTAACGAGTCGGCGGGGCCGGGTACCAGCGACCGGGCCGCCCTTCGGCGTCGGGAGATCAGCTCTCGCGGTAATCGTGGGTAATGGCGCACCCCCGGGGCACGCCGCTAGGGGGAGGGCGCGGTGCTGTGGGTCCCGGCGGCGGGACGGCAGCCTGGCGGTCCCTGCGGTGGTCTCGGTGACGGCCACAGGGGCGGCCGCAGTGACGGCCGCGGGGACGGACGGGGCGGCGAGGGTCGCGCTGGCCCGTGCCCGTGGGTGGGCGCCCGACGGGGCGCATGCGGACGGAGCGCTCGCTCTGCCGGGTGCGCCCGTGTGTCGGTGCGCGACGGGTCCGGGTCAAGCCGGCCCCCCCCCTGGCCGTTGGGGACCGCGCAACCCCGGGCCCCCCGGTGGGCCCCAGACACGGAGGCTGGCATGGATCGAGAAGGACTGCGGGTGAAGGCACTGTTGATCGGCGTTGCGGTGGGCGACGGGCCCGGTGCGGGCGCGAGCATGGCCGACGCCCTCGGCTGGCACCGGCTGCTGCGAAAGCTCGGCATGGATCCCGTCGACATCCGCATGGTGGCCGCCCGCGGGGGCGCGGGGGCCGGTGCCCTCTGCCAGACCCGCCGCGACGACCTCGCCGCCGCGCGGGACTGGCTGGCCGACGCCGATCACGCCCTGGTGGCGGTCTCGGGGCCCGGCGGCATCACGACCGACGGCCGCGAGGCCCTGGTGCTCGCCGAGGGGCCCGTGGCCCTCTCCGAGCTGGTGCCCCCCCACCTCGGCCGGGTCGACTGGTTCCTCGATCTGTGCCGCACCGAGGCCACCCCCGGCGACAGCGTGCCCCCGATCGGCCACGTGGCCCACTGGTCCTGCGCGCCGGGCCAGACCGCCGCCCAGCGCTGCATTGCGGGCCAGTGGCGCGGGGTCTGGACCTGGGCCGTGCACCGGGTGCTCGAGCAGTGGGCGCCGGCCGTCGACGCCCGGGGCCAGCGTGCCTTCGCCATCGACCACGGCGAGCTGGCCCACCGCGCGGCCGCGATGCTGCGGGCGATCGGTGAGGATGGCCAACACAGCGGCGTGCTGGGCGACCAGGGGCTGCTCTCGGGCGCCGTCGGTCCCGGCCGGGTCGCGCCCCGCAGCCGCCCCACGGCCCCGGTGGCCACCCGTGAGATCGCCGGCGGCTGGGGCATCATCCTCGACGCCAACGACGACTGTGTCTTCGGCATCCAGATCCTCGACGGGGTGGCGAAGATCCGCTTCGCTTCGACGGCCTCCTCCTCCGGGGACCTGCCCGCCGAAGGCATGCTCGTCTGGCGCAGCCCCAGCTCCGCCGAGCTCGCCCAGCTCGGCAGCGTCGCCATCTCCTGCACCAACCAGACCTTCTCGTCGGTGGGCGCGGGCCCCTCCGCGACGGGGGGCCGCCTCTACAGCTCGGAGGCCCGGAAGCTGTGGCTGCGGGTGAAGAGCGACCTCTCCGAGGTGGCCTGGTACACCGAGTCGGGCGAGCTCGACCAGGGCTACCTCCTCACCCCCGACGAAGACCCCCTCGTCACCCTCTCGAGCACCCCGTCCACCCCGGGCGGTGGCTTCTACCGGGCGGTCGACAGCTGAGGATCCCGGTGGGCGGGGGCGGCCCTCAGCAGCCCTCGTCCACCACCCCGTCACAGTCGTCGTCTCGGCCGTTGCACTGCTCGGCCAGGGTGGGGGCCCGGCGCGCGTCGAGGTCGTCACAGTCTCCCGCCTCGGCGACGTGGCCCGGCGGGGCGGTGCAGGCCCGCACCGAGGCGCCGCTCGCCCCCCAGCCGTCCCGGTCGGTGTCGGCATACCAGAGGGGCGCGTCGACGGCGTCCTCGTCGGTGAGGCCGTCACAGTCCTCGTCCACCCCGTCGCAGGTCTCGGTGGCGCCCGGGTAGACGTCCGGGTCGGCGTCGTCGCAGTCCACGAAGATGGTGTGGCCGTCGAGATCGTGGTCTTCGCTGCTGAGCGCCGCCGTGTCGAGCTGGGTCGCCGTGCCCCCGTCGACGGGCAGGCAGCCGCCCGTGAGCCACAGCAGGACCGGGGCCCAGCGCCGGGCGGGCGCCGGGCGGGGGATGCGGGTGGGGAACATGGTGGGGGGACCTCCGCGTGTGACCCCTTTCGGCGGGGGGGAGCGGAGCTGAAGGCGGGCGAGGGTGCCGGGTGCCGTGTCGCCGCGGCCCGGCTCCCGGCGGCGGCGAGCGGGGGATAGGCGGCGCTGTGTCCCCGCCCGATGCCACCCTCCGCCTGCCCTGGACCGGCGCCGTCGCCCTGCGGCCGACCGTCTCGGCCCTGCGCGAGGGGCGGGGCGATCCGAGCGTGTCCCTGCGCCCCGACGGCTTCTGGTTCGCGGCCCAGACCCCGGCCGGGCCCTCGACGCTGCGGCTCTGCTTCGACACCCCGGGCCAGCTCACGGCCGAGGCCTGGGGTCCGGCCGCCGGCGACATGCTGCTGCGGGCGCCGGGCATGGCGGGCCTCGAAGACCCCGTCGACGACTTCAGGCCCACCCACCCCCTCATCCGCCGGCTCCACCAGGCCCGCCGCGGCCACCGCATCGCCCGGACCGGCTTTGTTCTGAAGGCCTTGGTGGGAACCATCCTCGGCCAGAAGATCACCACCATCGAGGCCACCCGGGCCTGGCGGCTGCTGCTGCTGCGCCACGGCCAGCCCGCGCCCGGCCCCGTCCCCCTCCACACCCTGCCGCCGCCCGCCCAGCTCGCCCGCCTCGCCGGCCACCACTGGACGCGCCTCGGCATCGCCGCGCCCCAGGCCGCGACGGTCTCCCGTGCGGCCGCCGTGGCCCCCCACCTCGAGGGGCTGCAGGCCCTCTCCCCGGCGGCGGCGGCGGCGCGGCTCCAAGAACTGCGGGGCATCGGCCCCTGGACGGCCAACAACACCATCCACCGGGCCATGGGCTGGGCCGACGCCGTGCCCGTGGGCGACTACCACATCAAGAACACCGTGGTCTGGATGCTCGCCGGCCGCGCCCGGGGCACCGACGACGAGATGCTCGCGCTGCTGGCCCCCCACGCCCCCCACCGGGGCCGGGTCGTCGGGCTGCTCGTGCGGGCCGGCCACGCGCCGCGCTTCGGCCCCCGCCGCGAGGTGCGCCCCCTGCCGGGTCGCGGCGGGGAGGACCGATGAGCTGGGTGGCCCTGGCCCGCCCGCGCATGCTGCCGATGCTGTGGCTCGCGGTCTTCTTCGGCTTCATGCTCTCCCACTGGGAGGACGGGGCGCCCCTGCACGGGGTGGGCCGGCTCGCGCTGGCGCTCGGGGCCTGGACCCTGCTGCACGCGGGCACCATGTGGCTCAACGCCCACCGCGACCAGGACACGGGCCCCGTGGCCTTCGGGACGGCGGTGGCGGTCCCGGAGAATGCTGACCGTGTGGGCATTCTCGCGCTTGGCGGCTGTGTGCTGCTGGCGGGGCTGGACGGCCGGGCCCTGGGCGCCGTGGCCCTCGCCGCGGCCCTGCTGAGCCTCGCCTACTCCCACCCCGGCGCCGCCTGGAAGGCCCACCCCATCGGGGGACCGGCCGTCAACATGCTCGGCTACGGGCTGCTCACCCCCCTGGCCGGCCTCGTCGTGGCCGGGGCGGGCATCGGGCCGCGCACCCTGTGGGTGCTCGGGGTGCTCGTGCTGGCGATGGGCGGGCTGGCCTTCGCGGCCCAGGCCTTCCAGGGCGAAGAGGACCGGGCCCGGGGCGACCGCACCCTCGTCGCCACCCACGGCCCCCGGGCGGCGGTGCT
>CAXQUZ010000117.1:0-5929 GCA_964226865.1 Myxococcota bacterium | reverse complement strand
GTCAATCTTTCAGCAGGCGTTGACCCGACTTGCCACCGAGGGGCCAAGAGGCTAAAGTTATGGTCAGGATTGCAGACACTACTACCATTCGCGAAGCTGCCGTGCTGGAGCAGGGGGGCACAGCGCGCCAGCAGCGCCTGCTGGCCCTCGATGGCCTGGCGGGTGGCGAGGGCGGCGCTCTGGCCGCGGAGCTCGTCCCGGATGGCCCCGAGCTCGACCGGCGCGGGCGGCGGCGGCGGGCGCACGGGCGGGGTGGGCAGCTCGAGGTTGACCGGCGGGCCCGGATCGAGCTGGAGCCGGGCCACGCCGTCGGCATCGGTCTGGACGGTGGTGCCCGGATCGGTCGGGTCCCAGGCGCGCTTCACCGTCAGGGCCACGTCCGGCAGGGCCTGGCCGTCGGGGCGGGTGAGGCGCACCCAGGCGCGGTTGTTGAAGCCCTCGAGCAGGGTGTCGCCGGTCTCGGTGACCAGCTCGCCGGCGACGGCGTCGGCGCTCAGCCGCACCCGGGCCTGGCTCTGCTGGCGGTCGCCCGCCGGGTCGACGACGGTGAGGGTCGCGACGAGGGTGGCCGTGCCGACGAGGTCGTCGGGCACCGCGGGGAGCGCGAGGGACAGCGCCCCCCGGGCGTCGGTGCGGGCCCGCACGGGCAGCGTGCCTGCGAGCCAGTCGGTGGGGGGCTGCCAGTCGCCCTCGGCGCGCCAGACCAGCTCGACGGCGGCGTCCGCCACCGGGGCCCCGCTGGCGGAGGTGGCCGTGGCCCGGAGCGTCGGCCGGTCGCCGGGGAGGTGCCAGGGGCGGGCGGGCTGGGCCGAGACCGAGAAGCGGGGCAGGGTGAAGGGAGCCACGAGGAAGGCTGTGGACCCGGTGTCGCTGCCCGACTCCCAGCTCGCCGTCCACTCGCCCTCGAGGGCGCCCGGCGCGATGGGGAAGCTGCCCGCCACGATGCCCCAGTCATCGGTGGTCGCGGCCTCGTCCAACACGAGCTCGCCGGAGGGATCCCGCACCCGCCAGCGGCCCGGGCGCCCGGCCAGGGGGGACAGGTCGGCCGCCCGCAGGGCCACGGCCCGGAGCAGCACGGTCTGGCCCGCCTCGTAGCGGGGCCGGTCGCTCAGGAGGTGGACCCGGGCCGGGGCAAAGACCGGCAGGGAGACGTCGATGACCTCGTCGCCCGCGCTGCTCTCGAGCGCTGCCCGGAGGGTGTGGATCCCGTCCGGCAGATCGGCGGGCAGCCGCAGGCGTCGGCGGAGGTCGGGGCCGTCGTCCTGCCAGGCGCCCTCCTCCGGGTCGTCCGGCGCGGGCCCGAGGGGCTCGGGGGTCTCGCTGCCGGCCCGCAGCAGCGACAGCCGCACCGAGACCGACCGGGGCTGGCCGCTGATGGCGAGGTCGTGCTCGTCGCGCCCCTCGAGGCGGGGGCTGACCCGGACCCAGCCGGTCTGGTTGCGGGCCACCGACTCGACCAGCACCTGGCTGTGGGGCAGCAGCGCGCCGGAGGGGCAGCGGTCGATGACGGCGCCGTGGGTGAACAGCGCCGGCACACAGACGAAGGGGCTGGCGCAGAGGGTCGACCACCAGACCACCCCGAAGAGGGCGGGCAGGCCGACACGCAGCAGCACCCGGCCCCGGGGCTCGGCGGAGGGGGGAGGGGAGGTGGGGGTCGACACGGGCCTGTCCGGGCTGGGTGCGGGGCCATCCTCCCACATCGGGGGCGCCGGGCGGGCGGCACGGAGCGGGGGCGGGCGGCCGGCAAACGTCCGGCGGTCCCGTCCCTTTCACCCGATCCCGCGGGTTTTCTGGTGCGGGCTCAGATCCGGTCGAGGGCCCGCAGGTCGAGGGCGCCGTCGCGCACCGGCGGGCACCAGAACACGGCGCCGGTCTCGGGACGGGAGAAGCCGAAGAGCGCGTCGACGACGCCATCCTCGACGCCCGACATCCGGCGGAGCTGGGCAGCGAAGGGGGCCAGGCTGGCGCCGAAGGCCAAGAACATCAGCCCGGCGCCCCGGTGGTCGGACCAGGGCATCGAGCGGCGCCAGACGAAGGCCTCGGGGTCGAAGTCTTCCTGGGCCGTGCGCTTGACGTGGGCGCTCTCGGGCGCGTCGTCGAGCTCGGCGTTGCTGTCGCGCTCGCGGCCGATGGCGTGGTCCTGCTCCTGCTTGGAGAGGGCGCCGAAGGCCCCGAAGTCGTGGACCCAGCGCTGGACGGCGAGCACGCTGCCGCCGTCGATGCCCGGACCGTGGCCCTGGGCGAGGGCCGCCGCCACCGCCGCGGCGCCGGAGGGGTTCTCGGTGCCGTCTTCGTAGCCCGTGAGGTCGCGGTTCTCGCGGTGGAGGAAGCCGTCGGTGGTGTCGACCAGGGTGAGGCCCGGGGGCAGGGCGGCGAGCAGCGCGCGGCTGCGGTGGAGCACCGTGCCCGGATCGTCCCCGGAGACGCGCACGAAGAGATCGAGGGGGGTGGCGGGCAGGGGCACGGTGGCCCCCTCGGCGGCGAGGTCGGGGAAGGGCGCGAGGCCGGGAAGCTCGCCGCCCAGCTCGCGCACCAGCCGGGGGCCGATGCCGATGAGGATGCCCTCTGTCACGTTGATCCTGGCGAGCGCGGTGCCCACCTGGGTCGTGGTGGCGGCGGCGCTGCGGCGAAAGGAGAGGAAGCGCGCGGCCCGGGGCAGCGGGGCGAGGATCTCGGGGTGGAGCACGGCCGGGGCCGGGGCGGGAGCGTCCGTGGGGGCGGGATCGGGAGAAGTCGGGGCGGACATGGCGGGCTCCTGGGGGACGGGGCACAGACTACCGGGATCGGGAGGAGCGGGCATGGAGGACGGCAGGGCACTGGCGGCGCTCAAGGCCCTCGTGCGCGGGGTCTGGGCCCTCGAGACGGCGCTGCGGGCCCCCCTGCGGCGGCGACGCGCGCGCTGGCGGCTGGCGGGGGACTGCAACGGCTGCGGGGCCTGCTGTGTGGCCCCCACCATCGCCGTCTCTCGGCTCGTCTGGCGCTGGCCCACCCCCCGGCGCCTCTTTCTCGCCTGGCAGCGGCGGGTCAACGGCTTCGTGCCCACCGGCCGCCTGCGGGAGGCCCGGGCCTTCGTCTTCCGCTGCACCCACTACGACCCCGCCACGCGCCGCTGCGACAGCTACCGCTCCCGGCCGTGGATGTGCCGCCACTACCCCCGGGGGCTGCTGGCCCAGCCCTGGCCCGAGCTCTTCGACGACTGCAGCCACACGGTGGTCGACCGGGAGGGCGCGGGCCTCGCCGCCGAGCTCGACGCCCAGGTGGCGGATCCAGAGCTGCGGGCGCGGCTCAAGCAGGCCCTGCGGGTGGGGGCGGAGGTGCCGTCGGGCGCCCCGGGCGCTATGGCCGCCGCTCACCCCCGCCGAGGACAGGATTCGATGGGCCGCAAGCGCAAGGGCAAGGGCAAGGGCTTCCAGTGGGTGCGGGAGGACGTGGAGGGCGAGGCCCGCACGCCCGTGGAGCGCGTCGCCCACCGCACCATCCAGGCCGAAGACGATGAGCTGATGGCCTTCGTGCACGAGCTCATGGAGCTGCCGGGCGACCGCCGTCGGCGGCTGCCGGTCGACGCGGGGGTGGTGGCCGCCCTCGACGAGCTCCAGCGCCTCGAGGGCACGGCCCGGGCCCGCATGATCCGCCGGGTGAAGAAGCTGCTGCGCGGCCACGACGTGGCGGCCGTGCGGGAGGCCCTCGCCGGGGAGAGCCCCGAGGAGGCCCGGGCGCGGGTGCTCGAGCGCTGGCGCAGCCGCGTGCTCGACGAGGGCGACCCCGCCATCAACGCCTTCGTCGACACCTTCGAGACCGCCGACCGCCAGGCCATCCGCAGCCTCGCCCGGGCCGCCGCGGCCGACACCCCGGCCGGTCGCGCCGCCGCCCGGAAGCTCTTCGTGGCCCTCAAGGAAGCCGTGCCCCTCGGGGTGGGCATGCCCGCGCCGGATGCGGGGGCGGACGATGCCACCGGCCCGGACGCGCTGCCCGAGACGCCCGCGTCCTGAGCGGTCTCGGCGCTTCCCTCTGCGCGCGGCAGACCTGCGCTAGCTGCCCAGCTCGCGGTAGACCCGCCGGGCGGCCACCTCGCCGGCCCGGGCGCAGTCCTTCACCCCGATGCCCTCGAGGTGGTTGCCGCAGAAGACGAGGCCCGGGTTGCGCGCCTCGGCGCTGCGCACGGCCCGCACGCGGCCCAGGTGGCCCGGCGCATACTGGGGGATGCCCTGGGGGTGGCGCACGATGTGGACCAGCGCCGGCGGGCCCTGGGGCGCCCCCAGCACGGCCGTGAGGTGGGCCATCACCCGGCCGGTGAGCGCCTGGTCGTCGAGGCCGGCCGCTGCGGGCCGCACACCGCCCCCCACGATGGTGCGCATCAGCACCTCGTCGGGCCGGGACTGGTCCGGGAAGACGCTGCTGGTGAAGACCGTGCCCAGGGCCCCCTCGGCGCCGGCCACCTTGCGGTCCTCGTCGCGGGCCATGAGCACCCCGAAGCCCTCCGGCGGCGCCGGGAAGCTGCCCTTGGGCCAGGCCGTGACCACCACGGCCACGGGCGCGTAGGGGATCTGCTCGAGGGCCTCGGCGGCGGGGGCGTCGATGCCCTGGACCAGCCGGGCCTGGACGTGGCCGGGGCAGGCGAGGATGACGGCGTCGGCGTCGATGGTCTCGGCGTCGGTGTGGACCCGCCAGCCCTGGCGGCGCCGCTCGAGGGAGCGCACGGGGGTGTGGGTGCGCAGCCGGTCGCCGAGGTGGGCGGCGAGGGCGTCGGTGAGGGCACCGGCCCCGCCCTCCAAGGTGCAGAGGTGGCCCCGGGGGGCGCCGCCGCGCCGCAGCCGGAGCATGGCGAGGAAGAGCGAGCGGTGGTCGCGCTCGAGCTCGAACATGCGGGGGAAGGCGCCGCGCAGGCTGAGCTGGGCCGGATCCGCCGCAAAGATGCCGGCGACCATCGGGCCCACCATGCGGTCGACGAACCAGGGGCCGAGGCGGCGGCGCACGAAGCTGGCCACGGTCTCGTCGGCGTCGCGTGCGGCGCTGCCCGAGGCGCCCCGGCGGATGAAGGGCTCGAGCAGCAGCCGCAGCTTGGCCGTCCAGGGCATGAGCCGGGTCTGGAGCAGGGCCGGCGGCGACATGGGCACGGGCTGGCGCTGGCCGTCCGCGAAGATCCAGCGGGTGCCGAAGCGGTCGTTGGCCCGCACGATGCGGTCGCCCACGCCGATCTTCTCGATGAGGCGCCCCATCGCGGGCTCGTTGTCGAGCCAGCCGTTGGCCGCCCGGTCGATGACCCGGCCGTCGATGTGGTCGCTGCGCACGTTGCCCCCGGCGCGATCTGCCGCCTCCAGCACCAGCAGCTCGGTGCCGGGCCGCTCGGCGAACACCGCGGCGGCGAGGCCGGAGATTCCGGCGCCGACGACAACGAGCTTCATGGGGCGATCTTGGGACATGCACACGACAGCGGGAGGGGGGTGGGGCCACGGGGCGAAGGGCCGGGGGACTAACGGATGCAGCGTGCCCGGCCACTTGCCGCCCGCGGGGAGAGTCGCTGGTGGTAGCGTTTCTGGGCCATGCCGACCCTCCCGCGACCCGCCGTCCTCCTCGTGCTGCCCCTCGTGGCCTCCTGCGAGCAGTTTCGTCTGATCGACGAGTCCACCCTCTGCGACGCGGTCGTCCACGCGGTCGCCGCCCGGGTCCATGCCTGTACGGGGGATGCCGCACTTGCGTCATCTCGGGCCGAGGACTTTCGCGCGGCCACGACCTGTCGCCAAGACTGGCTCGAGACCCACGACCAGATGGAAGAGGCCTACGCCTGCGCCACGGCGGTCTCGGCGCTGTCCTGCACGGCGGTGCGGGGCCTCGGCGACGACTGGGACGCCTGGCTCCAGGTCGACCCCACCTGTCCGAGATCGGAAGAGCGTCGTGTAGGGAAAGAGTGTCTTAAGACGTGTAGATCTCG
>CAXQUZ010000116.1:0-22523 GCA_964226865.1 Myxococcota bacterium | reverse complement strand
ACCCGGTCGGCCACCCGCAGACCCTGGATCAGCACCGCCGTGAGCCCGAGTATGACGGCGGCGCCGACCAGCCGGGACCAGGGCACGGGCCCGAGCAGGGGCAGGCTGAAGGCCGCCCGGTCCAGGGGCAGCCCGGTCAGGGTGGCGAGCTGGTACTCGCCCAGGGCCGCGGCGATGACGGCCGCCGAGCCACAGAAGGCCGCAAAGAACTGGGTGTGGCCCGTGGCGAAGGCCAGGCCCGGGCCGAAGGCGAGGCGCTGGTAGACCACGTCGCCGCCCGAGGTCGGGCGCCAGGCCCCCAGGGCCGCATAGGCCGCCGCACCACAGAGCGCCCCGACCGCCGCCAGCGCCCACACGCCGAGGAACCAGCCCGGCGCGCTGAGCACCCCGGCCATCTCGGCCGGCGCGAGAAAGATGCCCACCCCCACCATCGAGCCCGTGACGATGCCGAGGGCGCCCCGGGTGTCGAGGCGGTGCGGGGACGACGCGGGCATCGGGCACTCCGGGGGCGGGGGCGACCGGATCCGACACAGTTCGCCCGAAGTCCGCCTCGCGTCGCGTCCCTATCTGCCCGATGAGGACCGTGGGGGCCCCGTCCGGGCCCGCCGACTGGAGAGCCCATGCCGACGTCCGCCCGCCCCAGCTCGCTGCGCACCCGCCTCGGCATCGCCGGCACGGTGGCCGTGCTCGTCGCCATCGCCCTGTCGGCCCTCATCGACCGGGCCCTCGTCCTCGCCGGGCTCTGGCCGCCCCTGCGCTACCTCGCCGCGACCGGCACGGTGGTCGCCGTGCTCGTGCTGCCGCTGCTGTGGAGCCTCGAGGTCTGGGTGCTGCGCCCGGTCGAGGCGCTGCGGGCCCTCCACCGCAAGGCAGAGGCGGGCGAGACGCCGTCGCTGCCCCGAGAGACCACCGACGGGCTGCCCGAAGAGATGCGGGTGGCCCTGGAGCAGCAGGTCGCGATGCTCGAGGCGCTGCACTCGACCAACCGCCGGCTGGCCAACGAGGTGGGCCGGCGCACCGCCGTGCTGGAGGCGCTGCGGGCCGGCAGCGACGCCGTGCTCACGGCCCCGGATGCCGAGCTCGGGCGGGGCCTGGTCGAGGCCCTGCGCAACATCGCTGGGGACGCCCACCCGGCCGTCATCCTGCCCGCCCTCGACGGGGCCGGCTACACCCTCCACCTGGCGCCCGCCGGCGAGCTCTCCGGCCCCGACCGGGCGCGCCTCGAGGCCGAGCTGCGCGAAGAGCTGGGCCGCGACCGGGCCCTCGCCGTCGACTGGCACCCCGCGCCCCGCCGCAGCCACGAGCCCATCAAGCGGCTGCGGGTGCTGCTGCGGGTGCCCCTCGGCGACGGCGCCCAAATGCCCGCGCTGCTGCTGCTCACCAACCAGCCGCCGGGCTTCCAGGTGGCCGTGGCCGAGCTGCGCTCCACCCTGGCCACCCTCGGGCAGCAGATCCTCCACCGCCTCGACCAGGGCCCGGCGGGCTACTCCTCGGCGTCCATGACCCGGCTGACCTCCCAGAGCAGGTCGCGCGGCAGGTAGGGCTTGCGCAGGAAGTGGACATGCTCGACCGTGCGGGCCTCGTGGACGTAGCCGGCGTAGCCGGAGGTCATCAGCACGGGCAGCGTCGGGCGCAGCTCGCGGGCACGCCGGAGCACGTCGAAGCCGTTGCCGTCGGGCAGCCGCACGTCCGAGAGCAGCAGGTCGATGCGCGCGATGTCGCGGTCGAGGGCGACCATCGCCTCGGTCACGTCCCGGGCCTCGACGACCTCGTAGCCGGACTTCCGCAGCACGGCGCCCACCGCCCCCATGACCTGAGGGTCGTCCTCGACCAGCAGCACCACCCGCCCGCCGCCGTCGATCTCCTGGGCGCCCACCTCGGGGGCCTCGGCCTCGGGCAGCTTGACGGCGGCCGGTGAGGCCAGGGGCAGCATGACCTGGAAGCGGGTGCCGCGGCCGGGGGCCGAGTTGACCCAGATGCTGCCGCCGAGGCGCCGCACACCGAGGTAGACCACCGACAGCCCCAGCCCGGAGGGCTCGCCGCGGGTGGTCTCGGTCGAGAAGGGATCGAAGAGGTGGCGGCGCTCCTCTCGGCTCAGCCCGGGGCCGTTGTCTTCGACCAGCACCCGCACGTAGGGACCGGCGGGGATGTGGGGGCCCGCGTCGTCCCCCCGCGGCATGCGCAGGTTCACGGCGTCGGTCGAGATGAGGACCTCGCCGCCCCCGGGCATGGACTCGGCACAGTGGACCAGCAGCTTCCAGAGGATCTGGTCGACGTGGTCGCGACTCGCCCGCACGGGCAGCAGCCCCGCCGGCAGCCGCAGGGTCAGGTTCACCCGCTCCCCGACCAGGGTGCGGCACATGCGCTCGCGGGAGCGCAGGTGGGAGACGAGGTCGAGAACGCCGCCGTCCACGCCCTGTTCGTCGGTGAGGTGGAGCAGATCCTTGCTCAGCACCCGCATGCGCTCAGCCGCCGCGAGGCTGGCCTGGAGCAGGCGCGCCGTGGCGGGCCGGTCGGTGACCGTGTCGTGGGCCATGGCGACCGAGGTGAGCACGGCCGTCAGCGAGTTGTTGAGCTCGTGGGCCACGCCGCCCGCCATCCGGGCCACGACGTCGAGCTTGCCGGCGGTGACCACCGACTCTTCCCAGGCCCGGCGCTGGGTCACGTCGGTGAGGATGAGCACGGCGCCGCGGGTGCCGTCGGGCGAGGGCCCCAGCCGGGCCTCGTAGGAGAGCTCGCCCACGCGCAGGTCGAGCGACGAGGTCGGCTCGCCCCGGCAGGCCTGCAGCAGGGGGCCCCGCAGCTCGTCCATGGACTTCTCGCTGAGGTAGCGCTCGAGGCTGGTGCCGGGATGCCAGAGCTCGGCCCCGCCCGGGTCCATGCGGTTGCGGTAGTCGATCATGCCCGCTTCATCGACGTGCAGCACCGTGTTGGGCAGGTGGTGCAGCAGGGTGCGCAGGTAGCGCTTCTCGATCTGGAGCGAGCGGGCCGTCGCGTGGGCGCGCACGAGGCCGGTCACGAGGGTCTGCATGCGCCTGGGGGTGACGCCGCCCTTGTGCCAGTAGTCGGCGATGCCGAAGCGGCGCACCAGCTCGGGCTCGGGGGCCACCGAGGCGTCGCCCGTGCGGACGACGATCTGGGTGAGGCGGTGGCGGGGACGCCGGTGCATCTCGGCGATCAGCTCGACGCCAGAGCGGCTGGTCTCCATGACGAGAGCGATGATGGCGACGGCATACTCACGCTCGGCCAACATCTCTTGGGCCTCGGCCTCGCCCCCGCAGCAGTGGACCTTGACCGGCACGCCGTCGACCCGGATTCCGTCCAGGATGGCGCGGGTGAGCTCGCGGACGACCAGCTCGTCGTCGACCACGAGGATCGGCCACTCATCAGCGGAAGCGACATTTGGGCGCATCGAAAAACCTGCCCTTCACTACGGGTTCCGGTCCCGCCAACCACATGCCGCCCGGCCACTATAGCAGACCTGCAGGGGACCTCCCTGGGAGAAATTCCCAAGAGATCGGACCTCAGTCCGCACGGTCACCGGGGCCCGAGGGGGGACCCGCGCTGACCGCCGTGCGCAGCACCGGAACGAGCGCCTTCGCCAAGACCCGCTGGCCTGCAGCCGTTGGGTGGAGCCCGTCGGCCTGGACCATATCCGGTGCGGCCATCAAGGGCTCCAGGAAGCCCGGGAGAAGGGTGGCCCCACAGCCGGCCGCAACCTCGGGATAGATCCCATCGAAGGCGGCCTTGTGGTCGGGCCCCACTGCGCCCGGGGCGGTGATGCCCAACATGACCACCGCGGCCCCGGCGTCGCGCGCGCGGCGGCAGATCTCGTCCAGGCGGGCGCGGGTCTCGGCCACCGGCTGGCCCCGCAGCAGGTCGTTGCCCCCCAGCTCGACCACCAACACGGCCGGCTTCTGCTTGAGCAGCCAACCCAAGCGGGCCGCCCCCGCCGCGCTGGTGTCGCCGCTGACCCCGGCGTTCTGGACCGAGACGGCCACCCCCTCGTCCCGCAGCAGCTGCTCGGTGACGGCGGGGAAGGCCTGGTCGACCGGCAGGCCGAGGCCCGCCGTGATGCTGTCGCCGAGCACGCTCACCTGGGGACCCGCGGGCGCCGCGGCTGGGGCCACGGGGGGCGCCGCGACCGGGGGGGCGGACGCGGGCTCGGCCCCACAGCCGGCGGCCCCCAGCGCCAGCGCCAGCGCCAGCACACCGCCCGCCCCACAAGAGCGCCGCTCAGCCATCCTGCACGGCGAGCTGGATGAGGGTGAAGGCGGCCCCTTGGGGGTCGGTGCAGACAGCGATGCGGCCGTAGGGGGTGTCGAAGGGGCCGTGGCGGAGCTGGCCACCGAGGGCGCCGACCTGGGCACCCGCGGCGTCGACGTCGGCGACCGCGAAGTAGACCATCCAGTGGGCGGGCATGCCCTGCCAGGCCTCGTTCATCTGCAGCACGCCGTAGCTGGCGGAGGTCTCGGCCCCCTCGGCGCCGGGGACGTGGAGGGTGTGGTAGTCCATGCCGGGCATCTTGTGGGTCGAGAGGCCGAAGACGCCGGCGTAGAAGTCGCGGGCCGCGATGGCGTCGGGGGTGTTGACCTCGAACCACGAGGGCAGCCCCGGCGCACCCATGGCCGCCGTGCCCGGGTGGGAGCCGGCCTGCCAGAGGCCGAAGGTGGCGCCCGTGGGGTCGGAGAGCACGGCCATGCGGCCGAAGGGGCCGACGTCCATGGCGGGCACGAGCAGGCCCGCACCGGCGGCGGTGGCCCGGGCGACCGCGCCGTCGGCGTCGGGGGTCGCCAGGTAGACCATCCAGGCAGGGGGCGCGGCCGCGTCCTGCTGGGGGGCCATGCCCGCGACCGACGCGCCGTCCCGGGCGCACATGCGGTAGTGGCCGAAGTCGGGGCCCTGGTCGGTGACCGTCCAGCCCAGGATGGCGCCGTAGAAGGCCGTGGCACCGTCGAGATCGGGGGTGCTGAGGTCGAACCAGCAGGGGGTGCCGGCAGCGGGAGCAGGGGACATGGTGGCGGACCCGGGGCAGGGAGGAGGGACGGCGTGCGCGGCGCACCCCAGGGGCTTACTGAACACCTGTGCGGTCGTCAAGCGCCGTGCCCGGTCGCCCGGCACCCCCCCGGGTGTCGCCCGTCCCGGCAGCCCCCAGCCCGCCGCGCCGTCCCTGCCGTCCCCCCCGGGGGCGCCGGGCTGCTCATGGCGCCATGTCGGCGCCCGCACTGGCCGCCGCGCCGCTGGTGCACAGGGGGGCGCTCCGGCCTCTCCTCCCCTCCCCGCCCGGATGCCCTGGTGCCCGACGCTCCCCCCGCCATCGCCGTCCGCCAGCTCACCCGCCGCCTCCGCTCCGGCGACCGGGAGCTCACGGTGCTCGACGCCGTCTCCTTCTCGGTGCCCCCGGGCGCGCGGGTCGCGATCCTGGGGCCCTCGGGCAGCGGCAAGTCGACCCTGCTGGCCCTGCTCGCGGGCCTCGACCGCCCGACCAGCGGCGAGATCGAGATCGACGGCCGCCCCCTCGGCGCCATGGACGAGGACGCACTCGCCCTCTGGCGCCGCCACAGCCTGGGCTTCGTCTTCCAGAACTTCCAGCTGCTCGACACCTTCACGGCCCAAGAGAACGTGATGTTCCCCCTGGAGCTCACCGGCGCCGCCCCCGCCGCCGCCCGGGCCCGGGCCGACGCCCTGCTCGCGGCCGTGGGCCTCGGCGCCCGGGGCCACCACTACCCGGCCCAGCTCAGCGGCGGCGAGCAGCAGCGGGTGGCCGTCGCCCGGGCCTTCGCCGCCCGGCCGGGCATCCTCCTGGCCGACGAGCCCACGGGCAACCTCGACGGCCCGACGGGCCAGCGGGTGCTCGAGGCCCTCGACGCCCTCCAGGCCGAGACCGGCGCCACCGTCGTGCTCGTCACCCACGACCCGGCCATCGGGGCCCGGGCCGACAGCCGCATCCACCTGCGCGACGGGCGCATCGAGCGGGTCGACGGGGCCGTGACCCTGGGCGCGCCGGCATGAGCCTGCGCCTCCTGCTCCTGCTCCTGCGCCGCGAGCTCCGCGGCAGCCTCTCGCGGGTGGTCTTCTTCGTCGCCTGCCTCGCCGTGGGGGTGGCAGCAGTCGTGGCCGTTGCAGGCCTCGCCGACAGCGTCCAGGGCGCCATGCAGCGCGAGGCCCGGCCCCTGCTCGCCGCCGACGTGGCGGTCTCGAGCCGCCGGCCCCTGCCCGCGGCCATCGACGCCGCCCCGGCCGAGCTCATCACGGCCCGCGCCCAGACCCAGGTCTTCACGACGATGGCCTCGGCCCCGCCGACGGATGCGGGCCCCGGTCCCAGCGTGCTGGTCGAGCTGAAGGTCGTCACGGGGCCCTATCCCCTCTACGGCCAGCTCGAGCTCGACCCGCCCGGCCCCCTCGCCGACGCCCTCCACGACGACACCGTCGTCATCGAGCCCGCCCTCGCCCAGCGCCTCGGCATCGAAGACGGCGGCCAGCTCCGGGTGGGCAGCGCCGACTTCACCGTGGCGGCCCATGTTCTCCAAGAGCCCGACCGGGTCCAGGCCAGCCTCGCGCCCGGGCCCCGGGTCTTTCTCTCGGCGCCGGCCCTCGCCCGCAGCGGCCTCGAGGGCACCACCGGCCGCATGACCTGGAAGGCCCTCTACCAGACCCCCGACGCGGCCTCCGCCACGGCGCTGGCGGCCTGGTTCGAGGCCAACGAAGACCTCGCCGCCTGGACCCGGGTCGAGACCTGGACCGAGGGCAACCCGGGCCTCCAGCGGGGCCTCGACCGGGCCGAGACCTTCCTCGGGCTCGTGGCCCTGCTCTCGCTGCTGGTCGGCGGCGCCGGGGTGGCCCAGGTCATCCGGGCCTGGCTGGCCCGGCGCTTCGACGCGGTCGCCGTCTACCGCTGCCTCGGCCTCACCCCCGCCCAGGTCGGCCGGGTCTTCCTCGCCCAGACCGTGCTGCTGGGCCTCGCTGGCAGCCTCGTGGGCGCCCTCGCCGGCACGGCCTGCCTCCTGGCGGTGCCCGCCCTGCTCGGCGACCTGCTGCCCCCGGGGGCGGTCGACCCGATCCAGCCCCTCGCCATGCTCCAGGGCACGGCCCTCGGCACGGGCGTCGCCGTGCTCTTCGCCTGGGCGCCCCTCCGCCGGGCCCAGGCCGTGCCCCCCATCCGGGTGCTCCGGCGCACGGTCGATCCCCTGCCCCTGACCGGCCTCCAGCGCCTCGGCGGCGGGCTGCTCCTCGCCGGCGCCCTGGTGGGGGTCAGCGTGCTCCAGGCCGGCGATCCCAAGGCGGGGCTGCTCTTCGCGGGGGTGGTGACCGGGGTGGTGCTGCTGCTCGCCCTGTCGGCCGACCGCATCGCCCAGGCCCTCGCGCGCCTCGGCTCCCGCCAGGAGCGCTGGCTGCCGCGCCACGCCCTGCGCGCCCTCGCCCGCCCCGGGGCCGGCACCCTCCCCGCCATGGTGGCCCTGGCCCTCGGTGTCGTCGTCGTGCTGGGCACCTGGCTGCTCCAGGATCGGGTCACCCGCCAGCTCGGCGAGGCCTTCCCGCCCACGGCGCCGAGCGCCTTCCTCATCGACGTCCAGCCCGACCAGTGGGCCGGTGTCGAGGGCCTGGTCACCACCGCCGGGGCCACGCGCCTCCAGAGCGCCCCCATGGTGATGGGCCGCCTCGCCGGCATCGGCGACCAGCCCACCGAGGCCCTGGTGGCGGGCCTCGAAGACCGCGAGCGCTGGGCCTTCACCCGCGAGCAGCGCCTCGGCATCCGGGCCGAGGTCCCCGACCACAACACCGTTGTCGAGGGCGCCTTCGCCAGCCTCCCCGACGTCGACGAGGTCAGCCTCGAGGCCCGCTATGCCCGCTCGCTCGGGGTCGGCGTCGGCGACACGGTCCACTTCGACATCCAGGGCGTCACCGTGCCGCTGCGGGTCACGAGCATCCGCGAGGTGCGCTGGGAGAGCATGGAGATGAACTTCTTTTTGCTCGTCGAGCCGGGCGTTCTCGACGAGGCGCCCCACACCCGCATCGTGACCTTCCAGCTCGACCAGGAGCGCGAAGACGAGCTCCAGAACGCCCTCGCCGTCGACTTTCCCAACGTGACCCTCATCTCGGTGGGCAAGCTGCGCGACCGGGCCCGGGGCATCCTCGGGCGCCTCGCGCTGGCCATCCGCGCGCTCGGGGGCTTCACGGCCGTGGCGGGGGTGGTCATCCTCTTCGCCAGCGTCGGCGCGGCCACGGCCCAGCGGGCCCGCCAGGTGGCCCTGCTCAAGACCCTCGGCGTCACCCGCGCCGGCGCCGCCGCCATGCTGGCCCTCGAGTACGCCCTCATCGGCGGCATCGCGGGCCTGGTGGGCGTCGTGGGGGCCGCGGCCCTGAGCTTCGGCGTGCAGACCCAGCTCATGCGCCTCAGCTGGACGGCCTCGCCCGGAGCCTCGGCCCTCGCCGTGGTCGCGACCGCCCTCGGGGCGGCCCTCGCCGGCACCCTCGGCAACCTCGGCGCGCTCCGGGTCCCCCCCCAGCAGGCCATCCGCGAGAGCTGATCCCCCCCCGCTGCGGCCGGGTGCAATTGGCGGCCCGGCTCCGGTGTGTGAGGCTCCGGGAGTGCCGGGAGGGGCCATGCGCGCGTGCACCACGGGACTGCTCGCACTCGCCCTCGGCTGCGCCGGCGGGGGCAAGGACGGGCCCCCGGCGTCGGGCGACACCGGGACGGGCGCCAGCGGATCGGGCGGCGATGCCAGCGACGGGGACGGGGGGACGGACGGGGACGCCGACGGGGACGGCCACCCCGCCGAGACCGACTGCGACGACACCGATCCCGCCACCCACCCGGGGGCGTCCGAGCGCTGCGACGGCGTCGACAACGACTGCAACGGCCGGATCGACGACACCGGCGCGGTCCCCGTGCCCATCTGGGAGGACGCGGACGGCGACGGCTTCGGCACCGGCCCCGTGCTCGGCCTCGGCTGTGTGGGCCCCGCCGCCCACCAGGCCGCGGTGGACGGCGACTGCGACGACAGCGACCCCCTCCTGACCCCGGCCCACTTCATCGCCCCCGACGGCAGCCACGGCGACGTGAGCGCCTTGCTCTGGGGCGACGACCCCGCCGCGGTCACGGCCCTGCGCTGGGACCAGCCCGGCACCCTGCGCCTCTGCCCCGGCGACTGGCGCGTCGCCCTCGAGGTGGCGGCCGACCTCGCCATCGAGGGCCCCCTGCCCGGCACGGCACTCTCCGGCGCCACCACCCACACCCCCCTCGCCGTGGCCGGGGACGGCATCCGGCTCGCCGTCCAGGGGGTGGATCTGCGCCACGGACGGGCGACCCACACGGGCCCCTCCCCCTTCGACGAGACGCTCCTGAGCGGCGGCAACCTCTTCTGTGATGGCCGCAGCGAGGTCATCTTGGAAGACCTCGAGGTCGAAGGCGGCAGCGCCGCACAGGGGGGCGGGCTCTTCCTCGCGGGCCGCTGTGCCGCGGCCCTCACCGGGGTGCTCCTGCGCCAGAACCGGGCCACCGGGCTCGGCGGCGGCCTCGGGGCCGTGCGGGCGGACGCGGTCGCGCTCACCGACACCACCTTCGCCGACAACCAGGCCGATCTGGGCGGCGCCCTCGGCCTCTCGGGCGGCAGCCTCGCCTGGACGGGCGGCGGGGCCCACGACAACCAGGGCCGCTGGGGCGCCGTCTGGACCGAGCGGGCCACCCTCCAGCTCACCGGCCTGGCCGTGGACGACAACGCGGGCGAGCGCTGCGGCGCCCTCTGCCTGCGCGACGGCTGGCTCACCCTCGCGTCCAGCACCCTCGACCGCAACCGCGCCCTGCGCCCCAGCCCCACCTCGGTCCAGGAGGGCGGCGGCGCGCTCTACCTCTACGAGGTCGAGGCCACGCTGCGGGCCACCACCTTCGCCGACAACCAGGCCGACGGCGCCGGGGGGGCCATCCGGGCCGACCTCGGGGCCACCCTCGAGCTCGTGGGCGGCGGCTTCACGGGGAACAGCGCCGGGGCCAGCGGCGGCGCCATCTCCTTCGGAGGCCGCACACTCACCGCGTCAGGCACGGTGTTCTCGACCAACACGGCCGTCCGTGGCGGCGCCCTCCACGGCGACCACAGCCTCGCCGATGCCACCCTCACCGGCGGCCAGCTCACCGACAACCACGCCCGCAGCGGCGGCGCCGTGGCCTGGGACGGGGACCAGCTCGAGCTCGACGGCGTCGATCTCACCGACAACGAGGCGACCCGCGACGGGGGCGCCCTCACACTCGGCCGCGGCAGCCTCCGCCTGACCGGCGGCCAGCTCGCCCGGAACCAGGCCCACGACGGCGGCGCCCTCCACCTCTGGAGCGCCACCGCCACCCTCGACGCCACCGTGCTCGACGAGAACGTGGCCGCGACCACCGGCGGCGCCGTCGCCCTCGACGTCAACGGCGCGCTCGTGCTCGTGTCCACCGCGGCCACAAGCAACCGGGCGGCCACCGGCGGGGCCCTGTGGCTGCACCGCTCGGCCACCGCCCAGGGCAGCGGCCTCATGTTCTCCGAGAACAGCCCCGAGGACGTCGTCTCCGAGCTGAGCGGCGCCCTCGAGCTCGCCAGCGCCACGACCCTGGACTGCGACGCGGGCGGCTGCCGCTGAGGGCCCCGCTCAGCCGCCGTCCACCACGGCCCGGAGGGTCGCCGGGTCGGTGGTCATGATGCCGTGCACCCCGAGGGCGACCAGGGCCCGCATCTCGTCGGGCGCGGAGAGGGTCCAGGCGTGGACCCCCAGCCCCTCGGCCTCGGCGCGGTCGAGCAGGCCGCGGTCGATGAGCGGCACGGGGCCCACGGCCGGCGGCAGGTGGAGGAAGCGCCCCGGGGCCGCCGCCGCACCGGGCTCGGCCCAGAGCCAGGCGGCCACCTCGGTCACGGCGAGGCTGGTGGCGGGGGCGTCGGGGTGGGCGCGCAGGGCCTGGAGGGTCTCGGCCGAGAAGGCCGCGAGCACCACCCGGTCCAGGGCCCCCTCCTCCCGCAGCACGGCCATCGTGTCGTCGACGATGGGGGGCGTGGACTGCTTGAGCTCGAGGATGAGGGGCACGCCGGGGGTCGCCTGGAGCACCTGGCGCAGGGAGGGCACCCGCAGGCCCTGGCCCCGGAAGGGGGTGGTGGCGCCGCCGTCGGGGCTGAAGCGGTGGCCGGCGTCGAGCTCTTGGAGTGCGTCCCAGGTGAAAGCCGCGACGGGGCCGCTGCCGTCGGTGGTGCGGTCGACGGTGGCGTCGTGCAGGCAGACCACCACGCCGTCGGCCGTGCGGTGCAGGTCGAGCTCGAGCACGTCGGCGCCCGCATCGAGGGACCGGGCCAAGGTCTCGAGGGTCTCTTCGGGGGCGGCCGTGCGCCCGCCGCGGGGGGCGATGACCAGGGTCGCCGGCGGCTTCACGAGGCGGGCCACCAGCGGCGCGAGGGCGGGCGGGGCCGCGGCGGAGGGCGGAGGGGACGCACCGGAGCAGCCGGAGGCCCAGACCAGCAGCCCCGCGGCCGCGCGGATCCGGGCGGACCCAGCACGGGGGGACGGGGACGGGGCTCGCGCGGGAGGCATGCCAGCCGTTAGCCCGCTCCGCCCCGGAGGTCTCCTGTGGTCGCCGCCCCCATCGCCCGCGCCCTGTCCCTGCCCCAGAATGGGGTGGACGCCGTCCTGAAGCTGCTCGGTGACGGCAACACCGTGCCCTTCATCGCCCGCTACCGCAAGGAGGCCACCGGCGGCCTCGACGAGGTGGCCATCGGCGCCGTCCAGGACGCCCTCGCCCGCCACAAGGCCCTCGAGGCCCGCCGGGCCACCATTCTCGAGGCCGTCGCCGCCCAGGGCCGGCTCGACGCCGCCCTCGAGGCCCAGCTGCGGGCCGCCACCGACAAGGCCACCCTCGAAGACCTCTACCTGCCCTTCAAGCAGAAGCGGAAGACCCGGGCCACCGTCGCCCAGGACCAGGGCCTCGGCCCCCTCGCCGCCCAGATCCGGGCCCAGCCCCGCCGGGGCCACCCCCGCGACGCGGCCCGCGCCTTCGTGGGCGGCCCGGTCGCCGACACCGAGGCCGCCCTCGCCGGTGCCCGCGACATCGTCGCCCAGCAGCTCGCCGAGGACGCCCGCCTGCGCGCCCGGGCCCGGGCCCTCTGCCTCGCCCACGGCCGCATCGCGAGCCGCCCCAAGCGCGGCGTGAAGCCCGCCGAGCTCGGCGTCTTCCGGGACTACCAAGACCACGCCGAGCCCCTCGGGCGCATCCCCAGCCACCGCTACCTCGCCATGTGCCGGGGCGAGGAGCAGGGCAAGCTGCGGGTCTTCCTCGACATCGACACCGAGCGCCTCGCCCGCGCACTGGCGGGGCTGGCCGGCCACCAGCGCAGCAGCCCCTTCGCCGACGTCCTCCGCGACGCGCTGATCGACAGCACCAAGCGGCTGCTGCTGCCCTCGCTCGAGAGCGAGCTGCGGGCGGGCCTGCGCGAGCGGGCCGAGGAGGAGGCCACGGCCGTCTTCGCCCGGAACCTCGAGGCGCTGCTCATGGCCGCGCCCTTCGGCCGCGCCGCCGTGGTGGGCATCGACCCGGGCTTCCGCACCGGCTGCAAGCTGGCGGCGGTGTCGGCCACCGGCCAGCTCCAGGGCCACACCACCCTCCACCCCCACACCCGCAAGGACAGCGCCGCGGCCACCGCCGGGCTGCTCCGCTTCCTCGACCAGCACGCCCCGGCCGCGCTGGCCATCGGCTCGGGCACCGCCGGTCGCGAGACCCAGGACTGGGTGCGCGCCGCCCTGCGGGATCACACAAGAGCCCCCACCGTGGTCCTGATCAGCGAGGCAGGGGCCAGCATCTACTCGGCCAGCGCGGTCGCCCGGGCCGAGTTCCCCGACCTCGACCTCACCGTGCGCGGCGCCATCTCCATCGCCCGCCGGCTGCAGGATCCCCTCGCCGAGTTCGTGAAGGTCGACCCGGCCGCCCTCGGGGTGGGCCAGTACCAGCACGACATCCGCGCCACCCGGCTCCGGGCGGCCGTCGACGCCGTGGTCTCGCGCTGCGTCAACCGGGTGGGCGTCGAGCTCAACACCGCGAGCGCCGCCCTGCTGGCCCACGTCGCCGGCATCGGCCCCACCCTCGCCGATCGCATCGTCGCCCACCGCGACACCCACGGCGCCTTCCCCAGCCGGGCCGCCCTCACCGCCGTCAGCGGCCTCGGCCCGCGCACCTTCGAGCAGTGCGCCGGCTTCCTGCGGATCCGGGGGGCGAGCGAGCCCCTCGACGCCTCGGCGGTCCACCCGGAGCGCTACGCCCTCGTGGCCCGCATCGCCCGAGACCTGGGCACCGAGGTCGCCGCGCTGGTGGGCCGTCCCGACCTCGCCGCCCGCATCGAGGCCGACCGCTACCCCGAGGTCGGCCCCCTCACCCTCGCCGACATCATCGCCGAGCTCGGCAAGCCGGGGCGCGACCCCCGGGCGGTCTTCCGGGCACCAAGATTTCGCGAAGACATCCACAGCATCGACGATCTCGCGCCGGGCATGGAGCTGGAGGGCGTGGTCAGCAACGTGGCCGCCTTCGGGGCCTTCGTCGACCTCGGCGTCCACCAGGACGGCCTCATCCACATCAGCAAGCTGGCCCGGCGGCGGGTGCGGGATCCCCACGAGGTCGTCGCCGTGGGCGACGTGGTGCGCGTGAAGGTGCTGGAGGTCGACCGGGAGCGCCAGCGCATCTCGCTGGCCCGCCAGGAGAGCTGAGCCGCCCACCGGCAGAGCGGGCCCGACCGGGCTACCCTCGCCCCATGGCAAACCTCGGCTACCTCCAGCTCACGCGCAACTGCTACCAGCACTGCCGCTTCTGTTCGAACCCGCCCACCGGGGTCGACCTCACAGAAGCGGAGATGCGCGGTCTCATCGATGATCTGGCCGACATGGGCTACGACGGTGTGATCCTCACCGGCGGCGAGCCCACCCTGTCGCCCCTGCTGTTCCCGGCGCTGTCCTATGCGCGCGAGAAGGGCCTCTACAGCCGGATGATCACCAACGGTCAGCTCCTCGCCGACCGCGACTTCTTCCAGCGCTGTGTCGACGCGGGCCTGTCCCACATCCACGTCTCGCTCCACAGCTACCGGCCCGAGGTCCACGACTACATCACCAAGTATCCCCGCGCCTGGGAGACCCTGGTGACCTGTCTGGCCCACGTCCCCGACATGGGCATCACCTGCGACATCAACACGGTCATCAACACCTACAACGCCGACCACCTCCACGAGACCGTGGTCTGGCTCTGTGACCGCTTCCCCTTCATCCGCCACTTCGTCTGGAACAACATGGATCCAGACGGCAACCGGGCCGAGAAGAACCCCGACTGCATCGCCCACCACCACGAGTTCCAGGTCTCGCTGGAGCTGGCGATGGAGTACCTCCACCGCACGGGCCGCACCTTCCGCGCCGAGCGGGTGCCCCTCTGCTACATGACCCGCTTCGGCTGGGCCTCGACCGAGACCCGCAAGATCGTGAAGGAAGAGGAGCGCTGCATCCGCTTCCTCGACCAGAAGGGCTTCGTCCACCAGCTCGAGTTCCTCCACGGCAAGGGCGCGGCCTGCGACCACTGCGCCTTCGACCCGATCTGTGCGGGCATGTACTCGATGGACAAGACCTTCGACGAGCGCGAGCTGGCGCCGGTCTTCGAAGACCCGCTCCCGACCATCCGCGCCGTGCTGGGCCGCGAGCCCGAGCCCGACCTGCTGGCCCGCATCCTCGCCCGCAGGGGGCGCCGCTCCACGAGCGAGCAGCCCAGCGAGGCCGAGCGCGCCGCCAAGCTCGCCACCCCCTTCTGAGCGCGGGATGTCTGCCGCCGGAACGCTCATTCTCACGGTCACCCGGGCCTGCAACCTCCGCTGCAGCTACTGCCCGACGGCCAAGGACGGCTGGCCCTCCCTGCGCCCGGCCGACGCCGCCCAGGCGGTCTCCCTGTTCTCGTCCCGCTACGGCGGCGGCGACATCAAGATGTTCGGCGGCGAGCCCCTGCTCGTGCCCAAGGTGGTGCGCGCGGCGATGGAGGCCGCCCGCGACGATCCGGGCATCCGCCGGGTCTACCTGTCGACCAACGGCCTCGGCCTCACCCCAGCGTGGCTCGACTACCTCGCGGCCTACCCCAAGGGCATCCTGACCATCAGCATGGACGGCGCCCCCGCCGACCACCGGGCGCTGCGGGTCCCGATGCACAAGCGGGTGCCCGACGCCTACGACCACGTGGTCTCGCTGCTGCCCCAGCTGCTGCGCACCCCGCGGGTGGTCATCACCCAGACGGTGCCCCCCCAGACCGCCCACCGCGCCGCCGAGAACTTCGACCATCTGCGCACCCTCGGCTTCCACCGCTTCAACCTGCTGCCCGGCTACTACATCCCCTGGACCGACGAGCAGCTCGCGGCCCTCGACCGGGGCTTCGCCGGCATCGGCGACCGCTACGAGCAGGCCTGGGCCCGCGACGAGCGCCTCTACCTGCGCAACCTCTTCACCTGGGCCCCCACCCCCTTCTTCAACACGGGGCTCATCGTCGACTCCGACCGCAGCATCCACCCGAGCAACATCGGGCTCTCGGGCACCCTCGACGACACCCGCGACCAGACCCAGGTCGGCACCCTCGACGATCCGCCCACGGCGGCCGAGCTGCGTGCCGCCACCGCTCGCGTGAATGACGTGCTGCAGGCCAGTCTCAGCGAAGACGTCCGCCGCTCCACCGCCGCGGTGGACGCCGCGCTGTCCCGCCTCTGCCACCGGCTCTACCCGGCCTGGCTGGCCCGCCGCGCCCGCCGCCAGCGCCCGTCCCTGCGCTGAGGGCGCCGCGCTCCCCTCCCCCTCCGAGGTCTCCGTGTCCGACTCCCCTCCCGGCTTCCAGGCCAGCGCCACCCAGTTCACCGAGCTGGACGCGGGCCCCGGCGACCGGCCGTGGATCGGCCCCACCGGCCAGGTCATGCGGCGCCTCGAGCTCCACCTGACCTACCACTGCCCCGAGCGCTGCGTCTTCTGCTCCGAAGACCACCGGATGCAGCAGTACAACCGCTTCAAGGTCACCTGGGGCCGGGTGGCCAAGGTGCTGCGGCTCCACGCCGAGCGGGGGGTCGAGGCGGTCCACATCACGGGGGGCGAGCCCACCATCCACCCCCGCTTCATCGACGTGCTGCGGCTCGCGAAGAAGCTGGGCATGCGCACCAGCGTCGGCACCATCGGCACCATGCTGAGCAAGCCCGACTTCGCCGCCGCCGCGCTGCCCTTCCTCGACGAGGCCCTGTTCAGCGTGCACGGCCCGGACGCCGCCACCCACGACGCCGTGGCCGGCCGGGCGGGCAGCTTCGCGCGGGTCACGGGCGCCATCCGCCTCGCCCGCGAGCTGAAGCCCGGCTTCAACCTCTTCGCCAACACGGTCATCTGCCAGAAGAACATCGAGCGGCTGCCCGAGACGGCCGCGATGCTCAACGGGCTCGGCGCGCGGCTCATCGTCGTGAGCAACACCACCCCCGAGGGGGCCGCCTGGGACCGCTACGACGAGCTGGCCGTGCCCCTCGAGACCCTGGCCCGGGTGCTGCCCCAGGTGCCGGGCCGGGCGCCCGAGGCCATCGTGCGCTTCTTCGGGGTGCCCATGTGCCTGCTCGGGCCCCACTGGCCGCTCTCCAACGACCTCCACTGGGACCCCCGGGTCACCGTCGAGTGGCAGTCCGCCCCGGGCAAGGTGGCCTTCACGGGCATCTACTCCTGGGCCCCCGACCGCCGCCGGGAGCACCCGCCCGTCTGTGGGCCCTGCGTGCGCAAGGACGTGTGCATGGGGGTCTACGACGCCTTCGTCCGGGGCCACGACCTCTCGGCCATCGCCCCCTTCTCCGCGAGCTGAGCCCCGCCCCGTCCCCGGGGCGGCGGCCGCCCGCGCCTACTCTTCGAGCCGGCTGCCGATCTCTTGCACGGCCCACCGGGGGGTGAGGCGGTAGCCGCCGGGCACGGTCTCGATGCCGTCGAGGCCCATGGCCCGGAGCCGGCGCACCACGGTGTAGAGGCGGGTGCGGGCCGCGGCCCAGATGATGCGCTCGCCGGGCCAGCCCGCCGCGATGAGGGCGTCGACGTCGAGGGGCTGCTCGGGCCGGAGCATGCGCGCCTCGACCAGGGCCCGGAGCACCCGCCGGGGCGGCCCCGAGCGGCGCAGGTCGAGTTCGTCCCCCGAGGGCAGCACGACCCAGCGGCAGCCCGCGTCGACGACGAGCTTCTCGGTCTCGGCCACCTCGATGAACATCTGGCCGAGGATGCGGCGGGTGGCCTCCGGCAGCCGCTCGAGCAGCGGCTGGGCGGCGGGCGGCAGGGTCCGGGCGTCGGCGAGCATGCCGAGGGTGAGCACGTCTTCCTGGCGGATGAGGCGCTCGACGAAGACGTCGTCGGCGATGCGATCCTCGAGCCGACAGCGCGCCGCGCGCACCCGGTTGCGGAGGAAGTCGTAGGGGTGGCGATCCCGCAGCAGCAGGCCATCGAGCAGGGCGAGGGCGGCCCCCGGACGGCCCCGGCGGGCCGCGAGATCGGCCGCAGCGAAGCTGAGGTGGGCGTGGAGCTCGCCGAGCTCGTGGGCGCTGGCCGCCGCGAGCCCGGCCTCGACCGCCGCCGCCGCCGCGTCGAGGTCGCCGAGGGCAAGGTGGACGCGGGTGTTGTGGAGGTGGACCTGGCAGACCAGCAGGGGGAAGTCCCCCGCGGGCAGCGGCAGCAGGTGGGCGTCGCCGAGCATCAGGAGCACGGGCGCCCGCAGGGCCGCACTGGTCGCCGGCGCGTAGCCCAGCGCGCTCTGGTCGAGCTGAAGCAGGGCATCGTGGAAGCGGCCGACCTCGGCGAGCAGCTGGGCCACGAAGCCGCCGAAGCGCTGCACGCCCCGCAGCTCGAGGGCCAGCGCCGGGGCGCCGCGGAAGACCAGAGCGGCCGCCCGCTGCACGGTGCGGGCGGTCTGGTGGCGGGGGGTGACCACCGGGGCGGCCAGGGCCTCGTCGAGGGCCCGGTGGTCGCCCCGGTGGCAGGCCAGGCGGCCGGCATGCACGTGCACGGTCTCGGCCAGCCCGGGTGCCCAGCCCTCGGCCACGAGGCCCTGGAGCTGGACCAGCCAGGCCGCGGCCTGGGGCACGTCGCCCACCCGCAGGGTCTCTTGGGCCAGGGCCTCGAAGAGCAGCGAGCGCAGCCAGCCGTCCTCGGCCTTCTCGACCGCCGCCTCGAGCTCGGCACGGGCACGGGCGCAGGCATCGGCGTCGGCGGTGTGGTTGGCGACCCGGTGGCGGACCAGCGCGAGCTCGATGGCCTCCTCGGGGCTGCGGATCGCCGCCTCGAGCCCGTCGAGGGCGAGCAGCGCCTCCACGGGACGGTAGTCGAGCATGTGGGCGCGGGCCCGGAGCATGCGCAGGGCGAAGCAGTCGGGCCGCGCGGGGGAGACGGTCCGGGGCACGATGGCGAGGGCCCGGGCCGTGTTGCCCTCGGCCAGGGAGAAGGCGGCCTGGAGCAGCACCTCTTCGGGCCGGAGGAAGGGGCGGGCCTCGGCGGTGTAGCCCTCTTCGATCAAGAGGCGCAGCAGGGGCTCGCGCACGGCGCCGAGCAGTGTGTGGAGGAGGCCCGCGGCCTCGATCAGCCCGATGAGCTCGTCGCCCCGCCCCGAGAGTCGGGCGCGGTGGAGCAGCGCGGTTGCGTCGCTGGCGACGGTGGGATCGGACCAGTCCTGGAGACCCAGGAGCTCGACGCGGAGCGCGAGATCGGAGGGGTGCGCCTCAAGCGCGCACTCCACCACACGCCGCGCACGATCGCGCAGCGCAGGCTCGGGCTCCACGCGGACGAGCGGGTTCACGCGGATCCATCCGCGTGGGTCCTCGACGATGCCGCCCGCAGCCAGGGCTGCATGGAGCGGTGGGGGCGCCCCGCTGGAGCTGTCGGTCTGGAGCACACGCTCGACCGCGTCCTGCGGGACGGGCGCGTGCAACCAGCGGAGCAGCTCCACCGGCCCCCCGGGGAGGTTCGGATCCAAGATCCATCTCCAAGGGTGCCGCCGCATCCCTTGCGGCAAGTGTGCCACGCCCCCCACCCACCCGCGCGTGTGCCTTTCAAATCTCTGTCGCCCGGGACCACCGCGGCGGGGAGGGGACGACCACGATGCCGTCCAAGTGGGCATCTTGGGAGTGTGCGGATCCGACATCCGCCACAGAGGCGTCACGCAGGCGGGGGGGGCCGGGGCCCCAGCCCCCCCCTGGTCCACCCGGTGGATCAGTCGTCGAGGGCCGCCGCGACCGTGGCCTCGTCGAGGCCCATGCTGCGGCCCAGCGAGACGACCTCGTCGCGGTAGGCCCGCACCCCGGAGAAGGTCGAGAGCAGCGAGCTGGCGATGTCGGTCCACACGGCCGTCAGCTCCGCGTCCGAGACGCCCAGCTCGGCGGCGTAGCCCGCGATGAGCTCGCGCTCGCGGGTGGTGACCCGACCGTCGGCATAGGCCACCAGCACGACGCTCTTGAGGAAGGCCTCCCGGGCGCCGGCCCCGGTGATGGCGCCGAGATCGAGGGCCCCGCCGCCCGCAGGCAGCTCGGACTCGAAGGCGTCGATGAGCGCGAGCTCTCTGGGGTGCTCGCCGTCACACCGGGCGACGGCGCGCATGGCCGCGGCGATGGTGTGGGCGGCGGCGGCGTCCAGGTCGACGGTGCCGGCCATCAGATCCGGTGGCGAGAGCTCGATCATTGCTACCTCCTTGGGGACGGGGGGGAGCTATCCCCGCCCGGCCCCCTCCGCCCCAAGCCGCCGGTGCCGGGCCGGTCGGGGCCGCGCTGGGATAGGGGGAGCCGAGCCCGAGCCCACCCCCCGGGAGTTCTCGTGAACGTGCACGACGTACCGCTGCTGCAGTGCCCGGAGACCGGCGCCCCCCTCGCCTTCCACGGCACCAACCTCGAGCTGGCCATCCAAGACGGCGTGCTCATCTGTGCCGAGACGGGCACCGCCTGGGGCGTCGAGCAGGGCGTGGCCCGCTTGGTGCGCCCGGACGGGGTTCCCGAGAACGAGGGCCGGGTCGCCCGCGCCCTCGACCGGGCCCCCCGGTGGATCGAGCCCGTCTTTGCGGCCACCAGCCTCGCCCTCGGCGCCGGCCGGGCCGCCGACTTCAGGGAGCGGGTGGTGCAGAAGCTCGAGCTCGGCGCCCTGCAGGGCCGCGCCCAGGCCCGGGTCTTGGAGATCGGCATGGGCACGGGCGCCATGGCCGAGCCCGTGCTCGACAACGCCCCAGAGGGCACGGCCCTCGAGTTCTGGGGCACCGAGCTGAGCCCGGGCGCGGTCGCCGTGGCCCGGGAGCGGGCCGAGGTGAACCCCCAGTGGCGCGAGCGGATGAGCTTCTTCATGGCCGCCAGCCCCCGGCTGCCCTTCGTCGACGGGGCCTTCGACCGGGTCATGCTGGTGGGCGGCGTCGACTGTCTCGACGACGTGGCCACGAGCCTGCGGGAGGCCCTGCGGGTCTGTGCGGACGACGGGCTGGTCGTGCTGGTCGACAAGCAGGCCGATCCCAGCGCCCCCCCGGGGCCCCTGGCCCGGGTGCTGCTCGGCCGCCTGGGGGCACTGGCCGCCCAGCCCCAGCGGGCGCCCACCGACGACGTGCCCGACACGGCCGAGATCGTCGACTGTGCGCAGCTCACCCCGGTCCACTACGCCCTGCGGCTGCGTCCCCGGGCTCGCTGAGCGCGGGCAGCAGGCTGTCGAGCAGCGCCGCGCGCAGCTCGGCCGAGAGCACGGGCCCGCCGTCTGTGGGGGCCGCCTCGTCCCGGGCCAGCACGGCCCGCACCATGCTGCGCTTGCTGTCTTGGAGCAGGTGGACCTTCTCTTCGATGGTGCCCGCCGTCACGAGGCGCAGCACATGCACGGGCCGCTCCTGGCCGATGCGGTGGGCCCGGTCGGCCGCCTGGGCCTCGGCCGCGGGGTTCCACCAGGGGTCGAGGATCAGCACCCGATCGGCCTCGGTGAGGTTCAGCCCCGTGCCGCCGGCCAGCAGCGAGAGCAGGAAGACGGGGGCCTCGCCGTCCTGGAAGCGCGCCACCGCCCGCTGGCGGGCCGCCGGCGACATCGACCCGACCAGCCAGGCCGGATCGATGCCCTCGGCCACGAGCGCGGCCCGCACCCGATCGAGGAAGCGGGTGAACTGGCTGAAGACGAGCAGCTTGTGGCCGCTGTCGATGCCGTCGCGCACCAGCTGGACCACCCGGGCGAGCTTGGCCGAGGCGCCCGTCCAGGTGGGGTCGACCAGGCCCGGGTGGCAGGCGAGCTGGCGGAGCCGGCCGAGGGCCGCGAGAACATCGAAGCGCGAGGCGGTCTCACCCTGGGCGGCGTGGGTCTGGCGCAGCTTCGCCACCGCCGCCGCCTGGGCCCGCCGGTAGCGCGCCGCCTCGGCCGGGCCGGGCACGATGCGCAGGGTCTGGACCGTGCGCGGGGGCAGCTCCCGGGCGACCTGGGACTTGCGCCGGCGCAGCAGGAAGGGCGCCACCCGGCGGGCCAGGCGGGCGTGGCCCTCGGCCCGCTGGTCGGGGCGCTGCTCGCCGTCCCCCGCCCCGAGCAGCTCGCGGAAGGTCTCGCGCCCCCCGAGCACGCTCGGGCGCACGAAGGTCATCAGCGACCAGAGATCGTCCTCCCGGTTCTCGACCGGGGTGCCCGTGAGCAGCACCGCCCGGTCGCGCTGGAGGCGGTGGAGGGCCTGGTGGCGCTGGGTGTCGGCGTTCTTGACCGCCTGGGCCTCATCGAGCACCACGGTCGCGAAGTGGGGCTGGGCGAGGGGGCCGCCGTCCGCCGCCTCGCGGGCCGCGAGGGCGTAGCTGGCGAGGAGCACGTCGCCCGGCCCGAGCCCGGCGAGCGCCTGCGCCCGCTGGCGGCCCCGGAAGTGGCGCACCCGGAGGCCCGGGGCGAAGCGGGCCAGCTCGGCGGCCCAGTTCGCGCAGAGGGAGGTGGGGGCCACGACGAGCGCCGGGCCCTGGTCGGCGGTGTGGAGGAGCAGGGCGATGGTCTGGACGGTCTTGCCCAGGCCCATGTCATCAGCGAGAATGGCGCCACAGTCGAGCTTTGCGAGGCGTGCCAGCCAGGTGAAGCCGGCGCGCTGGTAGGGCCGCAGGGTCGCCCGCAGCCCCGCCGGCACGGGCGGCGACCAGTCGAGGGCCGCCCGCACCCGGGCCCGGGCCGCCGCCCAGGCCGCGTCGCCCGTGACCCGGGCCCCGTCGGCCGCGAGCGCGTCGAGCACCCCCACGAGGCCCACGGCGCCCGTGTGGCGGGCCTCGCCGAGGGCGGCGAGGCGCGCGCGGAGCACGGCGTCGAGGCGCACGAAGTCGTGGCCCCCCACGCGCACGAAGCGCGCCCCGGCCCGCACCTGGTCGAGCAGGGCCCCGAGCGCCAGCTCGAGCTCGTCCACCCGCAGCCCCCCGCCCAGGCCGAACCAGTCCTGGCCCTTCTCGACCGCGACCTCGAGGGCGTCGACCCCCGCCTCGGCCACCACCCGCACCCGCTCGCCCAGCCAGCGCACCTCGACCCCCTCCCCCGTGGGCGGCGCC
>CAXQUZ010000115.1:0-7808 GCA_964226865.1 Myxococcota bacterium | reverse complement strand
TCGGCCTGGGCCACCCCGGCCGCCCCGGGGGCCGCCCCCGCGTCGGGGGCCGTCTCGGCCGACCTCACGCTGGCGCCAGACGGCAGCGGGCACCTCGCGGTGGGCGGCCACCAGGTCGACTTCGTGGCCACCCTGAGCCGCCTCTCGACCGATGTGCACGCCGATCTCAACCCCATCGAGCGGCTGCTCATCGACCTCCGGGGCCCGCTGCCCGTGCGCACCACGGCCCAGCTGCGGGCGACAGTGACCGGCCCGGGGCCCGCCCGCTCCTGCCCGGGGGTGCTCGTCCACGTCGCCGAGGCGCCCCTCGCTGCGCCCGCGCCGCGCCGCCGCCGGGGGGAGCGGTGAGGGGCCGCGGGCTGCTGCTGGCGGGGGCGCTCGGGCTCGCGGGCTGCCCAGAGGGCCAGAGCGACGAGATGGTGCGCATCGACTGGCACCCCGACGGTCCCTTCGAGATCGATCGCTACGAGCACCCCAACGTCCTCGGCCGCTTCCCGACGGCGGGGGTGCCGCTGTCCGAGGCCATCGCCGCCTGTGCCGCGGCGGGCAAGCACCTCTGCACGGCGACCGAGTGGCGGGCGGCCTGTGCGGGGCCCACCGGCCGGCGCTGGCCCTGGGGCGACCACCCGGTGCCCCAGATCTGCCGCCTCGAGGTCGAGGCCGGCGGCCACACCAGCGCGGTCGACGCCCAGGCCGGGGGCCCCAACGAGGACGGCAACCACCCGGGCATCGCCGCCAGCGGTGCCTACATGGACTGCGCGACCCCCGAGGGCGTGCACGATCTCGCGGGCAACCTCGAGGAGTGGGTGCAAGACGACTGGCTCGGCCGCGCCGGCTCCCTCGAGGGCGGCGCCTGGTACACGCGCCAGTCCTATGCCGACTGCAGCGGCGACTACTCCCGGGCGCCGGACTACCGGCTCTCGGTCGACCAGGCCGTGGGCTCGGCGGGCTTCCGCTGCTGCCGGCGGGCGGAGCCGGTCGACGCGGAGCTCGTGGGCCGGGATGCGGCCGACCGGCGCGCCGCTGCCGCCGCGCTCTCCACCGCTGCGGCCCCGGCCCCGGGCGACGCCGCCGTGCCCCTCGGGGAGGGGCGCGCCATGGACCGGCTGCCCTGGCCGAACCGCCCTGGTGCCCTGCCGCTGCTCGGGGTCTCGTGGACGGAGGCGGCTGCCCTCTGCGCGGGGGCGGGCCGCCGGCTCTGCGAGACCGGGGAGTGGGAGCGCGCCTGTGCCGGGCCCGAGGGCCTGCCCTTTCCCTATGGCGCCCGCCACGTGCCCGCGGCCTGTGCCACCGAGCGCAGCGCGCCGGCGCCCCTCGGCCAGCACCTCGCCTGTGTGAGTGCCGTGGGCGCGGTCGATCTGGTCGGCAACGGCTGGGAGTGGACGGCGACCGCCCTCGCCCTGCCGGGCCTCCGGGGCGACCGGGCCCCCCTGCGCGAGCTGCGCGGCGGCGGGCTGCGGGGCGATCCCCTGAAGGCCCGCTGCGCCCCGGCGGACGGCTACCCGGCCCTGCCCGAGGACGCGGTCCACCCGGCGGTGGGCTTTCGCTGCTGCCGCGGTCCCGCCCCCGCTCTGGCGGCGCCGCCGGCCCCTCCTCCGGCGCCGGCGGTTGCCTGCCCCCCGGGCATGGTCGGCCTGCGGGAGGGGGCGGGTGTCTCCGAGAATGGCGTCTGTGTCGATGTCTACGAGTCGGGTGCCGCGGCGGGGGAGCGCCCCCGGGGCGGGCTCGATGCGGCCGCCGCCCGGGCGCTCTGCGGGGCCGCGGGCAAGCGCCTCTGCACTCGCGCCGAGTGGAGCCGCGCCTGCGGAGGGACGGGGGCCCTCGGCCGCCGCGGGCCGACCGGCGACCGGTGGACCGGCGGCTGCCATGTGGACGACGCGGCCCCCGGTCCCCGCGCGGCGGGCACGGGCGACTGCCGGAGCCCCGAGGGGGTCGCCGAGCTCTCGGGCAACCTCTGGGAGTGGACCGAGGGGCCCGCCGGGCCCGAGCTGCGGGGCGGCGGCTGGCTGCTCGGCGCCGGGCGGGGCCAGTGCCGCGCCACCAGCCGCCCCCCGGCCGAGGTCGCCGGCCTCGCCGAGTGGGGGGTGCGCTGCTGCGCGGATCCGGGCTGAGGGCGCGGCCCGCCGACCGCCCGCGCCGCCCCCGTCTCCGTCCAGGGGGAGCTGCTCAGTCCAGGGGGAGCTGCTGGGTGTCGGTCAGCAGGGGCAGGGTCACGGTGAAGACCGCGCCGCCCTCCGGGTGGTTGGCGGCCGCGACCGTGCCCTCGTGCTGGGCGACGATGCGCTGGCAGATGCCCAGGCCCAGGCCGTGCTCGCCGCCCTCCCCCTTGGTGCCGGGGGTGAAGATGTGGGGCAGCAGGTCGGGGTCGATGCCCGGGCCCTGGTCCCGCACGATCCACTGCACCTGGGACTCGCTGGCGCGGATGGTGATGCGGGCGGCCGTGCCCGGCGGGGTGTGGCGCACGGCGTTGCTGATGAGGTTGGTGAGGGCCCGGTCGAGCTCTTCGGGATCGACGAAGACCGAGGCCGCGTCGGCGGTGCCCATGATGATGGAGCGGTCGCGGGAGCGGGCCGCGGGGGCCTGCATGCGGACCAGCCGCTTGGTGTGGTCGACGAGGTCGACGGGCCGCGCCTCGGTGGGGCGTCCGGCGAGGAAGCGCTCGGCCATCTTGATGAGCTTGTCGGACTGATCGGCGATGAGGGAGGCGGTCTCGGCCACCCAGCCTGGCACCTCGGGCTCCTCGGCCACCTCTCGGGCGGCCATGAGAATGGACGCGGCGGGGGAGCGCAGATCGTGGGCCACCTCGGCGGCCCGCCGGGCCCGGGCGGTGCTCTCGGCGAGCAGGCGGGCGTTGGCCACGGCGATGGCGGCGTGGCCCGCGAGGCCCCGCAGCAGCCGGGTCGCCTCGGAGAGCTCGCGCCGGCCGACGTGGCGGCTGTCGACATAGAGCAGCCCGAGGGCCCGGCCCCGGTCGACCATGGGCATGCACATGGCCGAGCGCACGCTGATGCCGACGAGGGAGTGGGTGTTGCGGTAGTCCTGGCGCTCGTCGATGTCGCTCACGATGATCTCACGCCCGCGGTCGAGGGCGGAGCGCACGATCGAGCGCGAGGGGGCCCCCGGATCCATGCCGTGGGCCGAGGCGGCGGCGTGCACGTGGGCGACGCCCGCCTCGTCGAGCAGCAAGACGAACGCCCGGTCGCCGGCGATGAGGTCGAGGGCCGCCCGGTTGATGCGGGCGAGCAGGGTGTCGAGCTCGCGCTCGGCGGCGAGGGCGATCGAGACCTCGAGCAGCCGGTCGAGGGCCAGGCCGGCCTGGTCGTCGGCGTGGCTGTGGAGGGCGGTGCGGGCCTGGTCGCAGAGGTCTTCGGCGCGGGTGCGCAGGGCGACGTGGCCGCTCTCTTCGGCCCAGACCAGGGCCCGGGCGGCGGCGGCCTGGGCGGCGTCGGGGTTGCCGGCGATGAGCCAGGCGTGGGCGGCCAGCACCCGCACCTCGGCCAGGGCGCCCCCCTCGCCCCGGGCCCGGAGGGGCTCGACGGCGCTCTCGACGGTGGGCGCGATGCGGGCCGTGCGGCCCATGCGGGCGTCGCAGATGGCCTGGAGGCCCTGGAGGCGGGCCCGGTCGCGCACCAGCTCGGCGCGCTTGCAGGCGGCGGCGGCGGCCTGGACGGCGGCCTCGGCGTCGGGCTGCTCCCGGGCGACCGCGAGCTGGGCCAGGCGCCGCAGCAGCCGGGCGCGCTGGCGCGGGCTGCCCGGGCCCCCGAGGGCGGCGCTGGCGACCGTGTACCAGTGCTCGGCCGCGTCGAAGCCGCGGCGGTGCAGCTCGATGTCGCCGAGCACGATGGCGGCGCTGACCTGCTGGGCGGGCTCGTCGTTCTCGACGGCCGTGGCGTGGGCGCTGCGGGCCAGGGCCAGGGCCTCGTCGTGCTGGCAGAGCTCGGAGCGCACCCGGGCGGCCGTGATGCGGATGCTCTGCTGGAGGCTGGTCTCGCCCAGCTCGGCGGCGAGGGTCTCGGCGGCGAACCACCGGGCGACGGCCGCGCTGGGGTCGCCCCCCCGGTGGGCGGCGTGGGCGGCCTGCTCGAGCCAGTGGATCTGGACGCGGCTGCGCCCCGCGGGGTCGAGGGCCGCAGCGGCGGCGTAGGTCTCGGAGGCCTCGAGGTGGCGGCGCCCCTGGGAGAGCATGCGGGCGGCCTCGAGCAGGAAGGTCTCCTGGTCTTCTTCGTGGAGCCCGCTCGGGGGCTCCGAGAGCCGGTGGAGGGCGGCGTCGAGGTCGCCCAGGGCCGCCAGGGCCCGGGCCTCGAGCAGGTGGAGATCGAGAACCGCCCGGTGCTCGTGGGGCTCGGGCAGGGGGCCCTCGGGGCCGAGGGCGCGCCGGATGGCCGAGAGGGCGAAGGCGGGCTGGTCCTCGGCGATGGCCACGGCCGCCTCGGCCGCCGTGAGGGCCAGGGGCACCCGGTCGCCCGGATCGAGCAGGCGATCGGCCACCCGCAGCGCGTCCCGGGCGCCCTTGCGGTCGTGCCGCACCTCGAGGCGCAGCCGGGCGAGGCGGCTCCAGAGCTCGCAGTCCCTGCCGAGGGCGGTCTCAGCGAGCCGCTCCAGCAGGGCCACCAGGGCGCGATCTTCGCCGGTGGTGGCGAGGGCCTCGGCCGTGAGCTGGGCCACCCGGGCGGTGGGGCTGCGGGCGAGCAGCCGCTGGCCGAGGCGGGCGGCGCAGGCCGGATCTTCGTGGGCCAGGGCCTCGAGATCGAAGGCGGCGCTGGGAGGGGCGGGGTCGGCGGTGTGGTGGGCGCGCTCGGGACGCCGCAGCAGGCGCAGCCAGGCGCTGTCGGTGGGCGCCGGGGCGGCGTCGAGCAGCATGCCCCGGGCCGCGGGACCCACACAGCGCAGCCGCCCCTGGACGACCTGGACGAGGCGGCGCTGGCCGAGCGGCAGGGCCAGGGCCCGCACCGCCTCGGGGCTGTCGCAGCCGAGCAGGGGCGGGAGGCGGTCCATTGTGAAGCCGGCCACCGAGCGGGCCACGAGGGCGCCGAGGGCGAGGCTCTCCGCGGGCAGCCCCGCGAGTCTTGCCGGGCTGTTCCAGGCCACGGGCTCGCAGGGACGGTGGCGCAGCCGCCAGCCGGTGGGCCCGGGCACGAGGCGGCCCTCCTGCACGCAGGCCGCGAGGCGGGCGAGCATGTCGCCCGGGATGCTGGTGGCCGCGGCGCCGACGTGGGCGAGCAGCGCGGGGGGCAGGGTGGCGGCCCCGAGCAGGCGCTGGATCATGCTGCGGGCGGCGCGCGGATCGAGCGGGGCGAGGGGCACGGTGGTGCCGACCCAGGCCGGGGCGCGGGAGCCGGCCACGAGGATGCCCACGCCCTCGGCGGCGGCCAGCCAGCGCAGGGTGGCGAGGCTCACCGGATCGAGGCGATCCACGTCGTCGACGAGCACCCACAGGGGGCCCGCGGCGCGGGAGCGCAGGGCGCTGGCGGCGGCGCGGGCCCGGCGGGCGTCGCTCCGGTAGGCGGGCAGCGCCCGGGCGGGGCCCGCCAGGGCGGGGCTCTGGAGCAGGCGGGCGATGGGCGCCCCGGCGTGGGGCCCGGGCAGCAGGGCGAGGGGCACCCGGCCGCGCTCTCGCAGCAGCACGGCCACCCGGGCGAGGGTGTGGGTGCGGCCGGCTCCGGAGGGGCCCACGACGCCGAGCGTGCCGCCGGTCTCGAGCCAGGCCGAGAGGGCCGCCTCGACGGGCGCCTGGGGCAGGTGGAGCTGGGCCGCCCGCTGCCACAGGGCCGCCGCGTGGGCCCGGGTCGTGGCGGTGGGGGTGGGGGCGGTGCCGTCGGCGGCGTGGGGCATCCATGGCTCCCGGGAGGGCGACCATCATGGCAGACGCCGGGGGGGAGGGACAGGCCCCGGGACGCGGACTCAGGGGCTCGGGCGATACTCTTCGCTGTAGGAGTGGAGCGAAGCCTTGCTGAACCGCTCCTGGTCCCGGTTCCGGGTGACGCGGACCGTCTGCACCTTGCCGTCGGCCCAGTGCAGGCTGTACCGCTCCACCACGGTGCTGTCCTCGGTGTCGCGCTTCTCTCCCCGGAGCCGGAGGACCGAGACGGGGCGGCCGCTGGCGTCAAAGCGCACGAGGGTGCGGGTCGTGAGGTGGTAGGCCCCCCGCCCGTCGCCCTCGATCAGGCTGCTCCACACCACCGTGGCCGGCAGGGTGCGGGCCGCGTCCTGCCAGGTCACCCGATCGTTGGTGGCGTGGCTGCGCTCCCAGAGCCCGTCGCCCTCGTCTGGCATCTCGCTGTGGGTGGCCAGCCGGTCGTCGGTCTCGAACCAGGCCACCGCTCCGGCCAGAAACAGGTCCTGCATGTCGTCGAATCGGTGCATGCCGTCAGGCAGGTGGGGGAGGTGGCGCTTGCTCGTGCGCCGGTGGAGCTTGCCGGCGGCCTCTGCGGCGTCGAGTTCGGCCCGCGCCGCCGCGATGTCGGCCGCGACCGCGCCTTCCTCCGGCGTGGTGTGGGTTGTGGTGCTGGTGTAGGAAGTGGAGGCAAAGGGCAGCTCGACGGGCTGGCTCGCAAACCAGGCCGCCGCCGCCACCCGCTCGGTGATCCAGGCGTCCAGCTTCTGCTGGCGGGCGGCCTCCATCGGCGCGCTGGGCGGCACGCTGCTGTCGGCCCAGACCTCGACGTCCGAGATGCAGGTGTCGGCGTAGCGGGTGCCGGGGTGGGTGCTCAGCACCGTCAGCCGCACCGCCGAGAGCCCGGCCCGCTCGGGCAGGGCCACCTCGAGCTCCTGCCAGCCCATTGCCGCGGCCAGGGAGCGCGTGGTGGTGGCGACCACCTCGGGGCCGAGGAGCACCTCGACCTTCAGCTCGCGGGGCGCGCTGTTGGCCCGCAGAAGGGCCTCCGACTTCTGGTAGCGGTTGCGGATCCGCAGCTTCACCGCCCGGGCGGACGACAGGGTCGAGACGGGAAGCACGAGCTGCTCGCCCGCGCCCTGGCCCTCGGCACCCTCCACCCAGGCGGTCGCCGGGTTGTCGTCGCCGACGTAGTTCGGGTGGTAGTTCTCCTCGAACTTGTTCCAGTTCGAGCGCAGGAAGCTCGAGGCCTCGGCGTGGTCGAGGCGGAGCTGGCGCCAGCCGTCGGCCGCGGCGGCGGGGGGGCTGAGCAGGAGGGCTCCGAGGGCGGTCGCGAGGGCGGGGCGGCAGGACGACATCGGAGCTCCGGGGGAATCAGCGGGGCCAGGGCCAGTGGGCGGGGTCGGCGAGTGCGGGGAAGTCCAGACACACACTACCGATCGGCGCACCCTTGTACCAGGCTTGGCCGCATCCATCGCAGACGGCCGGGCCCGGATCGAGCGCCTCCCAGGTGCTGCCGTCGAAGAAGACGTCGATCCAGTCGCCGCCGGCGGTGAGCACCGACAGGCTGCCGGCCGGCTCGTCCGCACAGCCCGCGCCCCAGGCGGGGTCGATGGCCTCGATCTCGATGATGACCGTCTGGACGTCGGGATCCTCGATGCCCAGGCGGCCTTGGATGCTGACGCTGCCGCCGGGCCGGTCCGCGACCCGGGCCGAGTACCAGAAAAAGTCCGCGTCGACGGTGGTCTCGAGCCAGGTGCCGGCGGCGGCGGGCCCCTCCCAGGCGAAGCTGCCCTGGATCTGGTTGTAGAGGGCATCGGCGCCGTCGTCGGTCACGGCGGTGGCGAAGGCGGCGCCGCCGTTCGAGCTCCAGGCGAGGCCCGTGTCGGTCACCACGGCGTTGACGCCGTAGTACTGCTGGCCCGTCCAGGTGTTGTAGCCGTCGTAGAGGCAGATCGGAAGAGCGTCGTGTAGG
>CAXQUZ010000114.1:0-3921 GCA_964226865.1 Myxococcota bacterium | reverse complement strand
TGCTGGCCGTCCTGGCCCTGCTGGCCGTCCTGGGGGGGCGGCTCCTGGCCCGTGCGCCGGGCGAGCTCCTGCTGGACCAGCCCGAGGTTGCGCTGGGCCTGCTCCGCGAGGGGACCGTCGGGCGCCTCCTGGACCAGCCGCTGCCAGTCTTCGGTGGCGCGGGTGAGTCGACCGCTGCGGTAGGCCGCCAGCCCCGCGTTGTAGCGGGCCCGCTGGCGCTGGGCCGGGTCGACCGCGCGCTCGGCCAGCCCCGAGAAGACGTCGTGGGCCTCGTTGTGGCGGCCCGCGGCGTGGAGGGCCGCACCGAGCTGCTCGGCCAGGGCCGGGTCGTCCGGCGCCTCGGCCTGGGCCTGGGCGAGGGCCTCGACCGTGGCCGTCCCCTCGTCCGCCCGGGCCGGGCCCGCCCCCGCCGCCGCGACGGCCAGCGCCACCGCCGCCACGCCCGGGAGCCGCAGCCGGCCGGGCCGCAGCAGCCCCGCGCCGATCAGCAGCAGCACGGCAGCCCCCAGGGGCCACTGGAAGCGCTCGTCCCAGACCTTCTCGCGGCGCACCCCCTCCTCCGCACCCTGGAGCCGGCCGCGGATCTCGCCCTCGTAGATGGCCCGCACGTCCTGGTTGCCGCCGCCCGAGCGCACATAGGCGCCGGCGCCGGCCTTGGCGATGTCGGTGAGCAGCCCCTCGTCCAGCTTCGACAGCACCATGCGGCCGTCCTGGTCCTTCTTGAAGCCGCCGCCGTCCACCGGGATGGGCGCCCCTTCGGCCGTGCCGACCCCGATGACGTAGAGGTGGACGCCGGCGGCCGCCACCCGGGCCGCCACGTCGCGGGCCCGCCCCTCGTGGTCCTCGCCGTCGGTGATGAGCAGCATGGCCCGGTCGGCCGTGCCCTTCTCGCCCAGCAGGGCGAGGCCCGTCTCCAGCGCGGCGCCCAGGTCCGAGCCCTGGGCCACGAGGGACTCGGTGGCCGAGTCGCGCACAACATGCTCCAGCACGCCATAGTCGAGGGTCAGGGGCATGCGTGGATAGGCGCCCCCGGCGAAGATCACCAGGGCCACCCGGTCGCCGGCCAGCAGCTCGACCAGATCGAGCACCTCGCGCCGGGCCCGCTCCATGCGCGAGGGGCTCACGTCGGTGGCATCCATCGAGCGCGACACGTCGAGGAGGACGACGAGGTCGAGGCCCTCGCGCTTGAGCTCCTGCCAGCGGTAGCCCCAGCGGGGCTGGGCCAGGGCCACGACACCGAGCACCACCGCCAGCCACCCGAGCGCGAGGCGGCGGGCGTGCAGGGCGAGGGCCCCGTCGCTCACCCGCGCGGCCGCGACCGGGCCCAGGCGCGCGAGTGCGGCCCGCCGGGAGCGCCAGGCGGCGACGAAGAGCACGGCCAGCAGGGGCGCGAGCCAGAGCAGGTGGAGGGCCATGGGGTTGCCCCAGCTCATGGGAGCCTCCGCAGCCAGGTCTGGGCGAGAAACTGCTGGAGCAGCAACAGCACGAGCCCGGCCACGAGCCAGGGCTGGTAGCGCTCCTCGCGGTGGACGAACTCGGTCACCTCGGCGGTCGAGGTCTCGAGCTCGTCGATGGTGGCGTAGACCGTCTCGAGGGTCTGGGTGTCGTCGGCCCGGAAGTAGCGGGCCTCGGTCTTGGCGGCGATGGCCTTGAGGGTGTCCTCGTCGAGGTCGGAGCCGCCGCCGCCCCCGAGCAGCCCCAGCAGCCCCCGGCCGCCGCCGCCTGTGCCGCCGATGCCGATGGTGTAGACCTTGATGCCCAGGGCCCGGGCCGCCTCGGCCGCCACGAGCGGGTCGACCTGGCCGGCGTTCGAGCGGCCGTCGGTGAGCAGGATGACCACCTTCGAGGGGGCGTCGAGCTCCTTGAGGTGCTTGCCGGCCACCGCGATGGCGTCGCCGACGGCCGTGGCCCGCTGGCCCGCCATGCCGATGTCGACCTGGGTGAGGAAGAGGCCCATGGCGCGCTGGTCGGTGGTCAGCGGCACCTGGGTGAAGGCCTCCTCGCCGAAGACCACGAGGCCGATGCGGTCGTCGGGCCGCCCCTCGACGAAGCGCGCGATGACCTCCTTGGCCGCCGCGAGGCGCGAGGCGTCCCGGCCGTTGAGGGTGTAGTCGCGGGCCTCCATCGAGCCGGAGGTGTCGAGCACCAGCAGGATGTCGATGCCCTCGCGCTCGACCTGGCGCTGGCGGTCGACATGCCAGGGGCGGGCGAGGGCCACGACCAGACAGGCCAGGGCCAGCGAGCCCAGCACCGCCGGGAGGGGCGCCAGCAGCAGGCGCAGGCTCGCCCCGTCGCGCACCGCCGCCAGGGAGGCGTGGGCCAGGCGGGGCCGGCGCTGGAGCCAGGGCAGGATCAGCGCGATCGGCAGCAGCAGCAGCGCCCAGGGCGCACCGAGCTCAGGCATCGGGGCCCCCGGCGTCCCCGGCGCTCTCGGGCGCGACACGGGGCGTGGTGGCGGCCAGCACGGCGGCAAAGTCGTCGTCGAGGGCCTCGAAGAAGCCCTGGCCACCGCCCTCGCGAGCGTACTTGCGCCGGTCGGTGGCGTCGAGGATGCGGCGCGCGCGGGCCCGGTGGTCGCCGTCCAGCAGCCCCTCGGCCCCGAGGTAGCGGTCGATCTCGCGGGTGGTGCGGGCCGTGGCGGGCCAGCCGCTCAGCGCTTCGAGGTAGGCGCGGAGCACGCCCGAGAGCTCCTGGGCGAGGGCGTCTTCGTCGAGCCCAGAGGCGCGGGCCCGATCCCAGGCCTCCCGGGCCCGGACGTGGGCGGGCACCGGGGGCGGCGGCGGCCGGTGGCGGCGCCGGTGGACGAGCCAGGCCGCGATGCCCGCCGCGAGGAGCACCCCTCCTCCGGCGGCCACCCAGGGCCAGACCGGCGGCGGCTCCGGGGGCGGCGCGGCCACGAGCTCGCCCAGATCGCCCGCCGTGGGCGGGGCCACGCCGATGTCGACGAAGACCGGGGGCACCTCGATGGTGCGCACGGCGTCCCCGGCGCCGGCGGCCTCGAGCTCGGGCAGCCCCACGATGTAGCTGCCGTCGGGCCCCGACAGCTCGAAGCGCTGGAGCCGGTGCTGGCGCCCGCCGTCGGACACGGGCCCCTCGTCGGCCGTCTGGCGCAGCACCAGCTCGGGCGGCGCGTCGGGGTCGGCCCCGGGCGCCTGGACCCCGGGCACCAGCGGCGGCAGCTCCCAGTCCCCGGAGGTCCAGGAGTGGAGCTCGATGGTGACGGGCATGCCCGCGTCGACCTGGGGCTCGACCACGGTGAGCTGGACGTCGACCTGGGCCGGCGCGAGGGGGGCGCGCAGGGGGCCACGGCAGCCCGCAGCGAGCAGCAGCAGCGACAGGGCCCCGGCGGGCCGGGCACGGCGGGAGGCGGCGCTCATCGGCTGCGCTCCAGGCGGCGGAAGTGCTGGAGGAGCTGGGCGAAGGGATCGTCGGCCGTCGAGACGGCGCTGGCCCAGGCCCCGGTGCGGCGGATCTGCTGGAGCCGCTCGGCGACGGGCAGCCGCGGGCGCAGCCGGCTGGTGTCGACGAGGCGCCGCTGGCCGGTCTCGGCGTCCTCGAGCTCGACCAGGCCGATGCCGGCGGGAATGCTCTCTTCCAGCGGATCGTGGACGAGGAAGGCATTGACCTGGTGGCGCCGGGCGAGCACCCCCAGCGGCCGGCTGAAGCGGGGGGCCGCGAGGTCGTCCCCCGGGCCGCCCAGGAAGTCCGAGAGCACACAGACCACCGCCCGGCGGCGCAGGCTGGCCATGGTGCGCTCGAGGGCGCCCACGAGGTCGGTGCCCCGGCGGGCCGGCGGCTGGGCGAAGGCCGCCCGGAGCACCTGCCAGGCGTGGCCCCGGGCGCGCCGCGGCGGGAGGAACTGCTCGACCTCTTCGGTGAAGGCCAGCATGCCCACCCGGTCGCCGTTGCGGATGGCGGCGA
>CAXQUZ010000113.1:0-3927 GCA_964226865.1 Myxococcota bacterium | reverse complement strand
GGTTCATCTGGAGGCCATCAAGACGTACCGCTCGAAGTTATAAATATTGAATCTGTAACTGTTTACGATGTGGAGCCCGTCCAGCTCGACGTGGCCGAGGTGGATGCGGCCCGCGGCCAGCCCCACGACGCCGGGGATCCGGAACCGTGCCCGGTCGAGCGAGAGGCGCGGCGCAGCGGGGTCTTCGGGCACCACGGCGAGGCCGTCGAGCTGGAGCCGCCAGGTCCAAGGCAGCGGGCCCTTGTGGAGGCGCGCCTCGGAGAAGCGCACGTCGACGCCGCTGTCGCGCAGGCTCCAGTCCACGAGCTGCTGGACCCGGGCCGGGCTGGCGACCACCCAGAGCATGGCCGCCGTGGTCGTGGCGATCCCGGCGACCGCGAGGGCGAGGAGCAGGGCGAGGGCCCGCAGCAGCCGCTTCACGTCTCGATCCGCGCCAGGCCGCGGCGACAGCCGTCGAGGAGCAGGGCAGCGAGCAGCGCCGGGTCGGCCTCCGCCAGCAGCGCCGCGAGCTGGTCGTCGAGGGCCGCACCGCTCGCGGGCACCGGCACCGTCCGCAGGCCGGCCCCCTCGTGGGCATCCCGGGCCCCGCGCTGGCGCGCCGCCACCGCTGCCGCGTCCAGACCGACCCGGGCGGCCACATAGACCTCGGGCTTGCCGCCCCGGGCGAGCTCACGACAGATGCCGAGAAAGCTCATCTCCAGGCCATCTTCGTGGCCGACCCCCACCTCTTCGCGCAGCTCGCGGGCCGCCCCCCGGAGCAGGGCCGCCCGGTCGAGCACCGCATCCCGGAGGTCGGGCCCCGGCTCGAGGGAGCCGCTGGCCGTGACGCTGAGCAGCCCCGCCCGCCAGTCCAGGGTCGGGCCCCGGCGCTGGATCACGAGGCGGTCGTCGGCGGTCTGGAGCAGCACCACCACGCCCATGTCGCCCGCCAGGGCCCCGGTGCCCACCGGGGGCAGCCGCCCGCCCTGGGCCTCGCGCTCGCGCAGCCCAGAGGTGTCGAGCAGGGACTCGCTGGCCCGGGCGGCGAAGTACGACACCGGCCGCACCCGCCCCTCCCACCCGGTCGCCGTGCGCTCCAGCGCCCGGAGGGCGACGAGGGTGCCGTCGAAGCGCCGGGGGTCGGCCCGGAGCCGCGCCAGGACCGGACCGAGCGCAACCCCCGCGCCCGGGCGGTGGGGGCGGCGCCCGACCGTGAGGCGCAGCGGCGCGACCCCCGCGGGCAGGAGCAGGGTGTGGGGCAGGGCCCAGCAGCGCCCGCCCGCCCGGACCCGCAGCAGGGGCTCGTGGGCGTAGGTCGCGAAGACATCGACAGCGAGGCTGGTCTCGACCAGCTCCGTGCCCCGGGGGCCCAGGCGGGCACGCACCGCCGGCGCGGCCACAGCAGCACCGCCCACAGCACGGGCATCGGAGGCAGAGCGGCTCACGGCGAGACTCCCCGGGCGCACCGGTGGCGCCCGCGGCCGAGAGCGTAGCGCAGCGGGGCACCCCGGGCGCCCCCCGCATGGACAAGGTACGGGAGGCCTCCGGAGGTCCCATGTCCGACAGCACCGGTCCCGCGCCCACCCCTGCCGCCGACAGCCCGGCGGTCGCCCCCGACGCCCGGCGCCACTACCCCGCCAGCACCTTCGGCGAGGCGGTGCCGGGCCTGGCGACGGGCCGCGACGTCGAGTGGGAGCCCCTGGTCGACTACCGGCGCAACGGCGTCTCCGAGAACACCGTGCACGGGGCCGTGGCCTGGTGCCACGGCGACGAGTCCTTCCATGCCTTCGGCGGCAACGTGCTCTGCTACGGCCGCAGCATGATGAAGCTGCTCTACGTGCGGGCCTTTGCCGACGCCCTCGGCTGCCTCGACGGCAAGCAGCGCGCCATCTCGGTCGCCAGCCACAACGGCTCGGCCGAGCATGTCGCCGCCGCCCAGTCCATCCTGCCCGAGAGCGAGTGGGGGCTGATGCAGACGCCCCTCGACCTGCCCCTGGTCCAGTTCGGTCGCCAGGTGCGCCGGCCCCGCCGCTGGTTCAACAACTCGTCGGGCCACCACGCCGCCCTGCTCCGGGGCTGCCGCGAGCGGGGCTGGTCGCGGGTCGGCTACACCCTGCCCACCCACCCCATCTTCAGCGCCTACATGGGCGTGGTCCGCGAGATCCTCGGCGAGGGCTGGGAGCCCCGGCGCATCGCCCGGGACGGCGACGGGCTGCCGACGGTCGCCATGACCGTCAACGAGCTGGCCCGCTGCTACGCCGCCTTCGCCGCCGATCCCGACCGGGACTGGATCTGGGAGGCCATGGTCAGCGAGCCGGATCTGGTGGGCGGCTTCAACCGCCTCGACACGACCTGCATCAAGTCGGGCGGCGGCCGGGTCATCGCCAAGGAGGGCGCCGACGGGCTGCTCGGGCTGTCGATCCTGCATCCCGACTACCCCCGGGGCCTCGGCGTGGTCATCAAGATCGCCCACGGCTGGAACCCCCAGGCGACCTGGTACGTGGCCCGGGGGGTGCTCGGGGTGCTCGGCATCGAGCTGCGCAACCCCTACAAGCTCCACCGCCAGAAGGCCTTCCTCGTGCCCGGGGTCGTGCCGCCCCGCTACCACGACGCGCTGGCCGCCATCCCGACCTGGGACCCCTGGGATCCCAACGTCGACCGGTGGTCGTACGGGCCCGGGCAGTGGCCGGGCTGAGGGCGCCCGCCCCGCGAAGAGCAGGGCGCCCCCAGGCCAGGGCTCAGCGGGCAGCCCGGCGGGTCCAGCATGGTCGCTCGGCCTGGTCGAAGAGCACCGGCGACCCGACCCGCAGGAGCAGATCCCCGTCCTCGTCGAGCAGCTCGAGGGCGCTGTGGCCCATGATGTCGACCTGCCAGGACTGGTGGACGAAGCGCAGGTCGATGGCCAGGGCGAGCTCGTCTCCCTGGAGCACGAGCTGGGGGCCGTTGCAGGCCAGCCGCGCCGGGTTCGACCGGGCGCGCAGCTCCACGCCGTCCCGTCCCACCGCGAAGACCAGCTCGGTGTCGCCCTCGAACATGGCCGCCAGGGCGTCCAGGAAGGCCTGGGCGTCGAGGGGCGTCGTGCCCTGGGCCGCGAGCAGCTGGTAGGCGGGGATGCGCGAGATGTGGAGCAGGTCGAGCATGCGGTCGAGGTCGGCGTGCGTGCGGACGCGGGCCCAGGCCTGGAGGAAGGAGGGCCCGAGGCTGGGGGGACGCTGGCGGGGGGCCGCCGGGGTCGCGCCTTGGGGCAGCGCGATGTCGTGGGTGGCGCGGTGGGCCTGGGCCACCTCACGGAAGGCCGAGAGGTCCTCGCTCTCGTCCAGCTCCATCGCGACCAGCCGGCCCCCGTCCACCCCGTGGAAGGTGAAGCCCGAGGCCAGGCCCTTGCGCCGGGGGGTGCCCGTGGCAAAGGCGAAGCCCAGCCGGTCGCGGGCGATGCTCAGCCGGGACTGGGGGCCGTCGAGGCGCAGGCTGCGGCCCCCGGAGGGTGGCGAGCGGAGGGGGCCCGTCACGGCCAGCGCGCAGGCCTCGTTCTCGACCATCGTGGTGACGGCGCCGAGGTGGCGCAGGCTGCGGAGCAGCTCGGGCCAGCGGCCGTCGAGCGCGGTCGCCTCGTCGCCCCAGAGCAAGGCCAGCTGGGTGGCCTCGTTCCAGGCGGGGGTGGTCGATTCGGGGCCGCTCTGGGTCCAGGCTTGCCAGGGATTCATCGGTCGTCCTCGCTGCACGGGGAGGCGACCGCCGCACCCTCAGGGTGCCCGGCGCCCGCGCCACCCGCCACCCTGGCCTGTCACCGAAGGTCGCCGCCCCCCCGCGGGGAGGCGGGCGCGCTTGTGTCAGACATCGCCGGGTAGCGTGGGTGAAGCCGGGGGGAGGCGCGGAGCTCGATTCCGCGCCGGTCCGAGTACTCGAGACCGGGACTGAGCATGAGCCCGCGCCTCCTTTCGGTCACGC
>CAXQUZ010000112.1:0-12825 GCA_964226865.1 Myxococcota bacterium | reverse complement strand
GGCGGGTGCTGGAGCAGCCCGGCGGCCGTCGCGTGCTCGCCGCACCAGGTGGCGAGGCGCAGGGCCGCCGCCCACCAGCGCGCGAGGAGGCGCTCGCGGTCGAAGCCGTCGAGCCCTGCGAGCGAGGCGTGGGTCTGGCGGAGCAGCTGGCGGGCGCGCTCGGGGGCCCCCCGGTCGAGGGCCAGGTGGGCCTGGAGCACCCGCAGCCCCAGCCGCAGGGCCCGGCTCTCCCGGGCACTGTCGAGGCTGGAGATGGCGTGCAGCACGTCGTCTTGGGCGGCAGAGGCCTCGTCGAGGTCGCGGGAGGCCCGGGCCCGCCGCAGCCGCACCCGGGCCGCCGAGAGGGGCCGCATGCGGGTGGCGAGCAGGGCCTGGTCGGCGAGGTCGGCGATCTGGCGCGCGTCGCCCCGGGCGCCGAGCAGGGCCAGCTCGGCCATGGTGGCGCTGCGGTGGGCCGCGCCGGCGTCGGCGGGGGCGAGCTGGGCGGCGGCCCGGGCCACGGCCACCGCGGCCTGGGCGTCTTCGATGCTGCCCTGCTCGATGCAGGCCTCGGTCCAGAGCTGGGCGGCCCGGGCCCGGTGGGTCGGGGGCACGCCGGGGTCGACCGCGACGCCGCGCCAGGTGGTGCGGGCCCGGCCCGGGTCGCCGTGGCGGCGGCGCATCCAGCCCTCGAGGATGCGCGCCTCGGCGTGGTCGGCCTCGGTCTGGGCGCGCCGCCGGAACTGGGCCAGCAGCTCGGGACGCGGCGCCGCCCGGGGGTTGGCCAGGGAGAGGGCCGCCCGCAGCCGGGCCCGGAGGGCACGCTGGGGGGGGAGATCGGCGGCGTCGGCGGCCCGGGGGCGGCCGAGGCGGTCGATGGTGTGGAGCCAGCCGAGGGCCTGGGCCGGTGCCTCGGCCTCGAGGGCGTGGGCGGCGGCGAGGGCGAGGGCCTGCCGGGCCTGGTGGGGCTGGGCGCCGAGCAGGCGGTGCAGGGCCTCCCAGCGGCGGGCCCCGGGCGCCGGGTCGGCGGCGGCGATGGCGGCGGCGAGCTGATCGTGGGCGGTGCGGAGGTTCTGGATCCGGGCCTGGGCCCAGGCGGCGTAGCGGGGCGCCAGGACGAGGCCCGGCGCCGGGACGCCGTCATGGGGCGGGGCCGGCACGAGCCAGCCGGCGGCCAGGGCGGCGTCCGGATCGGGCCCCAGGTGGCGCACGACGGCGGGCAGCACGGGCACCTCGGCCAGGGCCAGGGGCAGCAGGGCCTCGGGCGGGGGCGACCAGGGCTCGGCCCGGGCGGCGAAGAAGGCGGCGTGGCCCGCCTCGACGGCCCGCTGGGGGCTGCCGGCCGGCGCGGGCACGGGGCCCTCGGCGAGGGGCTGGACCTTGTGGGCGATGCGGCTGCAGTGGGCCGCGTCGAGGTCGGGCAGGGTGAGCACCTCGCCGAGGTCGGACTCCTCGAGGCGCCGCAGCCAGCGCCGGAGGTGGGCCGGCGGCGAGCGGTCGTCGGCCAGGGCGACCACGTGGAGGCGGGGCCCCCCCTGGCGGGCGATGCGGGCGAGGGCCCGGAGGGTGAGGGGATCGGCCTGCTCGAGGCGATCGACACAGAGCACCATGCCCGACGGCCCCGCCGCCCGGGCGAGCACCCGGGTGGCCGCGGCGATGAGGGCCGTGGCCTCGACCGTGCCGGGGGCCTCGGCGCCCACCCCCCCGAGCTCGGGCCAGAGGGTCCACAGCAGGGGGCCCTCGGCGCCCACGGCCCCGGCCTCGGGGGCCACGGCGGCGGCCTGGGCGAGCAGCGCGGCGACGGCGGCGCCCGGGCGGTCGGGCCAGGCCCGCACCCGCAGCAGCTGGAGCTGGTCGCGCAGCAGCTGGCGCAGGGCCGCGTCGACGCGCTGGTGGCGGCCGCTGCCCGCGGGGCCCCGGAGCAGGGTCAGGGTGGGGCCCGGGCCCCGCAGCCTGGAGACCAGCGCCGCGAGCTCGCGGTCGCGGCCGAGGGTGTCGGGGCAGCGCGGCCCGGCGGCCCCGGGCTGGGGGGGCGCCGAGAGCAGGCCTGCCAGGGCCGCGGCCGAGGGCCGGGCCACCGGGGTCAGGGCGAGGGCCCGCGCGATGATGGCGCAGAGGTCGAGCTCGGCCTCGGGCCGCACGAGGCAGGGGCTCGGCGCGGGCGCCCGGGCCCCACCGCCCCAGGGGGTGGTGACCGTGTCCTGGCCGGCGGGCGCCTCGGTGAGGGCGATGTGGAGGGCGGCCCCCAGCCCGTAGACGTCGGCGGCGGGGCTGGCCCGGGCGCCGGCGAGCTGCTCGGGGGCGACGGCGCCGGCCGTGCCCGGGCGGCTCGCGGCCCCCTCCTCGCGCAGCCCCCCGAGGCTCACCCCCCCGGCCTCGTCGATGCGCACGGCCTCGACCCCGACCGCCCCGTGGCAGATGCCCTGGGCATGCAGCCGGGCGAGGATGCGGGCCGCCCGGGCGCCCCAGCGGCGCAGGGCGGCCCCCCGGGGGCCGGTCGCAGCGATGGCCACGGCCGCCTGGTCGAGGGGCCGGCCCCGGAGGGGGGCCCGCACCCACCAGCAGAGCAGCCCGTGCAGGCCCAGATCCTGGATGGTCTCGAAGCCCTCGACCTCGAGGTCGAGCAGGGGGGCGAGGGTGGCCGCCTCGGCCTGGGCGCTCTCGGCGCTGGGGTGGCTGCGCATCACGAGCACGGCGCGGCCGCCGTGCCCGTCCCAGGGCCGCACCGAGGCGTAGACGAGGTGGCCCCGCCGGCGCATGGCCGCGACGACCTCCCAGCGGCCGATGCGGTCGCCGGGCTGGGGATCCAGGGGCACAGGCACGGGGGCGTCCTCGGCGGGGGGGCAGCGCGGCGGCGGGCCGCGGGGCGGGGTGGCGCCATTGTACGCCCTGCCTCCCGGGCGCTGGTCAGGGCGCGCGTGCCGGTGCCGAGAACGGCGCACCCCCGGCGGCGGGCCGGGGGTGCGGAGGGGGGCGGGGACTACTCGGCGGGGGTCGCGGGCGCGAGGCTCTGGATGAGCTCGACGTTGCCCTTGGCCGCCTCCAGGGTGCCCTTGGCGGCGGTGGGAATGCCCTTGACCGCGGCCACGTTGCCCTTGACCTTCTTCATCAGGCCGCCCAGCTCGGTGGGCTTGAGGCCCGCTTCCTTGGCGGCGGCGGGCACCTTGCCCGGCAGGGACTTGGCAGCGGCGATGAGCTCCTTGGACTGGGCGGGCAGCTCGCCGAGGGCCTTGATGGCGTCGGCCATGGCCTGGCCGCCCTCGTTGGTGGCCGCGACGGCCGCCTTGACGTCGTCGGGCGCGTCCTCGGCGACCTTGACCGCCGGCTTCATGTCGGCGACCGAGACCTCGAACTTGCCGGCGGCCTTCTCCTTCATCAGGGCGATGGCGTCGGCCACCGACGAGTCGGCGCCGAGGCCCATGGCGGCCACGACCTTCTGGTTCACCGACGTGAGGCTCTGGGTCGAGCTGTCGAGGCTGCCCAGCATGGCGCCGGCGGGCTGGAAGACGTCGTCGAGGGCCGACACCCCGGTCTCGACGATCTCCATGGCCACGGGGGCCTCGCTGGCGGCGGCCTTCTTCTTCTTCTTGGCCAGGGCGTCGCCGCTGGAGAGGGTGAGGGCGAGCAGGCCGGCGCCGGCGGCCACCGCGAGGGCGCGGGAGAGGCGGGCGGTGGCGGCGCGGCGGGCGGGAAGGGACTTCGAGAAGGACATCTGCGTCTCCAGGGGAGGGAGGGGCTGGCGACGGGCGCCAGCGGGAGGGAACACGGCGGGCAGACCGGTGGCCGCACCACCCGAGGATGGCGTGAACATCAGTGTTTCCGCACAGTGCATCAGGAGCTGGCGGTGACCCCGCGGAGGTCGGCCCTGTCCTGCTGCCGGCACCCGGCGGGCAGGGGAGGGGGGCCACCCTCTCGCGCGCCCCTGACCCCCCACCGACGCTCCGGTGTTCCCTGGCCTGCTTACATTTTCCTTACCCGTGCCGCCCGCGGCGCCTCCCGGGGGGGCGGCCGCGGCGGGCCCCTCAGCGCCGCTGGGGCAGGGCCGGCGGGGCGATGCTGTCGGCGTCGGCCGGCGGCTCGAGCACCCCGTCGAGCAGCCGCAGCACGGCCTTGTAGGAGCCGAAGGGCGGGTAGACGTAGACGCCCTTGACCCGCGGGTGGGCCTTGCAGGCGGCCAGCGCCTCCTGGGCCACCTGGATGCCGACCTCGCGCTGGGCCTGCTTGGTGGGCGCCGCCTTGATGGCCCGCATGACCGCGTCCGGCACCTGCATGCCGGGCACCTCGTTGTGGAGGAACTCGGCGTTGCGGGCCGAGGCCAGGGGCAGGATGCCGACCATGAAGGGCACGTCCGACGCGGCGCTGGTCTTGTCGAGGAAGCGCTCGAGCAGGTCGAGATCGTAGACCGGCTGGGAGAAGAAGTACTCGGCCCCCGCCTCGGCCTTGCGCAGGAAGCGGGCGGCCTCGAGATCGACGTCGACGGCGCCCGGGTTGCAGCCGGCGCCCACGAACATCGCCGTCTGGCCGCCGATGGGCTGGCCCGAGAAGTCGAGGCCCCGGTTCAGCAGCTGGATGAAGGTGATGAGGCCGATGCTGTCGATGTCGAAGACGGCCGTGGCGTCGGGGTAGGTGCCCATCTTCGGCGGGTCGCCGGTCACGGCGAGGATGTTGCGCAGGCCGAGGGCGTGGGCCCCGAGCAGGTCCATCTGCATGCCGAGCAGGTTGCGGTCGCGGCAGCAGTAGTGGACCACGGTCTCCATGGGGGGCACCCGGGCCCGCACGAGCTGGGAGAGGGCGGCGGGGCCCATGCGGGCGACCGCCCGGGGCCCGTCGGCGATGTTGACCACGTCGACGCCGGCCCGGTAGAGCCGGGCGGCCCCCTCGACGGCGCGGGTGGGGTCGATGCCCCGGGGCGGGTCGAGCTCGACCGAGACGCAGAACTTGCCGCCGAGCAGCCGCTTGGCGAACTCGGTGCGCTCGGCGACCGGCACGGGCTCGGCCCCGGGGGGCTCGGGCAGGGTCGCGTCCTGGGTGCGGGCGGCGGGGGTGACGGGGGCCTGGTGGACCGGCGAGATCGACCGCAGGAAGACCCGCATCTCGCGGATCATGCCCGGGGTCGTGCCGCAGCAGCCGCCGACGCCGTGGGCGCCGAGCTGGGCCATGCGCCGGGCGTGCTCGGCCATGTACTCGGGGCTGGCGAGGTAGAGGGTGCGCCCGTCCACCGTCTGGGGCAGGCCGGCGTTCGGCATGGCCACGACGGGCTTCTCGGCGATGGGCAGGATGCGCTCGAGCACCTGGTGGACCCCGCGCGGCCCCATCGAGCAGTTCACCCCGAGGGCGTCGATGTCCCAGCCGTTCATGACGGCCGTGGCGTGCTCGGGGCTCGGGCCCTCCAGCCGGTCGTCCTCGAGGCCCGAGGCCGTCGGGTAGGTCATGCAGGCGACGATCGGCAGGTCGCACTCGGCCCGCACGGCCCGCACGGCCTGCCACAGCTCGGCGATGTTGGCGAAGGTCTCGAGGATGAAGAGGTCGACGCCGTTGTCGACCAGCACCCGCACCTGGTCGCGGTAGGCCTGGTAGGCCTCGCCGGGGGAGACCTTGCCCACCGGGGCCAGGGGCACCCCCACGGGGCCGATGCTGCCGCCGACCCACAGCCGGTCGCCGGCCACGGCCCGGGCCGTCTTCGCCGCCGCGGCGTTGATGGCCGCCATGCGCTCGGCGAGGCCGAAGGGCTGGAGCCGGATCGCGTTGGCCCCGAAGGTGTTGGTGGTCAGCACCTCGGCGCCGGCCTCGCGGTAGTCGGCGTGGATCTGGCGCACGAGCTCGGGATCGGAGAGGCTCAGCTCGTCGTAGCAGCGGTTGATGAACACGCCGCGGGCGTAGATCTCGGTGCCGATGGCGCCATCGAAGAGCACGATGCGGCTGCGGATGGCGTCGCGGAAGTCAGGGGGCACGGCAGCTCCGGGGCTCGCTGTCGCTCGCGCCTAACCGCCTCGTCCGCGCGGGCTTGCGCCGGTGACACGGGCGGCAAGAACGGTGATGTTGTCCCCGCCGCCCCCGTCGTTGGCCCAGGCGACCAGCTTGCGGCAGCCGGCGTTGAGATCGTCCTCCTGGACGGCCTCTTCGAGCATGGCGGCCCGCTCGGCGGCCGTGGCCGCGGCGTAGTCGGGGAAGCCGTCGCTCGTCAGCACCAGGGTCTCGCCCGGCAGCAGCCGCAGCCGCTGGAACCAGGGGCTCATGGGGGCCGGACGCCAGTCCTCGTCGAAGTGGCCGCAGTAGCCCACCAGCGCGTTGCCCTCGCCGGCGAGGTCGACCGGCTCGTGGTGCTGCCAGGACCGGAGCCACTGGCCGCGCACGTTCTGGTCGCTGTTGAGGCGGGCGGCGCCGACGCTGCCCACCAGCCACGCGGGCGAGTCGCCGAGGCTGGCGAGCACCACCTCGTCGCGGTGGATCAGCGCCGCGAGGGCCGTCGTGCCCATCGGGATGTGGCGGCGCAGGTCGCCCCCGGCCAGCCGCATGGCGGCGTCACAGATGCTCTGGTTGGCCTCGGCGAGGGCCATCTCGAGAAAGTCGCGGCAGGCCTCGGCGCCCGCGCCCGAGAGGTCGGGGGCGGCGGCCTCCCAGCGGGCCGAGACGACCTGGACGAGCAGGGCCGAGGCGAGGTCGCCGCTGCCGGCGGTGGCCACGCTGATGCCGTCCGCCACTAGCATCAGGCAGAGGTCGCCCTCTTGCTGGAAGAAGAGAGCGTCTTGGTTGGTCTGGCTGCCCCGGGCCTTCACCCGGCCGATGTGGCTGTCGTAGCCGAGCTGGAGGTCGAGGCGGGCCCGGCGGGGGGCGGCGGCGCGCACCCGGGCCGTGGCCTCGGCGTGGGCGAGCTGTTCCCAGAGATCGAGGGCGTCCCAGGGGCGCAGGTGGCGGTCGGCGGCGAGGGCCCGGGTGAGCACGGCCGTCCACTCGGGGGCGAGCTGGGGCACCAGCTCGGCGACGTGGCTCAGCAGCAGCTCGTCCGAGACGCGGGCGCCGCGGGGCAGCTCGCCGATGGCCAGCTCGGTGAGCAGCCGCATGGCCGCCCGCACGTCCTCGGCGGGGCTGCTGTCTTCGGGCACCCCCAGCTCGACCGTCTCGCGGCTCGTCCAGCGGGCGCCGGAGATGCCGCCCATGTCGCCGAGGGCGTGGCGCTCGGCCAGGGCCCGGGCGAGGGCCGTGCCCACCACGAAGAGGCGGTCGGGGGGGAGGGGCCGCAGCTGGGTGAGCAGGGGCTCCGGCGGGGCGCCGGGCTGGTCCATGGTCGCCTCGGACAGGCGCGACTGGAGCCAGTCCCGGGCCCGCACCAGCCGCTGGGCGTCCCGGTCGCGGTCGAGGGCCCGGAGCGCCTCGTTGGGGCCCGCCGGGAGCTGGTCGCTCAGGAAGAGGGCCGCCAGATCGCCGCCGTCGCCGGCCAGGGCCGCCTCGATGAGCCGGACCACGGCGAGGGTGCGCTGGGCCTCGGGCAGGGCGAAGATGAGCCCGCGCAGGAAGCCCCGCTGGGCCCGGATGCCGGCCATGCGCGCCAGGGCGGCCGTGGCCCCCTCGTGGTGGCGCAGCAGCAGCGCAGCGGCGACGGTGGCATCGTGGGCCAGAACCCGCTGGATGAGGGCGGTCTCGGACTTCTTGGGCACGGGGTTGTCGCCCCGCAGCACGAGCCGCAGCGCGCCCTCGTCCCCCCGGGTGGCCGCCATGTGGGTCATGCGGGCCCGCTCGGGGGCGGGCGCCCGCAGCCAGCGCAGCCAGCGCAGCCGGGGCCGAACCGAGACGAAGTCCCGGGGCTCGGGGTTGGTGACCTCTTCCATCAGCTCGAAGCGCCGCTCGTGCCAGCGGAGCTGGTCCCGTCGCTCGCCCCGCCGCAGCCGGTCGCGCACCCGGTGGGTCCAGGCGGTGGCCCGGTCGGCGTCGAGCAGGCCGAGGGCCGAGAGCCAGCGCACGACCGCCGCCTCTTCGGCGGTGCCGCCGAGGGCGTCGACGAGGGTGGCGAGCTGGTCGAGGGGGCGCTCCTGCAGCCGGGCCTGGGCACCGGGCAGGTCGCGGCAGGCGCCGTCGAAGAAGCCGCCCGGCACGCAGAGGCGCAGGGCCGAGAGCCCGCTCGGCCCCACCCGCAGCTCGGGGCCCCCGCTCCGCGGCCGCAGCACGACAGCGTCGCCGTCCCGGGCCTCGACGAGGGCGAAGCCGTGGTCGGCGTGGTGGACGTGGTCGCCGACTTCGAGGCGGTCGATGTCGGGCACGGACTCCATGGGCAGGCTCCTCTGCGGGCATTCCCGGGGTATACCACGCCCCGTCGCCCCCACCGTCTCCCTGGATCCCCCCGAGGTCGCGATCATGGACCGTCCAACGCTCCCTCCGCACGAGCTGCGCGACCCCATCCACGGGGCCATCGCCATCGATCCGGCAGAGCGCGCGGTGGTCGAGCACCGGGCCGTGCAGCGGCTCCGCAACATCCGCCAGCTCGGCTTCTCCCACCTGCCCTTCCCGGGCGCCACCCACACCCGCTTCGCCCACTCCCTGGGCGCCATGCACCTCGCCGGGCGGGCCTTCGACAACTGCTTCCGCGACCAGCCCTTCTCCTCGGGCACCCGCCGGCGGGCCTTCCGCCACTGTGTGCGCCTCGCGGCCCTCTGCCACGACCTCGGCCACGCGCCCTACAGCCACGCCGCCGAATTCGCGATGCCGCCCCTCCGGGCGCTGGGCATCACGGCCTACGACCCCGAGCGGGTGGCGGCCCGCCTCGACCAGCGCGCCCACCACGAGGACTACACCGTCGCCGTCCTCACCCTGTCGACCCTCGCCGACACCATCCGGGCCACCTTCCCCTTCGGCCCCGCCCACGTCGCGGCCCTGGTCTCGCCCGACATCGCCCTCGACGACGACTTCTTCTTCGAGGGGGGCTTCGACCTGCGGCCCGTGCTCAGCCAGATGGTCACCGGCGACATCGACGTCGACCGCCTCGACTACCTGCTGCGCGACTCGTACTACACGGGCGCCCGCTACGGCCAGGTCGACGTCAACTGGCTCATGAGCCACCTGACCCGCGCCATCGACGACCAGGGCCGGGTCTGTCTCGCCCTCGACCAGCGGGCCCTCTACGCCTTCGACGACTTCATGGTCGCCCGCCAGCACATGTTCCTGATGGTCTACTTCCACCAGAAGTCGGTGGCCTACGAAGAGCTGTTCAAGCGCTACGTGCGCGGCAACGCCGCCGCCCTGGCCCTGCCCGCCGACGTCGAGGCCTACCTCGGCACCGACGACGCCTGGATGTGGAGCCGCCTGCGGGCCGCCGACGACCCCTGGGCCCGGCGCATCATCGACTTCCAGCCCTACAAGGTCGCCTTCGAGGCCCACCTGCCGCCCGAGTCCTGTGCCCTCCAGCAGCGGGTCGAGGCGCTGGCCGCCCGCGACATCGACGCCATCCCGACGACGGCCCGGGGCACCCTGCTCGGCGCGCCCAACCCGGCGAAGCCCCGGCTGTGGTGCGTGGACCGGGGCCAGGGGGGCGAGCGGGTGGTGCGTCCCATGGCCGACGTGGCCCGCGATCTGCACGCGGGCGGCAAGGGGGTCACCATCTCGCGCATCTACGTGGCCCCCGAGGACCTCGCGGCTGCGGCCCCCGTGCTGCGCGACGTCTGGGAGCCCCAGCAGCTCGCCTTCTGAGGGGGCCGGCGGAGGGCCCGTGGCTCAGGGGTGGTCGACGTTGACGACTTCCTTGACCTCCTCGAACTCCTCGCGGAGCAGGTACTCGATGCCCGACTTGAGGGTGGCTGTGGACGAGGGGCAGGTGCCGCAGGCGCCGGTCAGCTTGAGGTAGACGACGCCGTCTTCGAAGCCCTCGAAGTCGAGGTCGCCGCCGTCCTGGGCCAGCGCCGGCCGGACTTCTTCGTCGAGCACGGCGAGGATGCGGGTCTCGAGCTCGCTGAGCGCCCGCTTCGGGGCCTTGCTGGCCGCCGGCGCCTCGTAGATGGCCATCTCGCCCGAGTCGAGAAAGGCCTCCAGCGCGCCCTTCACGTTGGGCTCCAGCCAGGCCCAGTCCTCGTCGGGGTTCTTGCGGATGGTCACGAAGCGGGGGGCGACGAGCACGAGCTCGACCCCGTCGAGGGCCAGCAGGGCCCGGGCGAGGGGGGCGTCGGCGGTGGCGTCGCCGCGCTTGAACTCGTGGGTGCCCGAGGGGATCAGCAGCTCGGAGAGCTTGAACATCCGGGCGTCGGGGTTCGGGGTGGGGACCACCTCGATGGTGCGCGCGACGGCGTCGGTGTGCATGGGGGCTCCAGGGCGCGGGGCCCAGGGGCCGGCCGCGCAGGCGGGGTGTTGGCGGGCAGCTAACCCCAGCCGGGTGCATGGCGAGCCGTGAGGGGCTAGGAGCGCACCTCGCAGTGTGCGCCCCCCGTCGGGGGCCCCCCGTCCAGCCAGCCCAGGAGCTCGCCATGTCCGTGTCCTTCCAGCTCTCCGAGGAGCAGGAGGCCCTCCGGGACCTCGCCCACGAATTCGCCGCGAACGAGATCCGGCCCGCCTCGGTCCACCACGACGAGACCGGCGAGTACCCCTGGGAAGTGCTCAAGAAGGCCCACGAGATCGGCCTGCTCAACACCCACATCCCCGAGGAGTACGGCGGCCTCGACCTGTCGGCCTTCGACGGCATCCTGATCGCCGAAGAGCTCGCCTGGGGCTGCTCGGGCATCGGCACGGCCATGGAGGCGAACGGCCTCGCCCAGCAGCCGGTCATCCTCGGCGCCTCCGACGCCCTCAAGCGCAAGTACCTCGCGCCCATGACCGAAGAGCTCCAGATGTGCGCCTACGGCGTCACCGAGCCCGGCGCGGGCTCCGACGTCCAGGGCATGCGCACCACCGCCGTCAAGAAGGGTGACAAGTACATCCTCAACGGCAACAAGATGTGGATCACCAACGCCGGCGTCGCCAACTGGTACTTCGTCGTCGCGCTCACGGATCCCGACAAGAAGGCCCGCGGCGGCATGAGCGCCTTCATCGTCGAGAAGGACTGGGACGGCGTCATCGTCGGGGCCAAGGAGAAGAACCTCGGCCAGCGCGCCTCCGACACCCGCGCCCTGACCTTCGAGAACGTCGAGGTGCCCGCCGAGAACCTCGTGGGCCGCGAGGGCGACGGCTGGAAGCTGGCCATGGCCGCCTTCGACTACACCCGCCCCTCCGTCGCCTCGGCGGCCGTCGGCGTCGCCCGCTCCGCCATGGAGCACGCCAAGCAGTACGCCATGGAGCGCCGCGCCTTCGGCAAGCCCATCGCCGCCCACCAGGCCGTCGCCTTCATGATCGCCGAGATGGCCATGAACATCGACGCCGGCCGGCTGCTCTGCTGGCAGGCCGCCCAGCTCAAGGACGCCGGCGTGCGCAACACCATGCAGGCCGCCATGGCCAAGGCCTTCTGCGCCGACATGGCCATGAAGGTCACGACCGACGCCGTCCAGGTCTTCGGCGGCTACGGCTACTCGAAGGAGTACCCGGTCGAGAAGCTGATGCGCGACGCCAAGATCTTCCAGATCTACGAGGGCACCAGCCAGATCCAGCGCCTCATCATGAGCAAGGAGCTCTTCTTCCGCGGCAAGTGAGCCCGGGACCAGAGCCAGAGCGGGCGGGCCACCTGTCGAGGATGGCCCGCCCGTCGTCGTTCTCGGGGTGGCTGTCGGGACCGATCAGCGGCGCTTGGCCTTGCCGGGCAGACCGAAGCGCCGCTGGCCGCCGCTCTTCGCGCCGCCGGCCGCGGGGGCGGCAGCGGGAGCGGCCTGGGGCCGGGCGGGGCCGGTGGCGCCGAGGCCCTCGACCTTGAAGATGAAGCCGTCGGCCAGCTTGCCCTCGCTGCGGTCGTTCGCCGCGATGATCCAGCCCGTGCCGTCCTCGCCCACGGAGAAGTCGTTGGTCCAGGGGTACTTGAGCCCCAGCAGCTTCTTCAGGTCGACCGCAGCGGCGAGGCTGCCGTCGTCGGACCAGGCCGTGAGGCGGCGGAAGTTGCCGTCGAGGGCGCAGACGCCGAGGCTGCAGCCCGACAGGGCGTGGATCCAGCCGAAGCGGGTGTCGCTGGAGATGTCGCCGCCGCCGCCGAAGCGCCGCAGCTCCTTGCCCGCCCGGCTGTAGGCGGCGATGCGGCGGGTGCCGTCGGGGTCGACGGTCTTGGCGAGGCTGCCGCCGATGTAGATCTCGTCGCCGATGACGGCGCTGGCGTTGACCGAGTCGAAGATGCCCTGGCGCTTCTCGTCGTTGCTGAGGCTCTGGAGCACCCAGTCGCTCTTCGTGCAGGCGCTGCCCTCGAGCTCGGCCACCTCGACCGTCGCGTTGATCCAGGGCACGATGGCCCAGGTGCCGCTGCTGTGGATCTCGCCGTAGCCGGTGGCCGCGCAGCTGTAGGAGAGGCTGCCGCCCGTGAGCACGTAGGTCTCGGAGATGCCGTTGCTGGCGTAGAGGCGGTCGCCGCCGGCGCTGACCCACTCGATCTTCTTCGGGAAGGTCATCTTGCCGCCCTCGCCGAAGCCGCTGTCGAGGCGCAGCGAGCAGCCCGGGCCCTCGTCCTCGACAAAGCGGTAGAGGGTGCCCTCGCCGTCGGCCACGTAGACGAAGCCCATGGCCGCGTCGATGGACTTGAGGCGCGAGGAGGTGCCCTCGCCGGTGAAGCTCACCCCGTTGAGGTCGCAGGCCGTGGCCGTGAGGGTGCCGCTGCCGAAGGGCTGGGCGGCGGGGCTGGGCGAGACCGGGGTGCCCGCCTCGAGCTCGGGTGGGGGGGGCGGCGCATCGGCGTCGGGGGTCTCGTCGTCGCCGCCGCCGCAGGCGAGGATGCTGAGGAGCAAGGTGGACAGTGCCAAG
>CAXQUZ010000111.1:0-2907 GCA_964226865.1 Myxococcota bacterium | reverse complement strand
ACCGAGATCTACACGTCTTAAGACACTCTTTCCCTACACGACGCTCTTCCGATCTCGCCCGAGCGGCCGATGTCCTCGAGCTTGAAGAGCGAGATGAGCTCGGCCTCGGTGAAGATCTCCTGGTCGCCGTGGGACCAGCCGAGGCGGGCCAGGTAGTTGAGCATGGCCTCCCGGGGGATGCCCATGTCGCGGTAGGAGCCGAGGCTGGTGTGGCCGTGGCGCTTGGAGAGGCGGCTGCCGTCCTGGCCCAGGATCATCGGCAGGTGGGCAAAGGCCGGCACCTCGGCGCCCATCGCCCGGTAGAGGTGGATCTGCTTCGGGGTGTTGTTGACGTGGTCGTCGCCCCGCACGACATGGGTGATGGCCATGTCGTGATCGTCCACCACCACGACGAAGTTGTAGGTGAAGGAGCCGTCGGTGCGCCGGATGATGAAGTCGTCCAGCTTCTCGTTGGCGATCTCGATGTCGCCCTTGATGCGGTCGTGGATGACCGTCGTGCCGTCGATGGGCAGCTTCAGCCGGATGACGTGGGGACCACAGTCGGGGCCCAGGCCCGCGTCCCGGTTGCGCCGGTCGTAGCGGGGGTCGACGCCGGCGGCGCGCTGGGACTCGCGCAGGGCGTCGAGCTCTTCGCGGGAGGCGTTGCAGCGGTAGGCCTTGCCCGCCGCGAGCAGGGCGTCACAGACCTCGGCGTAGCGGGCCGTGCGCTCGGACTGCCGGTAGGGGCCGTGGGGGCCGCCGGCCTCGGGGCCCTCCTGCCAGTCGAGGCCCAGCCACCCGAGGTCGCGGATGATCTGCTCCTCGTGCTCGCGCTTGGAGCGCTCGGGATCGGTGTCTTCGATGCGCAGCACGTAGGTGCCGCCGGTGCTGCGGGCGAAGAGCCAGTTGGAGAGCGCGGTGCGGGCACCGCCGATGTGCAGCTTGCCCGTGGGGGACGGGGCGAAGCGGACGCGGGGGGAGGCAGCCATGGGGGGCTCCTGCGGGGGAGTGGGACGGGGCAGAGACAGGGCACCCCCGCGCCGCGCGGGAGACCCGGGCGCGGGCGGGGGCAGAGCGTGGGGAGACGCGCGACCGCGGCGCTACTCGGCGGCCGCCACCGGGTAGAGCTCGATGCGCAGCTTGTGGGGGGCGAGGGCGCGGTTGGTGCGCTCGAGCCACCACTGCTCGGCCTGCTTGTTGGCCTTGTTGGACTCGGCGATGCCCAGCAGCTTCTCGCGGTCTTCGGCCTTCCAGGCCTGGACCACCTCGCCGTAGGTCTCGGCGCGGGTGGTCCAGATCTCGCCCAGCTCGTCGTGGAGGGTCTGGAAGTCGGGGGTCGCGGGACGGGCCGCCGGCACCTTGGCCGCGAGGGCCGCCGCCGCCTGCTGGAGGTCGCCGCCCAGATCCTTGGCCACGTCGTCGGCCTCGAGGTCGTCGCCCTTCTTCTTGACGTCGACCGCGAGGTCTTGGAATTCGTAGGCCAGCGCGGTGTTCTCGGCCATCAGGGAGCTGAGCTGGCCGTGCCAGGCGATGGCATCGAGCAGCACAGGGTCGCCCTGGCAGCCCCCCAGCATCGCCAGCCCGACGACGGCGGGCACGGCAGCGAGGGACGCGGGACGGTTGCGGGCGAAGAACGACATCGGGGCCTCTCTCGGGCAGGGGCGCCCCAGGGGCCACCGGGCAGGCGCCACCGCGGGGGTGGTCCCACCGTGCGGGTGGCCCGCCCCCCAGCGGGGACAGGGCACCGGTGCCCAGGAGCGACGGGGCGCAGCTCCCGCAGGGCGGGGCGCAGTCCAGGGCCGGGTTATCCGGCTGGCGCCCGCGTCGCAGGCCCGACCTGCGGATCCTCACCCGGGCGACCCGGTCGCCGGGGCCGCCGCCCACCGGCCCGGCCCCCCGCCCGCCCCTCCCCTTCGGGCACCGGCCCGTTCCTGGAGCCTGCATGCGCAGCATCGACCAGGCCCTGATGCAGCTCCGCGGCGCCACCCGCCGCGCCCGCGCGCGGCTGCCAGGGGCGCTCGGCCGACCGGTCCGTCCCGCCCGCCTCGACCTCCGGGTGGCGCGCTGGTCGGGGCTCGACGCCGACGCGGACGACCGCGCCCTCCGCCCCGCCCAGGCCCGCGAGACCATCGTCGACGCGGTCGCCTGGCTCGGCCCGCTCCCGGTCGCGGTCTGGCCGGGCACCCAGGCCGCGGACGCCGCCTGGGAGACCGCCCGAGGGGCCCTGCGCCTCGCGTACCGCCTCGACTGCCACACGACGCTGGTGACCGACGGCCACGGCCTCGACGCCGACCGCGCCCGGGCCCTCGTCGACGGCGGGCTGCACCGGGTCCAGCTCCAGCTCGCCGACACCGCCGACGCGCCCGCCGCCGAGTCCGCCCTCTGGGCCCTCGCCGCCGCGGCGACCGCCCGGGGGGTGCCCCTGCGCCTCGAGGCCGCCCTGCTCTGGTCGGCGGCGCTCGCGCCCCACGCCGCCACCCTCGCGACCGGGCTCTCGCGGGCCGGCGCCACCGCGGTCGCAGTCGTGCCCGGCTGGCGCGACACGGGACCGGCCCTGCCCCTGCCGCCCGGCCTCGCGGTGGCCCCCGCCGCCGCGCAGCTCACCGGTGCCCTCGCGGGCGCACGCGGCGACGGCGCCCCCGGCCTGCCCGGCAGCGGTCGCTGCTCCGTGGCCCACCGGCGGGTCGAGCGCAGCCCCGACGGCCTGCTCCGCGCCTGTCCCCACCTTCCCCCGCTGCCCGACGCCGCCCTGCGCGAGGCCTGGACCACCGGCCGCGACCACCGTGACCGGATCCAGGCCTGCGATCGGCAGTGCCTCCACCCCCTCCTCGGCGGCGCCCCCGGCTAGGCCGGCCCCGCCCTCCCCTGCCCCCCCCCGAGCCACCCATGCCATTCGTCCACGTCGACGCCGTGCCCGCGGCCGGCCAG
>CAXQUZ010000110.1:0-6185 GCA_964226865.1 Myxococcota bacterium | reverse complement strand
CGCAGGGTGCCGGAGGTCCGCCGCCGGACGGTGCCGGAGGTCCGCCGCCGCAGGGTGCCGGAGGTCCGCCGCCGCAGGGTGCCGGGGGGCCGCCGCCGCAGGGTGCCGGAGGTCCGCCGCCGCAGGGTGCCGGGGGGCCGCCGCCGCAGGGTGCCGGGGGGCCGCGCCGTGGCGGTCCGCCGCCGGAGGGTGCGGGCGGTCCGCCGCCGGAGGGTGCCGGAGCGCCGCCGCCGGCCGAGTGAGCGGCCTCAGCTCACCATCGTCGCGATGGCGGGCGCCCGCAGCCGCACCACGTCCTGGCCCTGGGCGCGCTCGGGCCGCACGAGGCCCGACAGCAGCAGCGGCCGGTCGACCGCCTCGTCCCGGGGCAGGGCCTCGCCGCCCAGCAGCACCTGCAGCCGGTCGGCGCGCAGGTCGTGCGACACGACGATGTCGATGACGCCCTTCATCTCGTCGGTCAGGGCGCCAAAGCAGCGCAGCAGCTCGTCCCGAGAGCGCGGCAGCCGCCCCTCGGTCTCGGCGTGGCGGCCCACGGCGTCGACCAGCCCGGGGATGCCGCCGGTGAAGCGCGAGACCAGCTCGAGGTCCTGCATCGGCAGCGGCCCGGCGCGGCCCACGATGGCGGCCGCTGCCTCGGTCTGGCCGAAGTCGGCGAGCTCGAGCTGGGGCGCGTCTCCGAGCTTGAGCCACCGGGCCGACGAGGCCGCCGCGAGCAGCAGGCCACAGCGCTGGTCGTCGGGGTGGCGGGCGCGGTAGGCCCCCCAGGCCTCGCCGATGTCTTCGAGAACGTCGACTGGGAGGGTGTCGACGGCGCTTGCCAGGAGGGCCACCGGGTTGGGCGCCTCCATGTGGGCCTGCTCGATGACCTGCTCGAGGGCCCAGCGGAAGCCCCGCCGGTCGGCCACGGTCAGGGGCGTCGTCGGGCGCCAGCTGCGCTGGCCGAGCTGGCCCATGAGCTGGAGGGTGTACTGCCAGCACTCGGCCATGGGCCGGCCCTGGAGGGGGCGGAAGTCGACGATCCGGCAGCCCACGGCGGGCTCGCCGACCGCGAGGTCGAGGGAGAGCTCCTGGAGGAAGGTGCGCACGGCACTCCACCGGGGGGCGAGCACGACGACCGGCTGCATGCGGCGCAGGCAGGCGCGGGCGGCCCGGGCCGTGCGGCTGCGCAGGGACGCGTCGAGAACCCGCTGCTCAGGGGCAACCCGCTGATGCTTCCCGCCGAGCCGGGCCATGGCCATCCTCCGTTCGACGCGCGACATCACCGGCCTCCGTCGTGAGCATCTCTTCGTGGTCTTGTCATGTCAATGCTATAACGCGAATCAACCTCAAGTCGCGGTGGCAAGCTGCCGCGTCCCACGGCATCACCGGCTGGGCGCCCCCCGGGGGCACTCCGCCGGATCAACCTCGTGAGGCCGTCCATGTCGGGGCGTCGAGAGCGGGCATCGCTGCTGCCCAACGCGAACAATCCCCAGCTGCTCATCCGGCTGGTCGGTCTCGTCGCGGCGGGCATCCGCCGGCCCCGTGCCCTCGCCGAGGTGCTCGAGATCGAGGTGCGCACGGTCCACTACTACACCCAGGCCGCCGCCTGGCTCGGCCTGCTCGACGGCGTCAAGGAGCTCCAGCTCACCCGCCACGGCCTCGAGCTGGCCTTTGCCGAGCCCCAGCACCGGCTGCGCCACTTCGCCGCCGCCGTCTGGCGCAACGACGCGGCCCGCGAGCTGCTCCAGGGCCGCCCCGCCCTGCCCAGCCGCGAAGACATCGCCGCCTGGATCACGGCCCATGACCCCGAGCTGGCCGCCTCGACCGCCCTGCGCCGGGCCAGCGCCGTGCGGGCCCTCATCGCCCCGGCCTTCGGGCGCCGGCCGAGCCCCCGCCGCCCCAGCTCCGAGCAGCTGCTCCTGCCCTTTGCCGTGGGCGAGCCGGACGCGCCCCGGCTGCGCCTGCCCCGCCAGCCCCGCCCGGTCGACACCCGGGCCGGCTTCGACGAGAACCCCGACGTCTACGCCCGCATCCAGCTGGCCCTGCTCGAGCACGGCGAGCTGCGCACCGGCCACCTGCGGGCCCTGCTCGACGAGATGGGCGCCCGCGACGCTGCCCTGGGCACCTATGTCGACATGGCCCTGCGGCGGGGCGACGCCGTGCGCGAGGGCGAGAAGCTGGTCGTGACCGCCGGGGCCGTGCGGCGCCGCGAGCTGGCTGGCGACGGCGCCCTCGTGGCCCTCACCGATCCGGCCTACCGGGAGTGGCTGGCCCAGGCCCGGCGCGCCGGCCGCACCCCCATGGACCAGCGCCTCCACCAGCGGCTGGCCCGGCGCTACGCCGCCTGGGACCGGCGCATCTTCGGCGGCACCCCCGACGCCGAGAGCATCGACCGCAAGCTCGATGCCCTGCTGCCCGGCCGCCTCGCCGACCGGCTGCCCACGGCCGAAGACACCGGGCCGCCCCTCGCCCGGACCACCGGCGCCTATGTCGACAACATCGACCAGCAGGGCATGTTGGTGGCGTTCCCTCGCACGGTGACAGCCTTCGCCGGCGGCGTCTCGGCGGTCAACAGCCTGCTCCGCCGCAACCGCGCGGCCCCGGCGGGGGTGCGGCTGCCCGACGGCGTCGAGGCGCCCCGGCGGGCCCACGGCGGCCTGGCCGCGCCGGGCGAAGATCCGCTGCGGGCGGTGCCCGACACCTTCTCGCTGCGGCTGCGGCTGCTCACGACCTGTCCGGCCCTCGCGCTGCTCACGGCCCTGCTGGTGCTCGACCGGCGGCCCGATCTGGGGCTCCGGCTCCGGGAGGGCGGCGCGGGGCTGCTCGTGCGCTTCGGCAAGCTCGAGGTGGGGCCGCTGATGCCGTCGCTGGTGGCCTTCTCCGCAGCGGCCGGCCACGTGGTCGCCGTGCCCCCCCAGGGTGCGCTCGACGGCCCGACCCTCGTCGCCGTGGCCCGCTCCCTCGGCCTCGCCAGCAAGGTGGGGCGCCGGGTCGTGCTCAGCGAAGACATGTTCGCCCGGCTCCAAGAGGATCCCGAGTCGCGTCTGGTCTACGACAGCCTGCTGCCGGTGGTGGATCGGGTGCTGGCCTGGCTCCAGGGCCTCGACGCGCCGGTCATGGCGGGCGGCGCCTGAGGCGGCGGTGCCGGCGGCCTCCGGGCCTGGCACCGCCCGACCCGCTAGACAGGGGCCATGTCTTCCCGTCCCCCCGCGCCCGTCCATGTCTTTGTCTACGGCACCCTCCTCGGGGGCCAAGACAAGGGCGACATGCTGGCCCGCTTCCCCCGGGTGCCCGCCACCGTCCGGGGGGCGCTCCACAAGCTGGCCGGCGGCTATCCCGCCCTCGTGCCCAGCCCCGAGGGCCGGCCCATCCACGGCGAGCTGGTCACGGTCCACCGGGGCGTGCTGCCCGTGCTCGACCTCTACGAGAACGTCTCCCAGGGGCTCTACCGGCGCGCCGCCGTGGTCGCGACGGTGGGCGATGAGCAGATCCGCTGCCTCGCCTATGTGCTCCGCCCCCAGGATGTCCGCATGCGCCGGGCGCCCCTGCTCGACACCGACGACTGGCGGCGGGTGGCGCCCCGGGGCCTGACCCGCTGAGCGGCCGCATCCTCTACACTCGGGCCCCCACCGTCCCCTCAGCAACCGCCCCCGGCGGGAGGCGCCGATGTCTGATCTCATGCCCGTGCCCGGCTCGCCCGAAGAGCTCGCCGCCTTCGCCCGGCACTGCCAGCGCCTGCCCGAGCTGTACCACCGGGTCGCCAACAACGAGCGCAGCCCCCACACCGTCGTGGTGGTCCCGAGCCTCAGCCTCGATCCCCGCGAGCTCTCGAAGGTCACGGGGGTGCACCACTACGAGGAGCGGCTGCTCTTCTACCTGATGCTGCTCCGGCGCCCGCGCACCCGGGTCATCTTCGTCACGAGCCAGCGGCTCCACCCGACGGTGGTCGACTACTACCTCCACCTGCTCGCCGGGGTGCCCACCTCCCATGCCCGGCGCCGGCTCATCCTGCTCGAGTGCGCCGACGCCTCGCCCGTGCCCCTGAGCGCCAAGATCCTCGCGCGCCCCCGGCTGATGCACCGCATCCGGCGGGCCATCGGCGACCTCGACCGGGCCCACATGGTCTGCTTCAACACCTCGCCCCTCGAGCGCTCCCTGTCGGTCCAGCTCGGCATCCCCCTCTACGCCAACGACCCGGCACTCAGCGATCTGGGCAGCAAGAGCGGCTGCCGCGAGGTCTTCCGCGAGGCCGGGGTGCTCTTCCCGCCGGGCTTCGAGCGCCTCCACAGCGCCGACGACATCGTCGGGGCGCTCGCGGCCCTCAAGACCGACGACCCGGGCATGCGCCGGGCCGTGGTCAAGCTCAACGAGGGCTTCTCGGGCGAGGGCAACGCGCTGTTCTACTTCGACGGCATCGACGGCACGACCGCCGCCGAGCGCCAGTCCCAGATCCGCGACCGCCTCCACACCCTGCGCTTCGAGGCCCCCCGCGAGACCTGGGACAGCTTCCGCGAGAAGTACGCCCAGATGGGCGGTGTGGTCGAGGCCTTCGTCGAGGGCGAGAACAAGGTCAGCCCCTCGAGCCAGTGCCGGGTGAACGCGGTCGGCAAGGCCCAGTCCATCTCGACCCACGACCAGCTGCTCGGCGGCCCCTCCGGCCAGGTCTTCGAGGGCTGCACCTTCCCCGCCCACCCCGCCTACCGGCTCCAGGTCCAGCAGGCGGGCATGCAGGTCGCCGAGGTGCTCGCGCGCAAGGGCGTGAAGGGCCGCTTCGCCACCGACTTCGTGAGCGTGCCCGACGGCAAGGGCGGCCACCAGCACTGGGCCATCGAGGTCAACCTGCGCAAGGGCGGCACCACCCACCCCTTCCTCACCCTGCGCTTCCTCACCGACGGCTCCTACGATGCCGAGACCGGCGAGTTCTACGCCCAGACCGGCCGGCCCAAGTCCTACTTCGCCACCGACACCCTCAAGGACGAGCGCTACAAGGGCCTCCACCCCGACGACCTCATCGACATGGCCGTCTACAACCAGCTCCACTTCCACTCCAACACCGAGCGGGGGGTGGTCTTTCACCTCATGGGGGCCCTCTCGGAGTTCGGCAAGCTGGGCATGGTCTGCATCGGCGACAACCTGCAGCAGGCGCGCTTCCTCTACAAGCAGGCCTGCGGGGTGCTCGACCGCGAGGTCGACAAGGAACAGCCCCGCTGGGACGGCTGAGGGCGGGCGCCGACGGGCCGGTGACATCCCGAGACCGCGACCGCCCCCCTCGGCTATGCTGCGGGGGTCCCCCGGAGCGTCCATGACCCCCTCCCGCCCTGTCGACTGTGGCCGCCGGCTGCGCCGTCTCGGCCTCTGTGCCCTCGCCCTGGCCGCCCTGGCCGGCTGCGGCTCGGAGTACTCCCCCGAGCAGCTCGAGCGCATCGTCTCCACCAGCCAGGTCACCTTCGACGCCGGCGTCGTGGCGGTGGGCGAGCGCGAGACCCTCGACATCTACCTCCAGAGCTCGGGCAAGGGGGCGGTCACGGTCTCCGACATCTCGGTCGACGATCCCGACCACTGGGAGGTCGTGGACGACTGGGCCGGCCCCGGGGGCACCCTCGAGATCGAGGGAGGCTCGGCCACGGATCCCATGCCCGCGCGGATCCAGGTGCGCTTCAAGCCCGACGCCGAGGGGGCCTACCGCACCGTGCTGACGGTGGCCTCGGACGACAACCAGGTCAGCGAGACCGACGACGAGGGCCGCGGGCTGTGGCGGGTCGTGCTGCGCGGCCTCGCCCGCACCCCCTGCGCCAGCGTCTTCCCGGCCTTCCACGACTTCGGCCCCCGGCCCGCCGGCGGCTACTTCTCCCAAGAGGTCACCATCGAGAACTGCGGCGTCGTGGTGCTCGAGGTCACGGCCTACCAGGTCGAGGGCGACGCGGTCTTCTCCGTCCAGACGCCCCCCCAGGCCATCCTCCCGGGCGACAGCACGACCGTCGCCGTGGCCTTCCAGCCGGACGGCGCCGAGGCCCCCGCCGCCGCGACCCTCCACTTCGTCAGCAACGCCCCCGTGCTCGAAGAGCAGGGCGTCGGGCTGGTCGGCAACGACTGCACGGCCTCGGTCGACCCGCGCTGGGACGGCGACGAGGACGGCTGGTTCGTCTGCGGGGGCGACTGCGACGACACCGACCCGGCGGTGAGCCCCAGCGGCGGCGAGGCCGAGC
>CAXQUZ010000109.1:0-11620 GCA_964226865.1 Myxococcota bacterium | reverse complement strand
GCCCCCCGCCCCTCGCCGGGCTGCGGTCGCGCTGGGCCGACCAGCCCGCCGACGCCGGCGGCTGCCCCGCGGGCCCCGACCAGTCGCGCTGCCTCTTCGCCGCCGCCGCCACCGCCGCCGCCGCCGGCGACACGGCCACCGCCGCCGGCCGCTGCCGCGCCCAGACCGCACCGGTCTCGCGCGAGGACTGCTTCTTCCGCGCGGCCGAGGCCGCCCTCCAGGCCGACCAGCCCCTCGCCGTGTCGGTGGCCCTCTGCGCCGGCGCCACCCAGTTCCAGGGCGAGTGCCTGAGCCACCTCCACGCCGCCCGGGCCGACCGGCTGGGCGCGCTCTCCCCGGCCGCCGCCGTCGCCGCCACCGCGGCCGAGCTCGCCGCCCTGGAGCGCTTCTGGGCCGAGACGGCGCCCGACGCCGCCCCGCTGGCCACGGCCCAGTACCTCTACTCGGCGGCCGGCCAGCTCATCGGCGAGACGGGCATCGCCCCGGTGGTCTGGGCCCAGGCCCCCGCCGCGCTCGCCCCCCACCTGCGCACCCACATCGGCCGCCGGGTGGCGACCCTCGACGATCCCTGGTCGGCGGCCCGGTCGCTGGCGGCCGGCCAGCCCGTGGCCCTGCCCCCGGCCGACAGCGCCGCCTTCCGCTTCACCGTGGGGGTGGGGGCCGACGACCGGCGGCCGAAGCTCGCCCTCGGCAGCGGCACCCGCTACCGCCTCGCAGACCCCGAGCCCGCCCGCGACCTCGAGCTCGCCGTCGCCCAGGCCCTCGCCGACCTCGACCGGGCCGAGCCCCGCACGGCCGCCCTCGACCAGGCCACCCGGCTGCGTCCGGGCGAGCGCCGGTGGCTCCACCAGCTGGCCCGCCGCCGCCACTGAGCGCCCGGGCCCCCGCCGCCAATCCTGTGCGGCTCCCGCCCCTTCCGGGATACCCTGGCGCGGTCGCCCGTTCCCCGGGCCTGTTCCCCGCTGTGAGGCCCGATGTCCGCCCCCGCCTGCCTCTTCGTGATGGACCCCCTGGACCGCATCCACGTCCAGGGCGACTCCACCTTCCTGCTCCTGCTCGAGGCCCGCTCCCGCGGCTGGCCCTGCTGGTACGCCACCCCCGACCAGCTCTACGCCCGCGACGGCGACGCCCGGGTGCGCTGCCGCGCCCTCGACGTGTCGCAGACCGCCCCCCACTTTGCCGAAGGCGAGGCCGAAGACCGGTCCCTGGGCGACTTTCAGGTCGTCTGGATGCGGAAGGATCCGCCCTTCGACATGGACTACATCTTCGCGACCTACCTGCTCGACCTTGCGCCGCCCTCGACCGTCGTGCTCAACGACCCCACGAGCATCCGCAGCGCCAACGAGAAGCTCTTCACCCTGCGCTTCCCCGAGCTCATCACCCCCACCCTGATCACCCGCGACATCCCGGCCATCCAGCGCTTTGCCGCCCAGGCCCCGGACCGCATCGTGCTCAAGCCCTGGGATGGCAACGGGGGCCGCGGGGTGTTGGTCACGCGCCACGGCGACCCCAACCTGCGGTCGATGGCCGAGGTGCTCACGGCGGACGGCCGGGTGCACGTCATCGCCCAGCACCACATCCCCGAGATCGCCCAGGGAGACAAGCGCGTCATCCTCATCGACGGAGAGCCGGTCGGCCAGATGCTCCGCGTGCCCCAGGCCGGCGACCACCGCGGCAACATGCACGTGGGCGCCACGGTCGAGGCCTGCGGGCTCACGGCCCGCGACCAGGAGATCTGTGCCCGCATCGGCCCCTCCCTCCGCGAGATGGGCCTGCTCTTCGTGGGGATCGACATCATCGGCGACTACCTCACCGAGATCAACGTGACGAGCCCCACGGGCTTCCGCGAGATCCGCGACCTCACGGGCCAGCGCCTCGAGGTTGCCGTCACCGACGCCGTCCTGGCCCGCGTCGAGGCCGTCCAGGCCCGCGCCGACGCCGCCCACCGAGACCCGGAGACCCTCTGATGCTCGCCGCCCTCCTGCTCGCCGCCGGCCTCTCCACGGCCACCGCCCAGGCCCCGCCGCCCCCGCCGCCTCCGCCGCCGGCCGACCACGACGACACGGTCACCGGCAAGTCCCGGAAGATCGACAGCGTGGGCGAGGTGGCCGAGGCCCCCGGTGCCGACAGCTTCCAGAGCCGGCTCGCGCGGCACGAGGGCAAGCAGCATCCCCCCCTCGCCCACCTCGGTGCCGAGCAGCTCGGCGTCGACGCCGCCTTCGTGGCCGACTGCCAGGTGGGGCTCAACAAGATCTTCCTGCGCGAGTACAAGGGCGCCCGGGCCCACTTCAACGGCCTCGCCCAGAAGTACCCGGGCTGGGGCATCGCCCCGGTCGGCGACCTGCTCGTCTGGCAGGCCCTGATGCTCGAGAACTTCGACTTCCGCTTCGAGGGCCAGTACCAGACCGCCCTGCGCCGCAGCCGCACCGAGCTCGAGACGAGCATCAACGTGCCCGGCAACGAGGCCTGGGAGTACTTCCTGCTCGCCGGGGTGCTGGGCATCGACTCCATCCACACCATGCGCAAGGAGGAGTGGCTCAAGGCCCTGAACCGCGGCTACGAGGCCATGAAGATGGTGGCCAAGGTCAAGGAGAAGGCGCCAGACTTCATCGACGTCGAGATCGGCGACGGGCTCTTCAACTACTGGGTCACGGTCGTCAGCCGCACCACCAAGGCCATTCCCGACACCGAAGACAAGCGCCCCCTCGGCATCCAGCAGATGCAGCGGGTCGAGCGCGAGGGCGTCTTCCTGAGCGCGCCGGCCACCCTGGCCATGACCTACACCTGGATCGAGGAGGGCAACTACAAGAAGGCCCTGGCCACCTCGATGAAGAACCAGAAGCGCTACCCGAAGAACGTCATCAACAACCTGGTGGCGGGCCGGGTCTACATGTACAACCGCCAGTTCGAAAAGTCCGAGAGCACCCTCAAGGGGGTGCTTCAGGTCGACGACGGCAACCGGCGGGTCCACTACTACCTCGCCCGGCTCTACATCCGCTGGAAGAAGCTCGGCGAGGCCGACGCCAGCCTCGACCGCTACCTGGCCTTCAAGGATCTCTCCAAGTACGACCGGGCCTCGGCCCTCTACTACAAGGGTGTGGTCGCCCAGCGGAACGAGAAGCTCGACCAGGCCGAGGACTACTACAGCCAGGCGGTCAAGCTGGCCAAGCTGGAGCGGGCCCGGCGCCGGCTCGAGCAGCTGCGCGACGAGCGGGCCAAGGGCGGCGGCGGCGCCGGGGCCCCGCCGGCCACCGGGACGCGGCGCGGCACTGGTGCCCTGACCCAGCTGGGCTAGGACATTGCCGCAGGGCGATGTCCACCATCCAGCCCCGTCCTGCGCCAGATCAGGTCTCGGATGTCAACACAACCGAAACAGTGTTGGTTCAGTGAACCCCCACCAGCGGCCTCGGAGATGGCCCCCCACATCTCGAAGATGACCATCTGATCATCATCTTCGACTGCATCAGCCCCGTGTGACACGCGGGTGTCGGCTGGATCGGTTCGTGCATTGCACTCCACCTTCCCCCAGCCCCCCGGCGCCCATGTCAGACCTGCTGTTCGCACGATCACAGATGGCCATGTCTCTGGCCTTCCACATCCTCTTCGCCGTCGCCGGCATGTCGATGCCGCTCTTGATGGTGCTCGCCGAGACCAGGTGGCTGCGCACGGGCGACCCGGGCTGGAAGGATCTCGCCCAGCGCTGGGCCAAGGGCACGGCCGTGCTCTTCGCGGTGGGCGCCGTGAGCGGCACGGTGCTCTCCTTCGAGCTCGGGCTGCTGTGGCCGGGCTTCATGGAGTGGGCGGGCGGCCTCATCGGCATGCCCTTCTCGCTCGAGGGCTTCGCCTTCTTCCTCGAGGCCATCTTCCTCGGCATCTACCTCTACGGCTGGGACCGGGTGCCCCCCCGGCTCCACCTCGCGAGCGGCATCGGGGTCATGATCAGCGGGGTCACCTCGGCGGTCTTCGTCGTCTCGGCCAACGCCTGGATGAACACCCCGGCGGGCTTCCGGCTCGTGGCCGGCGAGGTCGTCGACGTCGACCCCTGGGCGGCGATGTTCAACCCCGCCTTCCCCACCCAGGCCCTCCACATGGTGCTGGCGGCCTTCGTCACGGTCGGCTTCGCCGTCAGCGCCGTGCACGCCTGGTTCCTCCAGCGGGCCGCCGACCCCCGGGCGCCGGCGCTGGGCTTCCACCGCAAGGCCCTGTCCATCGCCATGGTGGTCGGCGGGGTGGCGGCCTTCCTCCAGCCCCTCTCCGGCGACCTCTCGGCGAAGCACCTCGCCCACGAGCAGCCCGTGAAGCTCGCGGCCATGGAGGCCCACTGGGAGACCGAGGCCTGGGCGCCCCTGCGCATCGGCGGCTGGCCCGACGAGGCGGCCGAAGAGACCCACTACAGCATCGACATTCCCGGCGGGCTGAGCTTCCTCAGCTTCATGGACCCGACCGCCGAGGTGGCCGGGCTCAAGGAGGTGCCCCCCGCCGACCGGCCGCCCGTGGCCGTGGTCCACGTCGCCTTCCAGCTCATGGTGGGCGCCGGCATGGGCATGATGGCCATCGCCGCCCTCTTCGGCTGGCGGGCCTGGCGGGCGCGCGGGCTGCCCCTCGACCGGTGGCTGCTGCGGGCTGTGGTCGCCAGCGGTCCCCTGGGCTTCGTGGCCCTCGAGGCGGGCTGGGTGGTCACCGAGGTGGGCCGCCAGCCCTGGATCATCCGGGGGGTCATGCGCACCCACGAGGCGGTCACCCCCATGCCCGGGCTCGTGGTGCCCTTCGCCAGCTTCACCGTGCTCTACGCCATTCTCGGGGTGTCGGTGGTGGTGCTGCTGCGCCGCATCGTCTTCCTCACCGACCCGGAGCGGCCCGCGCCCGCCGCCACCGCCGAGGCCGGAGGGCTCCACCATGGTTGATCCCGCCCTCATCATCGCCGTCATCATCTTCGTGGCCCTCGCGGTCTACACCCTCACCGGCGGCGCCGACTTCGGCGGAGGGGTCTGGGACCTCTTCGCCAGCGGGCCCCGCAAGTCGGCCCAGCGCGCGCTCATCGCCCGGGCCATCGGTCCCATCTGGGAGGCCAACCACGTCTGGCTCATCCTCGTGGTGGTGCTGCTCTTCGTCTGCTTCCCGCCCGCCTTCGCGGCCATCTCGACCGCGCTCCACATCCCCCTCACCCTGATGCTCATCGGGGTCGTGCTCCGGGGCTCGGCCTTCATCTTCCGGGCCTACGATCCCCAGGGCACGGCCGACGGCGACCACCCCTGGGGCGTGGTCTTTGCCGTGTCGAGCGTCATCACGCCCGTGATGCTCGGGGTGGTGCTGGGGGCCGTCGTCAGCGGCGACCTCACCATCGACGCCGACACGGGGCGGGTGCTGACCGACTTCGTCTCGGCCTGGGCGGCGCCCTTCCCGCTCATGGTGGGCCTGTCGAACCTCGCCTTCTGCGCGCTGATCGCGGCGGTCTACCTGGTGCACGAGGCCGCGGGCCAGCCCGAGCTCCAGGCCGACTTCCGGCGCCGGGCCCTCTTCGCGGGGGTGGCCACGGGCATCGCGGCCTTCGCCACCCTCGCCACCGCCCGCAGCGGCGCGCCCCTGCTCTGGGCCGGGCTGGTCGAGAGCAGCTGGGCGCTCCCCTTCCAGCTGCTCACCGGAGCGGTCGCCCTGCTCGGACTGGGCGCGATCTTGCGCCGCAAGGACGCCCTGGCCCGGGTGCTCATCATGGTCCAGGTGGTCGCCGTCATCACCGGTCTCGGCGTGGGCCTGCTGCCCTGGATCGTGCCGCCCCACCTCACCTTCAGCGCCGCAGCCAGCCCGCCCTCGGTACTCTGGCCCGTGATCGTCACACTGGCGGTCGGCGCCGTTCCCCTCGTGCCGGCCTTCGCCTGGCTCTACATCGTCTTCAAGGGACGCCCGGCCCTGCGCTCACCCGCAGGCTGAGGCCGCGCGTCTCGTTCCCATCGCCGCCACGCCGTGGCGCCCCCAAGCCCCGGAGACCCCATGATCCCCCACGCCGAGCTGGAACCCGGCGCCATCGCCGACGGTGACCCCACGGCCCGCATCCTCGCCCTGCTCGAGAGCATGGACGGCCGCCTCTCGCGCCTCGAGGGCGCGGTCGAGGGCCTCCAGCAGGCCACCGCGCTGGCCCCGGCCGTGGTCGCGGGCGTCACCGACACCATCGACCAGCACGCCGCCGCCGCCCGGGCCCGGGGCATCGACGTCGACGCCCATGTCCAGGGCAGCGTGAAGCTGGCCGAGGCCCTCACCCGCCCCGAGGTGGTCGCCACCCTCGGGCGCATGGTCGACCGCCTCGACACGGTCGACGCCGCCCTCCAGGTGGCCGCCCAGCTGCCCGGCATGGCCGCCGGCGCGGTCGACACGGTCGACGGCCTCATCGCCGCGGCCCGGGCCGAGGGCATCGACATCGACGCCCGCCTCCGCGCCAGCCTCACCCTCGTCGAGCGCATGAGCGCCCCCGAGACCGTCGAGGCCCTGCTCGCCCTCACCGACCGCCTCGACACCGCCCAAGAGGCCCTGGCCATCGCCGATCAGCTCCCCGGCATGGCCGCTGGCGTCGTCGACACGGTCGACGGCCTCGTCGCCGCCGCCCGGGCCCAGGGCATCGACATCGACGCCCGCCTCCGCGCCAGCCTCTCGCTGCTCTCGGCCGCCACGGCCCCCGCCACCCTCGCCACCCTCGAGACCCTCGTCGCCAAGCTCGACCAGGTCGCCCCCATGCTCGAGATGCTCGATGCCGCCCCCGGCGCCGTCGCCGGTGTGGTCGACACCTTCGACCGCCTCGCCGCCGAGCTGGCCGCCCGGGGCATCCGCATCGACGAGCGGGCCGGCATGCTGCTGGCGGCCGCCGAGAAGCTCACCGACCCGGCCATCATCGGGCTGCTCCAGAAGGTGCTCGAGCGGGGTGACGACCTCAGCCGCCTCGTCGACGTGCTGCTCGAGAGCGGCATCTTCGAGGCCGCCGCGGTCGAGGTGGTCGGCAGCACGGGCAAGGCCCTCGTCGCCACCCGGGCCGCCCAGCCCCAGCCGGTCGGCGCCTTCGGGGCCTTCCGCGCGATGTCGGATCCGGACGTGCAGCGGGCGGTGGGCTTCGGCCTCCAGTTCGCCCGCGCCTTCGGCAAGCTCCTCAACCAGACCAACTGAACATCCAACACTCCACCGACACCCAGGAGACCCTCATGGCTCACCATCGCGTTGTCATCGCCGGCGGCGGTTCCGCTGGCATCTCTGTGGCCGCCCGCCTCAAGACCGCCGACCCCGCCCTCGACGTCGCCATCATCGACCCGTCCGAGAAGCACTACTACCAGCCCATCTGGACCCTCGTCGGCGGCGGCGTCTTCGACCGCAGCATCTCCGAGCGCAACCAGGCCGACTTCATCCCGGCCGGCGCCACCTGGATCAAGGCGGGCGTGGCGGGCTTCGACCCCGACAACAACGCAGTGTCGCTCGACAACGGTGAGTCCGTCACCTACGACTACCTCGTGGTGGCCCTGGGCATCCAGATCGACTGGGATGCCATCCCCGGCCTGACCGATGTGTTGGGCAAGCCCGGCTCGGGCGTGGTCTCGAACTACAGCTACGACACCGTCAACCAGACGGTCAAGGAGCTCGAGCGCATGCCCAAGGGCGGCCACGCCATCTTCACCCACCCCAACACCCCCATCAAGTGCGGGGGTGCGCCCATGAAGATCATGTTCCTCGCCGACGAGATCTTCCGCCGCAACGGGGTGCGCGACGGCTCGAAGATGACCTTCGTGAAGGGCGGCCCGGGCATCTTCGCCGTGAAGAAGTACGCCGACGCCCTCACCGAGGTGGCCGACCGCAAGGGCATCGACCGCGTCTGGCAGACCTACCTCAGCGAGATCCGGGGCGACAAGAAGGAGGCGGTCTTCACCTCGATGGACGACGGCTCCCAGACCGTCATGAAGTACGACGTCATCCACGTCACCCCGCCCATGAGCGCGCCGGATGTGTTGAAGAACAGCAAGCTGGGCAACGCCGGCGGCTGGTGCGAGGTCGACAAGGACACCACCCAGCACGTGCGCTACCCCAACGTCTTCTCGCTGGGCGACTGCTCGAGCCTGCCCACCTCGAAGACCGGCGCCGCCATCCGCAAGCAGGCCCCGGTCACGGCCGAGAACCTGCTGGCCGTCATCGCCGGCCAGGCCCCCGCCCAGGTCTACAGCGGCTACACGAGCTGCCCCCTCGTGACCGGCTTCGGCAAGCTCATCCTCGCCGAGTTCGACTACGACAAGCAGCCCATGGAGAGCTTCCCCTTCGACCAGGGCAAGGAGCGCTACTCGATGTACGCGCTCAAGGCCTACGGCCTGCCCGACATGTACTGGAACGGCATGCTGCGCGGCCGCATGTAGCCGCGCGGTCCCGCCGGTCGCTGGCCGGCGGCTCGCCCAGGCCCCGCCCCCGCCTGTGTCGGGTCGGCGGGGCCGCTCGCTTCAGGCCCCGAGGCCGGTGATCCAGTCGATGCAGCGGTCGGCCACCGCCTCCCAGCCCGGCTGGCCGAGGGTGAGGTGGGTGCGGTCGGCCATGCACACCAGCTCGGTGCGGCTGCCGGTCTCGGCGTCGTGCTGGGCGTAGCGGGCGTGGTTGGTGGTGTTGAGGCTCGCGGGGATCATGTTGTCGGCGCCGCCGGCCACCAGCAGCAGGGGCGGGTGGGGGCGGGCGAAGTCGATGGCCGCGGCGTCGGTGGTGGGGCCGCTGCCGACCTGGCGCGACTCGGGCACGACCTGCTCGTCGTAGGCGGCGCGCTGGACCGCGGCGGGCAGCCCGTTGGCGAAGCCGTAGCAGAACTGGTCGAAGGTGGGCAGCCAGGGCGCCGTGGCCGAGACGAAGGGGTTGAGCACCCCCCAGTTGCTCTTGATGAAGCTCCACTTGAGCGACACGACCCCCTTGGGCGGGGCCGAGTGCAGGGCGATGCCCGCGCGGCCGAGGCCCTCCTGGAGGAGCAGCTGGACCACGAGGCCGCCCATGGAGTGGCCGACGAGGACGGGGCGGTCGAGGTCGGCGAGGAGGGCGCGGTGGTGGTCGAGCACGTCGGCGAGGGTCAGGGCGCCCACGGCCGGGTCCGGGTGGGCGGCCCGCTGGTCGGCGACCGGGGCCGCGTGGGCGGGCCAGGCCGGGGCGGTGGACGGGAGCCCGGCGGCGGCGAAGCGGGCCGCGAAGCCGTCCCAGCACCGGGGCGTCATGAACATGCCGTGGACGAAGACGACGGAGGGGGCGGCCATGGGGGCTCCAGGGGCGGGGGTGGCGCCGCCAGTGTAGCCGCCCGGGGCCGCTCAGCCCGCGCCCGCCCGCTCCTGGAGCCAGGCCTGGAGGGCCGTGAGGTGGGGACCGGGCGCCTCGGGGCGGGCCTGGCCGGCGCAGCTCTCACAGCCCGGCTCGCAGTCCCACTGGAAGAGCCCGTGGCAGCTGGCCTCGCCCTGGACGAAGGCGTCGATGGTGGCGCCGGCCCGGGTGAGGGTGGGCACCATGCTCTCCGCCATGAAGGCACAGGTCGTCGTGTCGACGCCGCGCGGGTCGGGGTCGAAGGCGCCGCACCACAGCCAGAGGTGGGCGCCCGTGAAGTCGCTGCCGTTGTAGTCGGCGGGGGGCAGGGTGCCCGAGTCCACGGCGAAGCCCGCGAAGCGCTGGGGGCCCGCCCGGTCGAGGCCGGCGAGCTGGACCGTGCGCGCAGCCCCCCGCGACACCCCGTACATCAGCCAGGCCGCGTCGGCGACCGGACAGACCCCGGCCAGGGCCGCCACGGTCTCGTCGAGGTCGCGCTGGATCTCGGAGGCCGTGGCATAGCTGCCGTCGGCGTTCTCGTAGCCGAGGGCGACCAGGGCGTGGTCGTCGGGCAGCAGGCGCAGGAAGTCCGCCGCGCTGCCCTCGGCACAGCCCACCGTCCCGTGCAGCAGCACGAGCACGCTCTGGGGCTCGCGGCCGTCCCAGTCCGCGGGAAACCACGCGACCGCCGACCGCCCGCTGGCCAGCGTGATCCGGCCCGCCCCCGCCGCCGCGAGCCGCTCCACCGCGTCGCCCACGTCCGTGTCACAGCCGGCCGCCGTCGTCCCGGTGGGCCGCGCCCCCAGCCAGGCCTGGCAGCCCGCCAGCGTCGGCCCCGCCGCCGTGCCCGTCTCGGCCGCCGCGCCCCCCGTCTCGGGCCCCGCCTCCTTGGCCCCCCCGCCGCCGCAGCCCACCAGCCCCAGCAGCCCCAGCACTCCCGACCACCGCATTCCCGCCTCCGCGTGCGCGCCGCTCGGGGCTGTAGCCCAACGCCACGGGCACCGGCCCCCCGCCCGACCCGAAGGGCGGCGGGGGCAGTGTCGTCCGGCGGCTCCCGTCCCCCTCAGGGGCAGCCGATCGAGAACTCGTCGACATTCTGGTAGTTCGCCAGCCCGCCCGTGCCCGCGCCGAAGCCCACCAGCGCCTCGGTCATGTAGTAGCCGGTGATGGTGTGGGTCAGGTAGCTGGTGCCGTCGATGAAGACCTCGACGTCGCCGCTGTTCTCGACCAACACCTCGAGGGTGTGGGTGGCGTCGTCTTCGAGCACCGGGATCGACGTCTCGGTGGCCAGCACCGTGTAGGGGTGGACGCCGAGCTGGACGAGGGACACGAAGTTGCCGCTCGGGTCGCCGGGGTTCTGGTAGGTGTCGAAGATGACGGCGTAGCCGCCCAGCCCGTCGAGGCCGAAGGTGTCGGCCGTGCCGCTGATGTAGGTGTAGTCGACGCCGTCGGTGAAGGCGACGGCGATGCCGTCGGCGCCCGCGGTCGTGTTGCCGAAGTAGGCCTCGGTCTCGATGATGAAGTTGTCGGCCGGGATGAGGTCCTCGTAGAAGACCGTGCTGCCCTCGTAGGTGTTGCCGGCGTCGGTGAGGTGGACGTAGCCGTCGGTGCCGAAGAAGGCGTGGCGGGCCGAGCCGTTCATCGTGAAGTCGGTCGGCGTGACCCCGTCCATCGTCTCTTCCACCCAGTCGTTGTCGACGTCGGTGTCACAGTCGTTGTCGAGGCCGTCGCAGATCTCTTCGGCGTCGGGGTTGGTGTTGGCGTCGCTGTCGTCGCAGTCGGTGTCGTCGTCGACGTAGCCGCTCTGGGCAACACAGAAGAGCATCGTGCTGGTCGCGTCGCCGAAGCCGTCGCCGTCCACATCGGCGTAGAAGGTGTCGGCCGTGCTGGTGTCGAGCGAGCCGTCGGCGTCGTCGATGTCGCCGTCGCAGTCGTTGTCGCGGTGGTCGCAGACCTCGGTGCCGCCCGGGTTGGTCGTGGCGTCGACGTCGTCGCAGTCGGTGTTGTCGGTGACCGTGCCCGTGGGCTGGGCGCAGGCCAGCAGCGTCGCGGTGGGGTTGCCGTAGCCGTCGCCGTCGTCGTCCCGGTAGAAGGTGGTGCCCGTGCTGGTGTCGACGTCGGCGTCGGCGTCGTCGATGTCGCCGTCGCAGTCGTTGTCGACCGTGTCACAGACCTCGGGCGCGCCGGGGCTCACGGTGGCCGTGCTGTCGTCGCAGTCGGTGCTCAGGATGGCGTAGCCCGAGGGCACCGAGCAGCTCGTCGTCGTCGAGGCCGCCGTGCCGTAGCCGTCCCCGTCGGCGTCCAGGTAGTAGGTGGCCGAGGTCGAGGCGTC
>CAXQUZ010000108.1:0-7980 GCA_964226865.1 Myxococcota bacterium | reverse complement strand
TCTTGCTTCCAATCCCGATGTCTACGACTCGTCCACGGTCGCCCGCCTCGATGCGGGCACGCCCGAGCTGACCTTCGCGTTGGGACAGGCCGCGACCACGGGGTGGCTGATGGCAGAAGGGGTCGCCCTGCCGGTTGCGGCCGGAGACGCGCCCACCGTGACGCTGGCCTGGGACTGTGGGGGAGGGCCCGCGCCTGTCGTGCGCGAGCTGCCCCCGGCCTGGAGACTCCCCCTGTCGGCGCTCTCTCCTCTCGTGCTCGATGAACAGGAGCTGCTTGTGCGCTTCGATCCGTCGCAGGGGCATCTCTGGTTCGAGCTGCGAGGAGTGCCGGCGACCCGCCGTCGCGGTACCCTGGCTCCCACTGCAACCCCGCATGTCTACGACGTTGAGATCGAGGTCCGAGGAACAGAAGTGACGGGCACTGCCGATCTGAACCCCGGTGTACCAGCAAGCCTCACGGTGGTGACGGGAGAGATCATGGGTGTGGACCTGTCCGGCGAGACCTACACGACTCTGGGACTCTTGTGAGCTCGGGGCCTGCCACAGACGGGCGAAGCATGGCGGTCTCCCTGCTGCTCCTCGGCGCCTGGGGGTGCTGGGCCCCCGGCCGCGAGCACACCCCCGAGGAGATGCTCAGCGGTCAGGTCCGCTCGGTCGTCTTCGAGGTGGATGCCATCGGCGAGGCCGCCCTGCCTCCGGCCGCGTTCTTCACGGATCCGCAGTTCGGCCACACCTGGCCCTATGGCCGGGAGCTGATCCGCTGGATCGTCGGTCCCGATGCGGAGATCCAATTCCCGGAGTCGGTCGACGACATTGAGGTGGTCAGTGTTCCCGGCGACGACGGCCGGCTCCTCAGCGACCGCATGATGCAAGACACCCTCGATCGCCACCGTGACACTGTGAGCACGCGCCGCGAGGCGACCTTCTACGTGTTGCTGAGCGACCGCCCCTTTGACGGCTACGTGGCCGACTCCACCGCCAATGGTCTCGCCGACGTGCCCCAGCACCACATGACCTTCATCATGCGCGACGAGGAGGGCGAGCCCAAGGTTCCGGCGCTCTCCGACGCCCACCTCGGCTGGGGCGTCGCCCACGAGCTGGCCCACATGATGGGTCTGGTCAACCGCGGCACGCCCAGGGTCGAGGCTCATGGGTCGGCCTCGGAGCCGGAGCACGGCACCGAGCCCGGGGGCTGCATCCTGAACGACGCGGAGACCATGCCGGTCTGGGGCTTCGGCCCGGGCACCACCGCGCCGAGCCACGAGGTGCTGGGTCCCCTGTGTCGGCAAGACATCAACGCCCTGCGGCCCGAGTAGGCCGGCCGCCAGCCCCGTCGCTGCCCCAGGGCTCGGGCGCGGCCCGGCTCCAGCCCTGGAGCCGCCCGAGGTAGAGGTCGTCCTCGATGTGGGCGCGGTGGACGGGGCGGGCGCAGGGGCCGACGGAGCCGCCACGGCGGGGGCCTCGGCGGCGTCCGGGAGCACAGCAGCGGCGCCAGGGGGACAGAGACGGGAGCGGCATGTCGACGGGATCCGAGAGCACAGGAGGCCGCCCCGCCAACCGCCCGCGGGCGGCCATCGGAGAGGGAAGCGGTCACACCCGACACGCGGGCCCCGTCCCCCGCGCCCCTCCCGTGCGGTAGAACGCCGGCCCCCGCCCCTCGGGCACGCGCCCCGGGGCCCCGCCGTCCCCTGCCCGCCCCCCCGCTCCGCGGGCCCCGGAGTTCCTCGTGCTCGCTTCGCTTGTCCAGCTCGCCGCGCTCGGCGCTGCCGCCCCCGTTCTCGCCACTGGCATGGTGGCCCTCAAGCTGGCGCGCACGGTCCAGGAGCGACAGGCCGCCCGGCGGGGCTTCATCACCCTCGGCGGCGACGACCGCTACCAGGCGCGCAACCTCGACAAGAACATCCACGACGCCTGCATGGTCGCCCACATCCAGCTCGACATGTCGCTCGAGCGCTTCGACGCCATGATCGCGCGGGTGAAGGCGAACTACCTGCCCTGGTACGCCGCCCTCGAGGGCGCCATCGAGCACCGGCCGGCGGCCTTCGAGGCGCCCCTCGAGGTCGCCGAGGACTACCGCCCGCTGGTCCTGGGCGAGACCCGGCTGCTCACGAAGATGCAGTTCTTCCGCCGCGACCGGGTCGTCGTGCTCTGGGGCGACCACACCTACCTCGGCGGCTACCAGCTCTCCCAGTTCGTCCAGCTGCTCTTCTGCGATCAGGTCACCCAGGGCATCTTCCCGAAGAACACCTACATCCCCGTGGCCAGCGAGCTGATGATGCTCGGCCTCGCGGCCCACAGCATCCGGCGCCCCGTCCGGGCGCCCATGCCCGTCTGCGACCAGCCCGATGCGGTGCGGCGCCTCTACTGGAAGCTCGACCGGGCGCCCCTCGAGGCCCTGGCGGCCTCCCTCGAGATGAGCCTGCTCTACGTCGTCATCGCGCTCCACATCGACCAGGTCATGCGCCGCAGCGGCCGCGACCACCTCCGGGTGACCCTGCCGGTCTCCTTCGAGTCCACCAGCAGCTTCAACACCGTCGGCGCCGCCTTCCTCGAGGTCGACGCCCAGCCGGATCTGGCCGCCTACGCCCGCCTCGTGCGCACCCTCGTGCGCAAGCGGCGCTGGCAGGTCTCGGCCTCGAACCACGTCCAGCGGGTGCTGCCGACGCGCACCCTCTCCCAGTACGCCCGCAACACGGTCGACCTCACCCTGACCGTCGTCCCCCAGAAGACCCTACCCCACAACGTTCTCCGCGATGAGCTCGTCGACTATGAGTTCACCATGGACAACATCGAGTACCCGGTCTACGCGATGTGCCTCATCTTCGAGGACCACCTCTACAGCTCGGTGATGGTCAACACCCCCGACTACGACGCCGAGGGGGCCTGCCGGGAGGACGGCATGCGGCCCTCGTCGCTCAGGCTGTAGCGCGGGCCGGCTCGGGTGCGGCCACCGGGGCCGCCTCGCCGTAGGCCAGCGCGAAGGGGGTGGCGCTGAAGACGCCGTGTGGGTCGACCTCTTGCTTGACCGTGCGGGCGCGGGCGTAGCACGCTGGCGTGAAGTAGGCGGGCCACACCTCGGCCATGACCTGGTTGCCCGTCGGAAAGCCGAACCACCGGTACATCTCGGGCGAGATGTAGCCGGGCGCCGCCCCCGTGCCCTCGGCGTCGATGCGGTCCTGCCAGGCCTGGGCCCGGTCGCGCGCGCCCGCCACCTCGGGATCGTAGAAGACGTTGAGCCCGACGACCATGCCGTCGCGCCAGTGGTAGGAGGTCTCGCCCCGGCCCCCGTTGATGACGCTCTGGGAGTCGGTGCCGCCGAACTGCTGGATCTGCAGCGAGGCCATGAGGCCGTGCTCGCCCCCGTCGAAGAGCTCGTTCATGCGCGCCACGATCCAGCGGGGCATGTCGGGGTGGGTCTGCTGGCGGCTGATGGCGTCGTTCTTGATGAAGGGGTGGCTGTACTCCCGCACCCCGCTGAAGGCCCACAGCTCGGCCATCATGCGCGAGATGGGCCGCGGCTGGTCGTCGTCGATGTGGCGCGCTTCGGCGAGGAGCGGGGTCTTGCCCAGCAGCCCGGCCACGCTCGACTTGAGCCAGTGCAGGGCCGGTGCCGGCGGGGCGTCGGGCTCGTCGGCCAGCGCCTCGCGGACCCGCTGCGCCCAGGAGGGGTCGTAGCTGTCGGGCCGGCCGTCGAGGTTCGAGTACTGGAAGAACACGGCGACGGCAGCGACGGGGGTGCTCTTGTTGGCGACGAACCACGGCTTGTCGGGGGCGTGGAAGGTCGACATGTAGGCGTCGCGGTTCGACAGCCCCGTGCGGTGCTTGAGGAAGCCGCGCTCGCCCGAGCCGGCCGTGATGCAGAGATCGTAGTCGCGGGGGGCGTCCTTGAAGGCCACGGCCAGCGCGATGAGGCGCTCGAGCTTGCCGCTGTCGGTGCGCGAGTCGTAGGGGATGACCCGCCGGAAGCCCCGCGACCAGGGGTGGTCGGCGTCGCGCAGGGGGCGGAAGCGGATGTGGGTGAGGATGGCGTAGCTGCCGGGGCCGCCGCCGAACATGGCCCAGAAGAGCTCGCGGTCGGCGGGGTCGTCGCTGTCCGGGGCGATGCACCGGGGGCTGCCGTCGGCGAGAATGACCTCGGCTGCGATGATGTGGTCGGCGAGCATGCCGAAGGCACGGGTGAGCTGGCCCACCCCGCCCGTCATGCAGTGGCCGCCCAGGTTGACCGCGTAGCACTGGCCCGTCGGCATGAAGAGCGGGTCGGGGGTGCCGTCGGCCAGCCGGTTCTCGGCGAGGCGGGTCTTGAAGTCGAGCAGGGTGCGGCTCACCCCGCAGCGGATGGTGCCCGCCTCCCGGTCGTGCTCCCACTCGCGAAAGGCCCGGCTCAGGTCGAGCTGGAGGTTGTCGCGCGAGGTGGAGGAGGTGCCCGTGTAGCAGTGGCCCCCCGTGCGCACGGCGACCGCGAGCCCCTGCTCCCGGGCGATGCGCAGCGCCGTGGCGATGTCGTCGCGGGCGTGGGGCCCCTCGGGGATGACAATGGCCCCCGGTGTCATGAAGGTCGGCGCACGCGAGGTCGTGGCGTACTGGTACTGGACCTTGTCATAGGCCGCACCGTCCTCGGGCCGGAGCACAGGACAGTGGAAGGCAGAGGGCGAGAGCTTCATCCAAGACACCGGGACCGGGGTGGCACCGGCCCTCGCGTCCCACGAACCGCGGGGGGGGCCCGCTAGGCAGCGCGCCGCCACGGCACGGGCAGCGCCGCCGGGAGCGGCCCGCGGGCGCCCTCCCAGGCCGAGCGCTTCCAGCTCGTGGCGAAGGCGGGCTCCGGTGCCTCGACGGCCTCTCCCGCGCGCTCGTCCCCGTCGAGAAAGACCACCAACTCGAGGTCTTGCTCAGGGGTGCCGCGGCGCTCTGCGTAGAGCTGGGCGAGGTCATTGGTGGGCATGGAGGCGCAGCCTGCGATGTTTCGGGTGCGGAGGGCCAGCCCCCCGTGCATCGGCCCGCGGTGGAAGGCCTTGTAGATGACTTCGCTGCAGATGAAGCTCTGATCGCAGGCGAAGTCGAACAGAAAGTCGTAGGGAAAGCCCACAAAGCCGAAGGCCGTGTCGAAGGCCTGGGCCAGGGCGACCGGCGCCATGCGGGGCCGCAGCACGGCGAGGGCGTCGACCCGCAGCACCGGGTCGAGCGCGTCGAAGCCCACCCCCCGGCCGTCGGCCGAGAGCACGGCGGGACCGCCCTGGGCGCCGCACTGGGCGTGGGCCGGGCCGTGGTGGCGGGCGAGCAGGGTCTCGAGGTCGGGGGCGCCCTGGCTCTGGGCCCAGGCGCGCACGGCCGGGTCGTCGAAGACCGCCCGGCGCTCGTCCGGGGTGCCCACGTAGATGAGGGCGTGCTTCCAGAAGCCGGGCATGGCGAGGTTCGAGAGGTAGCCCTCGTGGCGGGTCAGGATGAGGTCGCCGGGACGCAGCCGTGCGCCCACCTCCGCGCGCTGCTCCGCCCGGACGAGGGGGGTGCGCCGCAGCCTGAAGCGGCGGTCGCCGATCCAGTTGGCGAGGCGCTCCTGGGCCCGGCGCAGCCCGGGCTCCCGGATGCCGAAGATGCGCTCGATCAAGGCATCCACGGCAGAGGAGAGACCATAGGACTGGCGGTAGAGCTCGGTGCCCAAGCGAAAGCCGGGCAGCTCGGGGCGCTCGGGGTGGTGGTCGTGGGCGAGGGCGGCGGGGCGGGGCTGCACCATGCGGGTCATCCGTGGGCCAGGGCGGCGGGAGCGGGGGGCGAAGAGAGGACGACGGCCGCGCGGGGAGCCGTGCCCACGATGCGGTGGGCCTGGTCGGCGGCGGCCCGGCGCAGGCGGGCCAGGGGCGCGCCGACAGGCTCGAGAGACTGGGGGAACACGTCGAAGTGGATGGGCAGGATGCGCGCGGCGCCCAGGTCTTCGATGGCCATGGCCCAGGCCTGCTCCGGGGTGCAGTGGTTCTTCTCCCAGGGGTCGTAGGCGCCGATGGGCATCATCGCGAGGTCGATGGGCCCGTGGTCGCGGCCGAGGGCGGCGTAGAGGTCGGTGCGCGCCGTGTCGCCGGCGAAGAGCAGCCGGTGGGCCACCGGGGCCCCCGCTCCGGGCGACAGCTCGATGACGAAGCCGCCGTAGCCGCGCCAGGTGTCGAAGAGCATGCGGGCGCCGTAGTGGGCGGCGGGCACGGCCGTGATGCGGGCGTGGGCACCGGGGGCCGCGACCGCCGTGGAGGCCCCCCAGGCCAGGGGGCGGCGGTCGGCGAAGCGGCGCACGAGGTCGTCGTTCTTGTCGTGGCAGACGACCACGGTCTCGGGGGCGAGGCGCCGCAGGGTGGGCAGGTGGGTGTGGTCGTGGTGGGCGTGGGAGAGCAGCACGGCGTCGACCCGGCCGAGCCGGGCGAGGGGCACGGGCTCTGGCTGGCGCCGCCACCCGGTCATCGCGAGCAGCCGCACCCAGCGGGCCCAGAGGCGGCGCAGGGGGCCCGTGGTGGCGGGCAGGGCGGGTGGGGCGAAGACCGGGTCGGTGAGCAGCCGCAGGCCGCCCGCCTCGATCAGGCAGGTGGCGTGCCCGAGCGGCGTGATGTGGACGTCCATGGGCAGGTCTCGCGGGGGGCGACCGGGGGCCGAGCCGCACCGACCGCATGCCGGCGCTCCCCAGGAGACGGATCGGCCCGCCGGGGCATGAAGGGCCCCGCCCCCGGCACCCCGCGCATGGGGCCCCCGGAACCGGCACGGCGGAGCGCCGGGCCCCGACGCGGGCCCGCCCTGCCGAAGATCATCCGTGCTGGGTGATCTTCAGCCAGACCTGACCGTTGACGATGTGGTGGTCGAGGGCCGCGATGCCCAGCCCCCGGCGCCCACACTCCGCGGCGATCCAGGCCGGGTCGTGGCGGATGAGGCCCCCCACCGAAGACGTGGCGCTGCGGCCGACCCAGTGCGCGCCCTGGTGGTCCTGGGCGGGGTCGGTCGCCGGCAGGTAGGAGGCGAGCAGGGTCGCCCCGGGGGCGCCGTGGGCCACGAAGCTGTCGAGCAGCGCCGCGATCTGGACCTTGGCGGCGTGGGTCCAGACCGAGCGGGCGACGACGAAGTCGAAGCGGGTGCCGAAGACCGACAGGTCGAAGCGGTCGTTGCTGTCGAAGCGGGCCTGGGCGGCCGCGACGGCCGCGGCGCCGACGACGTGGTCGATGCCGAAGCGGAGCCGGGTCTGGTGGGGCTCGATGCCGTGGTAGCCGCCCGGATCGAGCACCCGCATGAGCCACAGGCCCGCCCGCAGGGCCCCACAGCCCACGTCGGCGACCTTGTGGTGGCGGGCGAGGCCGTGCTCGAGCATGACCATGAGCTGCATCTGGCCGAGCTCGACGAAGGCCGACGGGGGCCCGCCGAGGACGGTCACCGTCGAGAAGAGCTGCATGCGCTGGCGCAGCGACAGGGGGCGCCCCGCTCCCGCGATGCGGGCGGCCATGCGGCGGATGCCCTCCTGCTCGGCCGCGTCGGCCGCCGCCTCCTGGCCGGCCGCCCGCAGCACCCGGGCCCGCAGCCCCCAGACCCGCGGCGCGTCGGGCGCCAGCGCGGCGAGGCCCTGGGCGACCGTGTCGGCCTCGGCCAGGGCGCCCCGCTCGAGCGCCGCCACGGCCACGGCCAGCCCCTCGTCGACGAGGGCGGCCCGGGCGGGGGAGGCGGGCACGGCGACGATGGCGGCAGCAGCGGCAGCCGGCGACTTCGGCGAGGACATGGCCAGGCGACCCCGGGAGTGAGGGCAGGCCACGGGGGCCGCCCGCCCAGCATGCCAGAGCGCGGGGCCCCCGCGGAAGCCCGCGCCCCGCGTGCCCCTCAGGCCGGGGGCTCCGGGACATCGAGGGCCGCCACCACCGCCGCCCGGCGCCCCGCCCGCAGCAGCGTGCCCACCAGCGAGAGCGCAAGGGCGCCGCCCAACAGCAGGGCCCCACCGCCCCCCGCCGACACCGGCGGCAGGG
>CAXQUZ010000107.1:0-2039 GCA_964226865.1 Myxococcota bacterium | reverse complement strand
CCGCCCGGGTGACCCTCGACTTCCCCGCGGGCGAGCCCTTCCGCGACCTCGTCGGCGAGTTCGACCACAACCTCCAGGTCGTCGGTGATGCCCTCCAGCTGCGGGTCACGCGCCGGGGCAGCCTCGTGGTGGTCGCCGGCCCCGACGCGGCGGTCTCGACCGGCGCCGACGTGCTCGAGCAGCTCTACGAGGTGGCCCTGCTCGGCCAAGAGCTCGACGAGGCGACGGTCGACCAGAGCTGTCGCATGCTGCGGGCCGACCCCGAGGTGCGGCTGGCCGAGCTCTTCCGCGACAGCGTCTCGGTGGGCATCGGCAAGAAGCGGGTCCACCCCCGCTCGATCCGCCAGCGCGCCTACATGCACGCCATCGCCGAGAACGACCTGACCTTCGGGCTCGGCCCCGCCGGCACGGGCAAGACCTTCCTCGCGATGGCCCTCGGGCTCTCGGCCCTGCTCGACGACGAGGTGCGCCGCATCGTGCTCTGCCGTCCGGCGGTCGAGGCCGGCGAGAAGCTCGGCTTCCTGCCCGGCGACATGGCCGAGAAGGTCAACCCCTACCTGCGGCCGCTCTTCGACGCGCTCCAGGATCTCGTCGGCTTCGACAAGTCCCAGCGCCTCATGGCCAAGGGGGTCATCGAGGTCGCGCCGCTCGCCTTCATGCGCGGCCGCACCCTCTCCGACTCCTTCTGCATCCTCGACGAGGCCCAGAACACCACCCCGGCCCAGATGAAGATGTTCCTCACCCGCATCGGCACGGGCTCGAAGGTGGTCGTCACCGGCGACGTGTCCCAGGTCGACCTGCCCGCCAACCAGGGCTCGGGACTGGTGCACGTGCTCAAGGTGCTGCGGGGGGTGCGGGGCATCGGCAAGGTGACCTTCACAGACGCCGACGTCGTGCGCCACCCCCTGGTGTCGGCCATCATCCGGGCCTACGACCGGCACGACAGCAGCAGCGCGGCGGGCCAGCACCACCCCGGGGATCCACCATGGCGGGACTGAACGGTCGGCTCCAGCGCCTCCGCGGCTGGCTCGTGGGCTCCCAGGGCCGCAGCCTGCTCGTGCTGGTGCTCGTCTCGGTCACCTGCGCCCTGCTGACGGTCGACCACGCCGACGTGCCCACCCGCTCGTGGATGGTCGGCGAGACGGTCGACCGCGACATCCGCGCCCCGAGCACCTTCGAGTATGTCGACGGCTCCGAGACGACCCTGCGTCGGGAGGCGGCGGCCCGGAAGGTGCTGCCGGTCTACGATCTCAACGGCGGCGCCGCCGGCGAGGTCTCGGGGCGCATGGGCACGGCCTTCGATGCGGCCCGGCGCGCCTACGCCGACGCCCTGCTGGCCGCCCAGTCCGACGGCAAGGAGACCATCCCCGCCGAGGAGCGCTCCCGCATCTCGCGCGACTTCCTCTCGGCGCTCCAGCTCTCGCTCGACGCCGACGACGTGGCCAAGGTTGCCGAGCTGCGCTGGTCCCGCGAGGTCGAGCGCACGGCCCGCGAGCTGGTCGAGATGGCCATGCGCTCCTACATCGTGGCCGACCGCTCGGTGCTGCCCCACGGGGCCGACTCCATCCGGGTGGTGCGGCTCCTCGGCGAGCGCCAGGACGAGTTCGTCTTCGACGATCTCGACCAGCTCATCACCCCCGCCGAGGCCCGCCAGAACGTCTCGCTCTACGCCCTCGAGTCGGGCAACGCCGTCAACGACGCGACCCGCTCGGCGGTGGCCCTGGCCCGGGCCGGCATCCAGCCCAACCTCTCGCCGAACCCCCGCGACACGGCCGAGCGTCGCGAGCGCGCCCGGGCCGGCGTCGGCGAGGTCGTCCAGACGGTGGGCCGGGGCGCCATGATCGCCCGCGAGGGCGAGGTCCTGACCCAGACCCAGGTCGACATGCTCCAGGCCATGCAGCAGGGCCGCTCGGGCCCCGGCCGCATGGGCATGGTGCTGGCCCTCATCGCCTTCTGCGGCCTCGTGCTGGCCAGCGTCCAGCAGGACGTCCAGGGCGCCTGCTCCCGCCGGCTGCGCTCGCCCCGCGAGCTCGAGGCGA
>CAXQUZ010000106.1:0-24706 GCA_964226865.1 Myxococcota bacterium | reverse complement strand
TTAAGACACTCTTTCCCTCCACGACGCTCTTCCGATCTGGACGGCACCGACGGCACCGACGGCACCGACGGCACCGACGGCACCGACGGCTCCGACGGCACCGACAGCACGGACGACGGCAGCGGGGTCGCGCTCGACTCCGGTCTCTCAGGCGCCACCTACGACCCGGACGAGAAGCTGAGCGCCTGCGCCTGCAGCGGCGGGGGCGGCGCCATGGGTGGCCTCGCCCTGGCCTTCTTCGCGGCCCTGCGGCGGCGCCGCTCGTGAGCCCGGGCGGCCGGTGGCGCGTGGCCGGGGCGCTGGCCGCCGGGGCCCTCTGGGCCTGTGGCGGCGACCCCAAGGACACCAGCGCCGCCGGCACCGCCCGGCCCTACCCCGACCCGACCTGTGAGGGCTTCTACGGGCGGCCCAGCGAGACCACGGGCCTCGACGCCGAGACCTGTGTGGCCGCCGTGCCCGGGGCCACCACCACCTGGACCCCGCCCGACTGGAGCGCCGACGAGCTGGCCGCGCTGGCCGGCTGGACCCTCGTCGACCCCCCGGCCGTGCCGACGGCGGATCCCTACGGCGCCCCCGCGCCCGCGCGGGATCCGGACGCGGTCTGTGCCGCGACCCTCGACACCGCGGCCGCCCGCTACACCCTCGCCACCCACCCGACCGCCGCCGACGCCCGGGCGGCCGGGGCCGTCGTCACCCACGGCGGCGCCTGCGGCCTGTGCTCCAGCTTTGCCGACCTCGCCGTCTACGCGGGCATCGGCGACCTCACCGAGCCCGTGCGCGCCTGCAGCCTCGCCGGCCTCTCCGGCGGCCTCGAGGTGACCGAGGCCTGCCTGCAAGACCTGGGCTTCACCCCGCCCTGCGCCCGCATCTGGGCCTGGAACGCCCGCCACACCCAGGAGTCCTGCCTCGACAGCTGCCTCGCCCTGCTCGACGCGCCCTACCACGAGGCCGACGGCCAGCTCAACGCCTGCCTCCAGTGCGACGAGGACGAGAGCGGCCCGGTCTTCAAGGCGGTCGCCGGCCGCACCCGGCGCAATTCCGGGCTGGCCACGGCCCTCTGCCGGCCCTGCGACACGGTCTGGCGCATCGACCACGAGGGCCTCCAGTAGGGGAGACCGGGGCCTCGCTTGCCTCGGGCCCGCCCCGGGGGCCACACTGCGGCGCCCGGAGAGCCCATGGCCCCCGTCCCCGACCGCCCGCCGACCGCGGGGCCCGGCGCCGCCGAGCTGGCCCTGGCCCTCGGGGCCGGCCTCGTGCTGGCCTTCGCCCTGACGGCCCCGGCCTGGACGGCGGCGGGCCCGGTCGTCATCGGCATGGCCGAGTCGGAGGCCTTCTCGGGGGCCTGGGTGCTGTGGTGGGCCCAAGAAGAGCTGCTGCGCACCGGGGCCGCACCCGTCTTCGCCCCCTGGCTCAACGGCCAGGCCGGCCGCCCCCTCCACGCCCTGCCGCTGCTCGACGCCCTGCTGACCCTGCCCCTCCACCGCCTCCACCCGGCGACGGTCCACAACCTCGTGGCGGTCGCCGAGCAGGCCCTCGCCTTCGCCGCCGCCTGGGCCCTGCTGCGCACCGAGGGGGCCGACCGGTGGACGGCCCTGCCCGGGGCGGTCGCCTTCGCCACGACCACGGCCCTGCTGTCGACCTTCGCGGCGGGGCCCATCGAGTCCTTCGCCATCGGCTGGATCCCCCTGTCGCTCGTCGTCGTGCGCCGGGCGCTGGCCCAGGGGGGCGCGGGCTGGGTGGTCGGCGCCGTGCTCTGCCTCGCCGCCACCTTCCTCGGCAACCCCTACCACCTCGTCTTCGCCGCCAGCGCCGGGGCCCCCCTGGCCCTCTGGGAGAACCGGGGCCGACCCTGGCGGCCGTGGCTGCTGCGGGCCCTGCTGATCGGCGGCGGCGCCCTGCTCCTGGTCGTGCCCCAGCTGCTCGCGATCTCGATGAGCACGGCGGTCTCGCCCCGGGCCTCCGACGCCGCGCTCGAGGCCCAGCTCCGGAACACCCACTTCGTGCGCGATCTGGTGGGCTTCCTCGCGCCGACGACCCGCTTCGACCCGCCCGGCGCCCCCCACCGGGTCTACCTGGGCCTCGCGCTGGTGGGCCTCGCCCTCGGGGGCCTGCGGCGGCGCCCGACCTGGGCCCTCGTGGCCCTGGGCGCCCTGGCCTTCTCCCTGGGCGACGTGGTCTCGGTGGGCGGCTGGCGCCTCGGCCCCAACCCGGTGGCCCGGGCCCTCCACGCCGTGCCCCCGTGGTCGGAGCTCTCGAGCACCTTCCGGGCCGGGCTGCTGGTCGTGCTGGGCCTCGCGGTGGCGGCCAGCGCAGCCCTCCAGCGGCTGCCCCGGCGGTGGCGTCCCGGCGCCGCGGTGGCTGCGACCCTGCTTGTGCTGGTCGACCAGCTCGCCCTCAGCCCCGCCGCCCTGCCCGTGCCCGTGACCGACGCCGCCGTGCCCGCCTTCTACCGCCAGCTCGCCGACCAGAGCGGCCTCGATGACGCCGAGACCATCGTGCTCGACTTCATTCTCGACGAGGGCCCCCTCAACCCCAGCCGCGCCCTGATCTTCCAGCATGCCCACCGCCAGCGGCTGATCGTCGACCTGCTGCCCCCGTCCCCGCCCCTCGACACCAACGCCCTCGTCCAGCTCGCCCAGTGGGACCCCCGGACCGGCGGCAGCCCGCCCCTGCGCGATCTCTGCGGCGGGGTGCGGGCCCTCCAGGCCGAGGGGCTGCGGTTCGTCGTCGCCCACAAGACGGGCCAGGGGGCCATCGATCCGCGGCTCGACCGGGTGGCCGGCTGTGGCTGGCCGGTGGTCGTGAACGACGACGAGGTGCGGGTGATCGACCTCGGCGCGCCGGGCTGAGCCCCCGCCCGAGGGCCCGGCAGTGGTCGGCAAGTGTCGCGGAACTTGAGCGCGGGGGTGGTTGGGGTACAACCCCCACATGCCGAGAAGCGCCATCGCACGGGCGGCCCAGTCGCTGCCCCTCTTCCCCCTGCCGCGTGTGACCCTCTTTCCCCACACGCTGCTGCCCCTCCATGTCTTCGAGCCGCGCTACCGGGCGCTGATCGCAGACGTCATGGCCGGCCCCCGGCTGCTGGGGCTGCCGATGCTCCAGCCGGGCTGGGAGGCCGACTATGCCGGCGCGCCCGCCGTCCACCGCGTCTTCGGGCTGGGCCGGGTCGTGCGCCACGAGCCCCTCGCCGACGGGCGCTGCAACATCGTGGTCCAGGGCCTCGGGCGGGTCCAGCTCGAAGAAGAGCTCGCCGTCGAGAGCCCCTACCGCCAGGCCCGGGTCTCGTTGCTCGGGCTGGGCACGGGCTGCACCCCGGTCCACCGCCACCTGCGCACCACCCTCGAGCAGATCCACCTCAGCGTGCGCCAGCTCACCGACGGGCGGCCCGAGCTCCAGGCCGACGTCGAGCGGCTGATCGCCGCCGACCGGGACGCCGCCGAGCAGTGCGACGTGCTCGCCCACTTCTGCCTCCGCGACCCGACGGTGCGCCAGGAGTACATCGAGCTGGAGTCGGTCGAGGCCCGGGCCGACTACGTCCTGGCCGCGCTCACCGAGCTGCGCTTTCCCGACCACCGGCCGGGGGGCACGGCCCGGGCCTGAGCGCAGTGGCCCGCTGCCGAGCTCCGGCGCAGCGTGGCCCCGCGAACCCCCGCTCCAGGACCCCCATGAAGACCCAGTCCCTCCTCGGCCTCGCCCTCATCGGCACCCTCGCCCTCTCGGCCTGCGGCGACAAGGACACCGTCGGCGACACCGGCGAGGTCGCGGCCGACGCCGATGCCGACGCCGACGCCGATGCTGACAGCGACACGGACGCCGACGCGGATGCCGACGCGGACGCGGACGCCGACGCAGACGCAGACGCAGACGCAGACGCAGACGCCGATGCGGACGCGGATGCGGACGCGGATGCCGACGCCGATGCCGACGCCGATGCAGACGCAGACGCAGACGCCGATGCCGACGCGGATGCGGACGCCGACGCCGATGCCGACGCCACCTTCGCGGGCGTCGAGTCCTACCAGTACGGCTACAGCGAGGTCTTGGGCGACCTGAGCTGTGACCTCGTCTGGAGCCTGACGGGCACCGCCAGCACGGCCACCGCCGGCTGCGCCGGCTGCGACTACGCCTTCGACATCACCAGCATCTACGACAGCAGCGCCAGCACCGACGACGGCACCTGCGCCGACCTCGCCGTCGACCAGTACTGGAAGTATGGCTTCAACGAGGTCTACCAGTACTACTACGACGAGGACTACGGCGACTGGCCGATCATCGGCTACAACAGCTTCTCGGGCGCCGACGGCTCGAGCGTCGAGACCACCTGGACCTACGGCCTCTCCGACTACTACTACGCCGGTGGCTACTACACGAACACCTGGTTCGGCTCGGGCACCATCAGCTACTGAAGCCCATCAGCGACTGAACCACCGTGAGCCGGGCTTTCTCGCCCGCCAGGCCGGCCGGCCCTCCGCTCAGAGGGGCCGGCCGAGCCAGCCGCCCGGGGCCGTCAGCCGCACGGCCCCGCCGGGATCGTCCAGCCGAAAGACGCCGAGCCCGCCCCCGTCTTCGTGGGTGAAGGTGAGGCGGCCGTCGCCGGTCCAGGCCGGGAACTCTCCGGGAATGCTCAACACGACGGCATCTTTGGCGAGGTCCACCACCCGGATGCCCGGGGCGCCGTCCCCGTCCCGCACGACCAGGGCGAGGCGCCCGCCGCCCGGCGCCCAGGCGAGGCCCTGGCTCGGCACGACGCGCTCGCCCTCCACCGGGCTCTGCCAGCGGCGCCGGGCGCCCGTGCCGTCGATGCCCACCGTCCAGAGGGCCAGCCGCCCGTCCCCGCCGCCGAGAAAGGCGACCTGGCGCCCGTCCGGAGACACGGCCGGGGCGAGGTCTTCCCCCGGGCGGGCCAGCAGCTGGCGGTGGTCGCCCCCGGCGAGCGACACCACCCAGAGCTCGGGATCGGTCGCCCCGGAGCAGGTGTGGACCACGAGGCCCGCGCCCACGCTCGGCTCGAAGCAGCCGTGGGGCGAGGCGGTGAGCCGGACCGGATCCTGGCCGGGGGCCGCCCGGTAGAGATCGCTGAAGCTCTGGGCGTCCGAGGCGTAGACCACCGCCGCCGGTCCGGCCCAGGCGGGGCCGCACACCTTGGCGGCGGGCGCCGAGAGGGCCACGGGCGCGCCGCCGTCGAGGGGCTGCCACCAGAGCTGCTCGCGGTGGCCGGCCTCGCGGTCGTTGCTGTGGAGCACCAGCAGGGCGCGCTGGTCGGGCGCCACCGGACCGGCGAAGTCGCTGCCGGGTCGCTGGCTCAGCCGCCGCGTCTCGCCGCCCCGGCGCAGCCAGACCTCGAGGTCGCCGTCGACGGGCGCCGACCAGACGAGGTCTTGGGCCGCATCGACCGAAGGCCCCAGCGTGCAGCCCCCGAGGGCGCCCGCCAGGGCCAGCAGCAGGGCCGGACGACCGGCGCCCGGCGCTCGGACCGCCCCGCTCAGGGGGTGTGGACCCGCACGGCGTCGGCGACGACGACGTAGCCCGGGGTGGTCCAGCGGCTCACGGCCACCTTGTTCCAGCCCGCCGTGAAGCTGTAGACGCCGAGGCTGTTCCAGCGGCTGCCGTTGCGGGACTGGTCCTGGTAGGCGCGGCCCACCTCGCGCCCGCTGGCGTCGTACATCAGGAAGGGCGCCGAGCGCGAGCGGTCGCTGGCGGCGGGCCACCAGCCCTCGACCGCGAGGGTGGCGTCTTCGGAGAGGTAGAACCAGAAGCTGGCGAGGTCGCTGGCCTCGGCGGTCGACCGCCACCAGTAGCCCGTGTTCCAGTAGCCAGCGACGTTGTTGGAGGCCGTCCAGTAGGGGCTGACCTCGATCTCGGCGTCGGCGGGGTTCCGCGAGCTGTTCGAGTCGATGATGATGTCGATCGAGACCGGGGCCGCGGGGGTCGCGCTGTCGGTGCCCGTGTCGGCGCCGCTGCCCGTGTCGGTGCCGCTGCCGGTGTCGGTGCCCGCATCGCTGCCGGTGTCGGTGCTGCTGCCCGTGTCGGGGCTGCAGAGCGCGGCCGCCCGGGAGAGGTACGAGGTCCAGGGCCAGTTGGGGCCCGGGTCGACCCGGTTGTAGGGCTGGAGCTGGCCGTGGCCGACGACGTGGTAGCGGTCGACGGGAATGCCCCAGTCGTCCGCAATGTCGCAGACCAGCGAGGCAGAGGTCTCGAGCAGCCCCGACGACCAGCTCGACTGGGAGGCGTAGCCGGCGTGCTCGATGCCCACCGTGAAATTGTTCGAGCCGACGCCGTCGAGGCCGCACTCCTGGCCGCTGTTCAGGTCGCAGTCGTAGGTGGCGCCGATGTGCCAGGCCTTGCGGCTCTCGGCCACGAGCTGGGAGACCTCAGAGCCGCTGTTGTTGACGACGTAGTGGGCGCTCACGCCCGAGGCGGAGTTCGTCAGCCACGACCAGCAGCCCGAGTAGGAGCCCTCGCAGGTGTGGATGATGATCATCGAGGGGTCGCCGGCGCTGCTGCTGGGGCGCGCGGAGTTGTTCGGCGAGGGCCGCCAGACCACACCCGAGCGGTCGGCGCTGCGGCGGTCGCTCGAGGGCCGGCGGAAGTTGGGCACGATGTCGTGGGGCTCGAGCACGGCGAGCTCGGTGCGGACGCCCTCGGAGAGCACCTTGTAGACGCCCTCGTGCACGTAGTGGGCCTGGCCGTCCTCGAGCTCGATGCCAGAGTAGGCCGCCACCGCCTCGGCCCAGTCGGCCAGGTCGGCCCGGTCGAAGCCGCCGGGCATGGCGCCCGCGAGCAGGGCCGCACCCGCGCGGATGTTGGTCGCCCGGTCCCAGCGCACGAAGGACCAGTCGACCCCGAGGGTGGCGGCCGCCAGCTCGACCGTGTCTTCGGGGATGCCCATGATGCCGATGAGCGGGGCCTTGCCCTCGAACTCTTCGACACCCTCGACGTTCTGCCAGCCGCTGTTCTCGAAGGCGACGGCCTTGAGCAGCTCTTCGGGCACGTCCCACTCGGCGGCGGCCGCGGCGAACTCGGACTCGAGGTCGGAGGCCACCTCGAACTCGCTGTCGGTGTTCTCGACCGGCTCGAGGGCGTCGGTGTTGGGCGCACCCAGCGGGGTCGCGCAGGCCGCGAGGGCCAGCAAGGGGAGGAGCGCGCGGCCGGGCCCCCCGAACCGAAGCGTGTGGGGCATCACCGTGGGCATCCGTCGCATGCGACCTCCTCCGTGCGCGAGGACGCTACCATCGGTCACCTTGCCGAAACCTTCACACCGATGTCGGCCCCGGCTTCACGGCGATGACTCCGGCGAGGATGCCCCGGCTGGCGCCATGCTCGGCACGGCCGCCTCGCCGCCGTCGGTGCAGTAGCGGGCCCAGGACTGGATCAGCAGCGGGGCGCAGGTGGGAGCGTCGGCGTGGCCCCGGGCATCGCACTGGTTCTCCGCCCACTCTCGCACCGCGGCCGTGTCGCTCTCCATCGGCACCCCGGCGCAGAGCTCGGGGGCACCGGCCGCCGTGGTCAGGCAGCCGTGGGCGAAGAGGGCGGCCCCCATCTGGCAGAACATGTCCATCTTCTCGCAGGGCAGGGCGCGGGTGAGGCCCGCGTCCACACAGGCCTCGGCCGGGTGCTCCCCCCCGAATTCCGCCCCGGCCGCGTGGAGCCCGGGCAGGTCGAGGGCCACCTCGGTGACCTTGCCCTCCATCCAGAGGCGGGCGTAGCGCAGCCCCGTGACCACACCGCCGATGCCGACGCCGACCACGACGCCAAGCACGATCAGGGGCACGGCCCACCGGGGACGGGCGCCCGGGGGCGGGGCTGCGGGGGGCACGGGGGTCTCAGACATCGACCGCTCCAGCGGGCACGGGGACCAGGGGCTCGTCGCGGAAGGCGCGGCGCTGGGGCAGCAGCCAGGCCCGCTCGCGGAGGCCCGGGGGCAGGGCGGCGGCGATGGCCCGGTTGGCCTCGCCCACCCCGTAGCGGGCCGAGCGGTGGGTGAAGAGCACGGCCTCGTTCTGGAAGAGGGAGGCCCGGGCGACCACCTCGTCGAGGTGGATGTGGCCCATGGCCCGGGCCCGGTCGACCGGCACCCGGTCGTCGACGAAGCTCAGCTCCATGATCAGCAGCCGGACAGCTTGGAGCACGGGCTCGCGCTCGAGCACCTCGATGCGGCTGTCGCCGGTGAAGGCCACCAGCGGCACCTCGACCGGCTCGCTGACCTCGGCGCCAGCGGCGCGGGCCTGGGCGATCTCGGGCCCGGGTCGCCCCCGGAAGGCCGCCCGGAGCCGGCTGCGGCGCTCGTGGATGGCCCAGCCGAGCGAGGGCACCCGGTGGATGCTGCGGAAGGCCCGGGCGACGCGGCCCTTGCCCAGCGCCACCTCGGTGCCGGGGCGGGCGGGGATCACGGTGCAGGGCAGGGTGGCCCCGTCGAGCCGGCGCCAGGCCGCGAGCAGGTCGTCGACGCCCGCGCGGCTCTCTTCTGGCAGGGCGTAGGTCGGCGGGGCCAGCCCGAAGAGGTTGCGGGTCGCGCAGTGCCGCGCCAGCGCGCCCATGTGGTCGATGTGGGCGTGGGTGAAGAGCACGGTGCGGCGGTGGACGGCACCCGGACGGCAGACGCCGAGATCGAGGGCGCAGCCGAGCTGGGGCAGGCAGATGCTCGTCTCGAGGCCGGCGACGCTGACTGCGTCGACCTCGACACCGGCGAGGGTGGGCACCGGGACCTCCGCGGGACCGGGGGGCTCCAAGACCTGGAGCGGCCGCCGCGGGCCCCACGGCCCGGGCGACCTCCGCCTATCCTGCCCGGTCGCGGCAGCCCCCGCCGGTCAGCGGGCGGCCATGCCGTGGCCGTGGTCGGCGTCCGTGCTTGCGCCCGTGCCCGTGCCCGGCGCGCTGCCGCTGCCCGTGTCGATGTTGGCCAGCAGGTAGAGGGGGCAGAAGCCGGTCATGCCGCTGAGCAGCAGCACCATGCCGATCATCGGCAGCATGCCGAAGACCCAGTGGCCCACCACCGGCAGGAGGGCGAGGCTGGCCACCATGACGATGCCCAGGGCGGCGCGCAGGCCGCGATCGAAGGGTCCGACGTTCTGGATGTTCTCGCTGCTGGCCATGGCTTGCTCCGGCGTGGGTGGCCCCAGTGGGGCGGGACGTTGGGCGAGGGGCCCGGCGGCCCGCTCTTCGCCCCCCACCGAAGCAAGGCCCGTGCCAGTCCAAGAAGGCCCCACCACCGGCCGCTTCTCAGGCATGCCGTGCCAAATCCCCCACACCGAGCGGGGCATTGGGCACGATCCCTTGCTTGGGTTGGCCCCCCCCAATCGGGCCGCCAGGCCTCTTGCGCCCCTCCGGAGGATCCGTATCCGGGGAGGACGGGCACCCCGCCCTGCCTCGCGAAAGCGCCGGAGCCGCCATGTGGGTCGAACCCCCTCGCCTGAGCCGTGTCGAGGCTGTGCTTGCCATCGGCATCATCGTGCTGATCACCGAGAGCGACAGCGACATCGAGATGGACGCCCTCGACACGGCCATGGACGCCCTCGGGGTCGCCCCCGACCAGCGTCCCGCCCTGCGCAGCCGCCTGGCCATCATCGCCCGCAATGCCGGCGGCGTGGGCCTGATCGGCGCGGCCCAGAAGACCCTGCGCGGGCCCGATGTCGAGTACGCCTGCGAGCTCATCTCGCGCACCCTGCTGCCCGAAGAGCCCGCCAACCAGCCGAACTCCATCCTGACCAGCCTCAAGCAGACCCTGCTCGCCAGCTGAGCGGCCCCGGCCTGCTCCGGCCTCCGTCCCCCTCCCTCTCTCCCGCGGTCCCGCCGCGAGACAGTCCCGGCCGCTCGGACCGGCCCTGCTGTCGCCGGGTCCCGGCTCGGCCGCCGTCGCCCTCCCGCGGCCCGGCCCCCCGTCCGCGCCCCGCCGCCCCGTGCTCAGGGCAGCGCGAGCGGCGCGAAGGCCTCCAGCTGGTGGAAGTCCGGCGTGTCGCCCGTGAGGGGCTGCCACGAGAGGTGGCGCCGCTTGAGGCTCGGGCGCTTCGGGTCGCGGCCGCCGTGGATGGCCGTGGCGTTGACCCGGTGGGGGCCCGCGGGCAGCACCGACCGGGGAATGACCGCCCGGCCCGACCAGACCCGGCCCGCGATGAAGGTGTGGAAGCGGATGGGCAGCCGGTCGTCGACGATGTTGCGCACCCCGTCGAGGGCCAGGGCGAGCCAGTGGCCGTAGGGGTTGAACTCGAGCTCGATGTAGCGCGCGCCGGGGCCCGCGATGAAGAGCTCGACCACCTCGTGCTCCCACAGGGCGGGGGTCGGGCCCACGGGCGCCTCTGGCGCCGGGTCGCCGTGGAAGGGGGCGTCGATGTGGACGATGAGGCTGTCGTCCGTGCCCGTGAGGGTGAGGATGACCCACTCCCGGTCGGTGGCCGGGCGCCCCCGCCACATGCTCTTGATGTCGATGCGCACCACGTCGGCCTCCGCTTGGCCGGGCGCCCCTATCGTGTCGCGCGCCGGGCTGTGCGGCCCCGGCGAGCCGGCCGCCGCCCGGGAGGGTTAGGCGGCGCGGGTCGCAGGAGGCGCCGTGTCCGAGCCCACCGCATCCCCCGCCGGTCTCCCTGCTGCGGGGCCCATTCTCGTCCAGAAGTACGGCGGCTCCTCGGTGTCGGATGTCGCCGGCATCCACCGGGTGGCCCAGCGGGTGGTCGCGGCCGTGCGCCAGGGCCACCGCCTCGTCGTCGTCGTCTCGGCCATGGGCAACACGACCAACGAGCTGCTGGCCCTCGCCCGGGCCGTCTCCCGAGATCCGGGCCGCCGCGAGCTCGACCTGCTGGTCAGCGTGGGCGAGCGGGTGAGCATGACCCTGCTGGCCATGGCCATCGCCGACCTCGGGGTGCCCGCCGCCTCCTTCACGGGCAGCCAGTCGGGCATCATCACCGACACCAACCACGTCGCCGCCCGGGTCTTGGCCGTGCGGCCCCACCGCATCGAGAACGCCCTCCAACAAGGCAATGTCGCCATTGTTGCCGGCTTCCAGGGGGTGAGCCGCACCGGCGAGGTCACCACCCTCGGCCGGGGGGGCTCCGACACCACGGCGGTGGTGCTGGCGGCGGCCCTCGGCGCCGAGAGCTGCGAGCTCTGCAGCGACGTCGACGGGGTCTTCACGGCAGATCCCCGGGCCGTCGACGGCGCCCGCCGACTCGCGGCCCTGCCCCTCGACGCCGCGGTCGCCCTGTCGCGGGCGGGGGCCAAGGTGCTCCACGCCCAGGCCGTCGAGCGCGCGCGCCAGCTCGGGGTCGAGCTCCAGGCCGCCGCCACGGCACGCCCCGCCGGCAGCGGCACCCGCCTGCCCCCGGGGCCCTCCCCCGACGAGACCGTGGGCATCGCCGTCGACGACCAGCTGCTCCTGCTGCCCCTCGACGGGGTGCCCGCCAGCGCCGAGGGGGCCCTGCGCCTCTGCACCACCGGCGCCGGCGTGCCCCAGGCCCTGCTCGACGCCCGCAACCTCCACGGCCAGCTCGCCGGCGCCCAGCCCGTCGCGACCGTGACCGCCGTGGGCCGCCGGGTGGTCCAGGATCCGGCCACCCTGCGCCGGGCCCTCGCCGCCGTGGCCGACCAGCCCGTGCTCCACTGGCAGTCGGCCGGTGAGCAGCTCACGGTGGTGCTGCCCCGGCCGGCCGCCCCCGCCGCCGCCGCCGCCCTCCACGCCGCCCTCGTGGCCCCCGCCGGCTGATCCCCCTCGCTGGAGCCCCCATGCGCGCCCCCTCTGCCCTCGCCGCCGCTGGTGCTGCTCTCGTGGGGGGCATGGTGGTGGCCGGCCTGGCCCAGCTCGCGCCCCCGACCCGTCCCCTCACCCACGAGTTCGCCCAGCTCGCCGGCATCATCGGCTTCGCGGGCCTCTGGCTCCAGGCCCGCTGGGAGGCCCGCCGCCCCGCCAGCGCGGCCCCGGGCCCCCTCGACCCGGGCGCCCCCGCCACGGCCCTGGTGCGCACCGCCGCCTACGGCCTCGGGGCCTGGGGGGTGCAGTGGGCGACCAGCACCCTGCTCTGGGACTGCCGCACCAGCGACGGCGGCGTCTACCTCTGGGCCACCTGGCTGCCCATGGGCCTGCTCGCGGTCGCCGGAGGCCGGGCCAGCCGCCGCCTCGGCACGGCCGGCCACCTCGTGCTCGTCACCGCGCTGGTGGTCCTCGACCTCGCGACCGTCGCCGTCCAGGGGCTCCGGGGCCTGCGCATCGTCGACCCGCTCATCGGCCTGCCCCAGCTCGTCGACCAGCGCGCCGACATGGGGCTGGTGGGGGTCCACGCCCTCCAGCGGCTGTGGCTGCTCGGTGTCGCGCTGGTGGTGGGCCTCGTCGACCGCCAGGGCTGGCGGCGGGGGGCGCCGGCCGTGGCCGTGCTCGCCGTGCTCTCGGTGGCCCTCGGCAGCCACATCGGCGTGGGCATCGGCCGGGCCCACCTCGAGGAAGACCTGCCGGGGCTCCAGAGCGAGGGCCGGCTGCGGCTGCGCCACCGCACCGACAACTGGTCCGCCGCCTACGCCCCCACCATCCGCGAGCGGGCCCTCTGGGAGCTCGACCAGCTCGAGTCGGAGTGGGGCCTGCGCATGCGCGATCCGGTCGAGCTGCGCATCTACGAGTCGAGCGATCACATGGTCGAGAGCACGGGCATCCGGGCCTCCCACGCGGGCCCCATGTGGGTCGACCTCGTGCTCGACCGGGCCCTGACCTCGACCCTCGGCCACGAGCTGGTCCACGCCGAGCACGCCGAGTGGAGCCAGAACCCCCTGCTGCTGCTCATGCGCGGCATGGTCGAGGGGGCGGCCAAGGCCTGGGAGGAGCGCCTCGACCTGGGCACGGCGGGCCACGAGCCCCAGGCCGCCGCCCTGGCCAACGGCGACCTGCCCTCGGCGGCCGTGTTCATGCGACCGGGCGGCTTCTTCAAGGTCAACGAGAGCACCGCCTATGCCGCGGCGGGCTCCTTCGTGGGCTGGCTCATCGGCATCCACGGCATCGACCCCTGGATCGCGCTCCAGCAGAGCCTCGACTGGGAGGCCGCCTACGGCCGCAGCCTCGAAGAGCTCGACGCCGACTGGCAGGCCTTCCTCGCCACCATCCCCGCCGACCTCGACACCCGCAAGGCCGCCGCCGAGCGCTTCGACCCCGACCTGCGCCCGGCCTACGTCGACCAGAGCTGCCCCAAGGTCGGCCGCCGCAGCGCCTCGCTGGCCGAGCAGGCCGAGAACTGGTCCCAGATCGGCGACCACACCCGCGCCGGCGCCGCCCTCGCCACCCTCTACGCCGAGGGCCCCACCGTGCGGCTGCTGCTCCAGCGGGTGGCTGTGCTCCAGAGCGCCGGCGACCACGCAGGCGCGCTGGCCCTGCTCGACGCCGAGTCGCCGGGGCTGCTGGCGCCCGCCACCGGGGACGACGCGCCCGGCCCGCGGCCGCTGGACGAAGACCAGCTGCTCCAGGCCCGGATCGCGAGCCTCGCCGCCCTCGGCCGCAGCGTGCCCCTCGACCAGGCCCTCGCCGCCCGCCTCAGCCTCCGCGCCCAGGCCGGCGACGACCTGCGGGGGCTCCGGCGCCTCCGCCGGCTGCTGCTCGACCCGGCGCCCGCCGCCGACACCCGCCGCATCCTCGTCGCCCGGAGCAGCGAGCAGCCCGCCCTGGTCCGGGCCCTCCAGGTCGCCCACCCCGGCAACGACGACGTCTGGGAGCTCTTCCTCGACAAGGGCCTGCGCCTGCCCACCTCCCGCCGCTGGGTGGCCCGCCCCGACTCCCTCGTGCGCACCCACGACGAGGCCCTCGCCGCGCTTGCCCTCACCACCCTCGACTGCGCGCGCTGGGGCGACCCGCTGCTGACCACGGCCGAGGTGGCCGTCGACGAGGGCGATGCCGCCCTGCTCGCGCGGGTCGAGGCCCTGCTCCGGCGCGACTGCGGCGACCGGGAAGCGCTGATGTCCCCCCTCGAGCGGGCCCACGCCCGCCTGGCCTGGCGCCAGCAGCGGGCCGCCGCGACGCCCTGAGCCCCCTCAGAAGCCGCCCACCTCGATGCGCCCGTCGGCGTGGGCCAGCGCCCGGTACATGCCGCGGGTGTTGAAGGGGGCGCTGAGCTGGCCGGTGGCGTCGACCGCGATCACCCCGCCGGCCCCGAAGCCCGCCAGCTCCTCGTGCACCACCCGGGCCGCCGCCGCGGGCAGCGACAGGCCGCCCAGCTCGATCCAGTCGGCGATGCGGGCCGCGACATGGGCCTCGATGAAGCGCTCGCCGTGGCCGGTGGCCGAGATCGCACAGGTCGCGTCGTGGGCCCAGGTGCCGGCGCCGATCACCGCCGAGTCGCCGATGCGGCCGGGCCACTTGCCGGCCATGCCCCCCGTCGACGTCGCCGCGGCGAGGTGGCCCTGGCGGTCGCGGGCCACGGCCCCGACGGTGCCCGTGGGCTGGCCCGGGGGCGCCGTGCCCCCCGAGTGGTCGAGCGCCACCTCGCCCCGTCCGAGCTGGGCGAGCTGGGCGCGCCGGGCCGCGGTGCGGAACCAGTCGGGGGCGGCACAGGCCAGCCCGTGCTCGAGGGCGAGGGCAAGGGCGGCCGGGCCGGTGAGCTGGACGTGGGGGGTCTCCCGCCGGATGAGCTCGGCGGCCTGGACCGGGTGGCACACCCGGGTGAGGCCGCCGACGGCCCCCGCCGAGCGATCCGCCCCCCACATGACGCTGGCGTCGAAGCTCACCCCGCCCTCGGCGTCGAGCACGGCGCCCCGGCCCGCGTTGAAGAGGGGGCAGTCCTCGAGGATCTCGACGGCGGCGATGCAGGCCACGAGGGCGGTCTCGCCGGCGTGCAGCCGCGCCAGCCCCTGGTCGAGGGCCTCCCGCAGCACGGCCCGCCGCGCGCGCTCCTCGTCCGGGTCGACCCCCACAGGGTCGCCGGCGCCGCCGTGGATGGCCAAGGCGACCGCGCCCGGCGTCCCGGACGCCCCGGGGCCCCCTCCTCGGTGGTGCTTGTCCATCATGCCCTCCTGGCGACCATCTTCACACAGCTCGACCCCCGCTGTGGCGGAGGCCGCCGCCCCGGCCGCCCCGGGCCCCTCCGCCCGAGGCGAAGGTTCTGGCGGCGACCCGGTCCCGGGCACGTTAGACGCCGGCCCTTGCCGACTGCTGCGGGAGCCTCAGCCATGGCCGAATTCCACGTCTTCTACAAGAAGAGCGCCCTGCCCCCCCTCGCCGAGATCAACCGGGCCATGTGCTCCCGGGGCTTCGTGATCGAGCTCCAGGGCGACGCTGCGCCCCACGAGCGCACCGACCTCGCCCTCCAGGTCGACGGCAAGCCCGTGCCGGCCTCGGTCTCGGCGGTCGACGCCAGCTCCCCCACCTGGGCCGAGCTGCGGGCCGCGGCCCTCGACAGCGAGCAGGGCGCCGCCCGCCTCTCGGTGCTCAAGAACTGCGACGTGCGCGTCACCCTGCGCACCGACGACGCCGACGGCGCCAAGTGGGTCCGCGACGTCGCCCGCAACATGGGCCTGCTCTCCTGCGGCGCCTACGAGAACCCCAGCGCCAGCAAGTTCATCAACTACGGTCGCTGAGCCGCCGCCGGCCCCCCGCCGCCGGGCCCGCCCCGCCGGGGAGCCGCCATGTCCGCCCGCCAGCTCGTCGTGCTCGGCACCGCGAGCCAGGTGCCCACGCGCCACCGCAACCACAACGGCCACTTCCTGCGCTGGGATGGCCGCGGTCTGCTCTTCGACCCGGGCGAGGGCACCCAGCGCCAGATGATCCACGCCGGTGTGCGTGCCCACGGCATCCACCACATCTGCGTGACCCACTTCCACGGCGACCACTGCCTGGGGCTGGCCGGGCTCATCCAGCGCATCTCGCTCGACGCCGTGCCCCACGAGGTCACGGTGCACTACCCCGCCTCGGGCCAGGCCTTCTTCGAGCGGCTGCGCCACGCGAGCATCTACCACGACCGCTCCCAGCTCCGCCCCTGCCCCATCGCCCAGCCCGGCACCCTGCTCACCACCCCCGAGCTGTCGATCTCGGCCCTGCCGCTGCGCCACACGACCCCCTGCTTCGGCTACCGCATCGAAGAGCCCGCGGGCCGGCGCATGCTCCCCGAGAAGCTCCGCGAGCACGGCATCCGCGGCCCCCTGGTCGGCGAGCTCCTGCGCACGGGCCACGTCGACTGCGGCGGACGCCGGGTCCACCTCGACGAGGTGAGCACGGCGCGTCCCGGCCAGTCGATGGCGCTGGTGATGGACACGGCGGTCTGCGATGCCGCCGTCGAGCTGGCCCGGGGGGTCGACCTGCTCGTCATCGAGAGCACCTACCTCGACAGCGAGGCGGCCGAGGCCGCCGACCGGGGCCACCTCACGGCCCGCCAGGCGGCGACCATCGCGGCCGAGGCCGGCGCCCACACGGTGGTGCTGACCCACTTCTCCCAGCGCCACCCCGACGTCGCCCCCTTCCTGGCCCAGGCCAGCGAGGTCCACCCGCGGGTCACCGCGGCCCAGGACGGCGACGTGATCGACCTGCCGCCCCGCCGCCGGGCCTGAGCCGCCCCACCGCATGGGTTGCGGGCCGCCCTGTCTTGGCCCCCGACCACCGCCGCCCCCGGCGGCCCCCTGGCGACGCCCCGGGGCCCCGTGTCACGCTGCCGACACAGAGATCTCATCGCAAGCCACTGATCCAGGCCGACTTTCCAAAAAACCTGAAAAAAACCCCTTCGCACCGCCGCCCCAGGGCCGTACACTGTGGGTGTCCAAGGGAACAACGCATCACAGCCCACCCGCCGCGAGAGTTGCTCGGCAGCCGCCGGCCGCTCTTCCGACGAAACACAAGCCATCCAACATGTGTGTCTTCTCCCCGGGCTGGGGTGACCTGATGGACCGCAGAACACGAGAGCGGCGTCTGCCGCACTGCCATGGGAGGTGTCGATTGAACGCGACCGAAGATCCGCCCAACCTCGTCCAGCGGCCGGTCTGGCTGCACTGAAAGGGGCGAGCTGGTTCGCTCCCCACGTGCCGTCCTGGCTCTGAGCATCCGTGACCGTCGGAGAACGGCGCCGCTCAAGCCCTCGCCAGGGCAACCCGACCTGCTGCACCATTGGCTTCCAAGCCAAACCACGCAAGCGATGCACCCAAACAAGCCATCGGAGGTCTGTGTGAACAACCCAGACGACAGTCCGCCGAAGCAGCTACGACCGGCACGCCGCCGGACCTGACGACGCCAGAACGGGGTGAGAGCTGACTGCAGGGCAAGACCGCTGCAGCACCCGCCCACCGCCACTCGTGTGGCACAGGCGCAGGCGTCAGGCACGACCCCTCCCACGGGAACGGGTCGGAAGGTTGCATGCCGGGAACTCACATCGCAGAACAACCAGCGACAAGGCAGGGACACGCTCCCTGCCTTGTCTACGTCTTGGCCCCCGCCCGGCCCGCGCGACCGCCCGACCTGCGCCAGCACAGGCCCCCCGGGATCCCCCCTCATCCCGGCCCGCGCCGGTTCCGTCTCTCGGGGCATGTCCTCCGCCCCCCCCCCACGGCCGGCCCTGCCCACCGCCGCCCTGCTGCTCGCCACCGCCGGCGCGACCGCCCACCTCGCCGCGGCCCTGGGCCCGGTCGGATCGCTCGTGCCCCTGGCCGCCGCCACCGCCGCGGGCCTCGGTCTCGCGGCGCTGCTCGCCCAGCGGGGCCACCCCCGGACCAGCGCGGGCCTGCTGCTCGCGATGCTGCTGCCCCTCGGGCTGCCCGCGGCGGTGGCCGGCGCACCCGGCGCCGCCCCCGTGCTGCTGGTGGCCGCCGTGCTCGTCGGCCGCCTGCCCCCGCCGCTGGCCGCCCCCCTCGCGGCCCTTCTGATCGGCCTGCCGCTGCTGGCGGTCCCCTCGGTCGGGGCCCTGGGTCTCGCCCTCGCCCAGCTCGGCGCGCTCGCCCTCGGCCGCCCGCCCGAGAGCGCCCGCGCCCGCCCGGCCCCGATCGCCCCTCCGGTCGCCGCCCCGGCCGCACCGGCGGGCCGCTCCCGCGACCACGAGCTCCGCACCCCCCTCAACGCCGTGCTCGGGCTCGCGGGCCTCCTCGCCGAGCGCCCCCGGCCGCCCGCCGACCGGCGCACCGCCGAGCAGCTCCTCGGCTCGACCCAGCTCCTCGCCCACCAGCTCGGCATGCTGCTGGATCTCGGGCCCGGGCCCGCGTCCGCCGGCGCCAGCGGGGGCGCCACGACCGAGCTGGTCGCCCTGGCCCACCAGCTCCACACCAGCCTCGCGCCCGTCGCCGCGGCCGCGGGCACCCGCCTCGAGCTCTCGCTGCCGCCGGAGCCCGTGCCGGTCTGCGGGGCCTCCCCCGCCCTCGAAGAGGCCCTGGCCGAGCTGCTCCACAACGCCCTCGCGGCCAGCCCGGGCGGCCGCGTCTCGCTCGCTGTGGCCACCGAAGACAGCCCCGCTGGCCCCCGCTGCGTCGTCGACGTGCGCGACGACGGCCCCGGGCTGCCCGCAGCGCTGGCGGCCCAGCTGGCCGGCCCCGCGCCGGAGCGCGCCCCCGACGGGGCGTCCGTCCTCCCCAGCGACCGGGGCCTCGGCCGGGTGGCGGCCCTCGTCCGGGCCCAGGGCGGCGAGCTGGTGGTGCTCGACGGCCCCCCGCCGGGCGCCGGGCTGCGGCTGCTGCTCCGCCCCGCCGCCGCTGTCGCCGCTCCGGCCCCGGCCCCCCGCCAGGCCCTCCCGCCGGGGCTGCGCGTGCTCGTCGTCGAAGACGAGCCCGTCAACCGCAAGGTGGTCTGCGCCCAGCTCACCTCGGTCGGCTGCACCTGTGTGGTCGCGACCAACGGCCAGCAGGCCCTCTCCCGCATCGACCCGCTGGTCCAGGTCGTGCTGATGGATCAGGAGATGCCCGTCATGGACGGCCTCAGCGCCACCCGCGCCCTGCGCCAGCGGGGCTACACGGGGCTGGTGCTGGCCCTGACGGCCAACGAGGGCACCGCCGACCACGCCCGCTGCCGGGCGGCCGGCATGGACGGGGTGATCGTCAAGCCGGTCTCCCGGGATGCCCTGGTGCGGGCCATCTCGCGCCACCTCGGCCGCGCCCGGGGGGCCGCCGCAGCGGGCCGCGAGGCGGTGGTCTCGGTGGCCTGAAGACCCCGGTCGCCCCGGTGGCCCCGCCCGCCCGCTCCCTGGGGCACGATAGGCCCCCGGCCGGGAGCCCCATGACCGCCACCAACCCCTACGCCGCCTTCGACGCCCGCTGGTCGCTCGCGCCCCTGCCCCCCGCGGGCCAGCCCGTCTTCGTGCTCGCCGCCGCCTGGCGCTCGGGCAGCACCCTGCTCCAGCGGCTGCTCTGCTCCACCGACGAGCTGGTGATCTGGGGCGAGCCCTACGGCAACGCCGGCTTCCTGCCCGCCCAGGCCCGGTCGGCGCGGGCCCTGCTCGCCGAGGACTGGCTCGATCCCCGCCACTTCCCGTCCGACGCGGGCGCCCTGCGGGGCATGTCGGGCCGCTGGGTGGCCAACCTCTACCCGCCGCCCGCGGCCCTGCGCGCCGGCCTGCGGGCGGGCCTCGACGCCTGGCTCCAGGCCCCGGCCGCCGCCGCCGGGGTGCCCCGCTTCGGCCTCAAGGAGGTGCGCTGCGACGTCGAGGTCGCCTGGTTCCTCCAGTGGCTCTACCCCGACGCCCGCTTCGTCTTCCTCGTGCGCAACCCCTGGGACGCCTGGTCCTCCTACAAGGGGGTCGCCTGGGTCCACACGGCGCCCGACCGGGTGGTCCGCACGGCCGCCGACTTCGCCGCGCTCTGGCACCACAACGCCACCAGCTTCCTGCGCTGGCACGACCGCAGCGGCCTGATGCTGCGCCACGAAGACATCGTCACCGGGCGGGTGCCCCTCGCGGGCCTGGGCGCCCACTGCGGGCTGCGGGCCATCTCGCCGGCGCCCCTCCAGCAGCGGATCCGGGGCATCGACAAGCCCCCCGTCCAGCCCACCGCCGACGAGCTGGCGACCATCGCCGCGACCGTCGGCCCCCTGGCCCGCACCCTCGGCTACCACGGCCTCGACCAGACCGCGGCCCTCTGAGCCCGGAGGCCGCCTCCGCCCCGGGCCCACCCTCGGGCCGATCCTCAGCCGATGGGCCCCCGGGGCAGCCCCTGGACGGCACAGCGCCACTCGTGCACGAAGTGGCCCCACTTGAGCACGCTGCCGTCCCCCGGGGTCAGGCGGTAGAGCCGGTCGGCCGTGCGCAGCTGGACCTTGTTGCCCAGCTCGACGCTCACGGCCACGACCTCGGCGAAGGGCAGCACGAAGCCCTCCCCGTCCCCGACCACGAGGCCCTCGGCAGTCAGCCGCAGCGGCCCCGCGGCCACCGGCTCGAAGCCGTGGCGGTCTTCCCGGGCCCGCACCAGCTCGCCCTGATCGGCCGCGAGCGCGATGCCCTCGGCGGCGAAGCGCGCGGGGTCTGCGACCGGCCGGGCCCCGAAGTGGTCGACCAGCCGGTCGTGGGCCTCGGCCACCGTGAAGCCCGGGTGGTCGCGCAGGGGCTCGAGCCGGGTGTCGACCCGCACCCGCCACTGGGCCCGACAGCCCACACAGACCACCCGGTTGCCCGAGCGGCGGTGCACCCGCAGGGCGTCGGTCGCAAAGCAGGCGGGGCAGGCCCAGAGGTAGGCCGGCAGCCCGTGGGCCATCCGCAGCCCGAAGGTCAGGTAGCCCTCGGGAATGCGCTGCTCACAGGTGATCCGGGCCCGGATGTCTTCGGTGATCTCCTCGGCCGTGGCCGAGTCGGGCCAGGTCAGCGGCCCCTCGTACTCGATGTGGACCGGCACGAAGCGGGGGTAGCGGGCCCAGCGCGGCCAGAAGTAGTGGGCCGTCACGAGGCGCGAGACGACCACCCGGGCCCCGGCCCGTTTGACCAGCCGCCCGATGCCGCCGCCGATCTCGCGGGTGCGGCCGTCCCAGCTGCGCGAGCCCTCGGGGAAGATGGTGACCACCAGCCCGGCGTCGTAGTGGCGCTGGAGCTCGACCATCGACTCGCGGTCCTTGACGAACTTCTTCTTCGGGAAGGCCCCCAGCACCTTCAGCCAGGCCCCGAGAAAGGGCAGCTTGAGGGGCTGGGCGCTGGCCATGAAGCGCGACGGGCGCACGGGCAGCCACCCGGCCATGAAGGGGTCGAGCATCGTGTGGTGGTTGGGCAGCAACAGCAGCGGCCCGTCCTGGGGGATGTCGCGGTGGCCGAAGCCCTTGAGCCGGATGGGCCCCTTGAGCAGCGGGGTGATGGCCAGCCAGGTCGACCGGTAGATCAGCCAGTTCCAGAAGCCCAGGCCCCAGAAGGGCTGGCGGGAGGCGGTCAGGGCCGGGTCGGGACGGGACGGGACGGCGTCGCCCTCACCGCGGGGGGGCTCGGCGTCGGCAGAGGCAGGGGCCATCGGCACAGGTCTCGGGACGTGGGGGGCAGCGCGCGACAGCGTGCAACACGTTCTTGCGGCGTGCAAGTAACGAGAGCCGGCCGCGGGGACTCACTCCCAGGGGGCGCGGGCCCAGTCCACCTCGGACCAGGTCTCGCAGCTGGCGTCGGCGGCCGAGAAGTCCCGGGCCCGGACCGCACAGGTGTCGGCCAGGGCGCCCGTCTCGTTCAAGACGCTCTGCTTGACGGCATCTTGTTCGAGCTGGGCCATCTCCCAGGACCAGGTCTCGCAGGCCGCCGCGAAGTCGTCCGGCCCCGCGTAGCCCGCGTCCGTCCAGTCCACCCCCCACTCGTCCAGGCAAGAGCCCAGCAAGGGCACGGCCGCCCCACACATGCGCGTGCAGGCCGCCGGCGCAGCGGGCGCACAGCTCCCGAGCGCCACCACCAGACCGAGCCCCCACCGCGGGGCCCGCACCACCGGCCACCGGCACCGCAGCACGCGCACACCTCCCAGGGGGGACCCCCGTCCCATAGCCCGGGACGGCCTCAGCCCGCGAGCGCCAGCCGGCCGCCGCCGCTGCCGCCCCCGTCCCCCTCGGCGGCCCCGACGACCGCCGCGAGCAGGGCGTCCATGCGGGCCTCCGCCCCCGTCCAGTGCCAGGCCAGGGCCCCCGCCGCCCGGGCGCCCTCGACGTCGGCCCCCCGGGAGTCGCCGACGTGGAGCATGCGCCCGATGGGCACCCGCAGGGCCTCGGCCGTGGTCGTGAAGCAGGCGGGGTGGGGCTTGTCGTGGGCCTGCTCGCCGCTGATGTAGACGTGGTCGAAGTGGCGCAGGGCACCGGCCTCGCAGAGCAGCGCCCGCAGCCGCGTGTCCCAATTGCTGATGAGCCCCACCCGCAGCCCCCGGCCGCGCAGGGCCGCCAGGCTCGCCAGGGCCCCGGGCGCCCAGGTCCAGGCGTGGGGGCGGGCGTAGTGGGCGTAGAGCTGGGCGAAGAGGGCCGGGTCGCGCGAGCCGAGGGTCATCTGCACGACGTGGCGCCAGAAGGCCCGGCCGTCGCCGTCCTGGCGCACGGGCACGTTGGCGAAGGCCGAGCGGAAGCGCGTGTCGATGCGCTCGAGGGTCAGCTCGCGGCCGTCCACGGCGGTGATGCCGTGGGCCCGGGCGGCCTCGGCGTAGACCATCGCGACCGGGCGGGCCGGGTGGAGCAGGGTGCCGGCGGCGTCGAAGGTGACGGCGAGCGGGGCGCGAGAGAACATGCACGTCTCCGGGAACCGAGGGGCGCCGGGTGGGGCCGGCCCAGGGTCGCTGGGACACCCGCCCGGTGCCCATTTCAGCGCCTTGCAGGCCCACCAGCAAGCCCAAGAGCGCCCCCGGGCCCAGACCACCCCAAAGGGGCCACAAGGCCCCGGGCGCCCGCCGCCGCCCCCACGGGAGCACCCGGGAGAAGAGGAAGGGCAGTGCGACCCGCGGACCCGGCACGGAGCGCCCGCAGGCACCCGACCAGACCGAGGAGGGAGAGATGGCAACGCCGCGGGTCGCCTGCCCGGTCGCCCCCTCTGACGCACGGGGCCGGCCGCCCGCGCTTCCAGCCATCTTCCACCCCGCACCGGGCGCCTCAGCCGCCCCAGGCCCACCGGGCGGCGACGAAGCCCGCGCGGCTGGCCGCGGGGCTGAAGGTGGAGCCGTCGTCCCGGTCGCGGTCGAGGCCGATGCCCTGGATGTAGGCGCCCGTGAGGCCCCAGCGCCCGCCGAGGGGCAGGGTGGCCCGGGCGCCGGCCGCGAGGTGCCAGGGCGACCACCAGCCCACGGTGGCCTGGACGGGCCCCCAGCCGAGGGCCGCGTGGGGGTGGGCGCGGAGGCGCAGGCTGCGATCGCCGGAGGGCAGGGTGTGGTGGTCGCCGAGGGGCAGCACCAGATCCACCCCGGCGCCGGCATGGAGCGGGCCGAGGGGCAGGGTCGCGCCGAGGCCGAGCACCCCGGCCCCCGCGTTGACCGTGGCCGCCGTCTCGGGGGCGCCCGCCGCGGCATTCTGGAGCAGATAGTCGCCGTCATAGACCCAGCCCACACCACCGAGAACGGTCATCTGTGGGCCGTTCTCGCTCTTCTCCGAAGCGGAGCGGGGGGCCGGCGCCGCGAGGCCCTGGTCGACGAGGAAACGCCGGGGACCGTGGCGCCCCATGACGACCAGCGAGACCGGCCCCTCGACCCGGGCCAGCGTGGCCTGGACGGCGGGCGACAGGGGCACGGCCGCCTTGGCCTCCCGCAGCGCCGGCGCCAGGGCCACCAGCTCGCTGGCCACGGCCGGGTAGGCGACGCTCTGGGAGGCGGCCGGGGCCACGTCGAGGCGCATGCGCATGTGGATCTGGCCGTCGACCACCACGGCGAGGCGGTGGTGGCCGGGCAGCAGGCGCGCCTCGCTGCCCGAGACGGGCTTGCCGTCGGCGATGAGGGTCGCGGCGGCGGGCATGTTGGCCACCGACAGGGCCGCCGGGGCCTCGAGCAGCACCCGGGCCCGCAGCTCCTGGTAGGCGAGGCGGGCGTTGGCGTCGGGCAGCTCGGCCTCGGTGGGCAGCCGCTCGCCCATGAGGGCGATGGCATCGAGCCAGGGGCCGTTCTCGGGACGGCTGCCGAGCATGCCGACGGCGCCCGCGCTGGCCGCCTCGGGGCTCGTGGGGTCGGGGAAGTAGCGGTGGACGGCGAGCCCCTGGAGCAGCAGGGCGTGCCAGACCGGCTCGACGTCGCCGCCCCGGAGCACCTCGACCGGGGCCAGGGCCGCCTCGATGCGGCGCAGGATCGTGAGCTCACCGTCAAACTCGTCGAGCAGGGGCCGGCAGGCGGCCAGCTCGCTGCGCAGGCGCTCGAAGGCGGCCTGGTCGGCCTCGCCGAAGACCGGCGCGGGGGCCACCTGGTCGGGCACCCGGGCCGTGTCGCCGGGGGTGAGGGCCGGATCGGGCGCCCCCTCCAGCCAGACAGCGGTGCCGGCGTGGGCGGCGGCGGCCCAGAGCAGCAGGGGGATCACTGGCATGCCAAGGCTCCATCGGACACGGCACAGCGGAAGCCCCGGGGCACGTCGACGGTGACCTGGGCCTGGAGGGTGGCGCCGCCGGCCTCGACCGTGACGGTGCAGGGGCCGGCGGGCAGGTTGCGCACGAGGGCCGAGCTGGCGCCCGAGCCGCTCACGTCCCCGCAGCGGGCAGCGATGCGGTCGACCCCGGCGGCGGCGAACTTGACCGCGCGAAGCCGGGCGGCGGCCTCGGGGGCCGGGGCCGGTGCAGGAGACGGGGCCGCCGCGGGGGACGGGGACGGCGCGGGGGACGGGGACGGCGCGGGGGACGGGGACGGCGCAGGGGACGGGGCCGCCGCGGGAGACGGGGCCGCCGCG
>CAXQUZ010000105.1:0-11359 GCA_964226865.1 Myxococcota bacterium | reverse complement strand
CAGGGCCGCCCCGGCGGTGGTGCGGAGCTGGTCGAGGCGCAGGGCCTCGGCCTCGGCCTCGAGCAGCAGCCCCGGGCCGGGCTGGTAGCGGGCCTGGGGGCTGCGCAGGGTGCCGCTGGCCACCGAGAGGCGGGCCTCGGAGACCGTGGTCACGCCCCCCGACAGGTAGAGGCGGGCCTCGCCCTCCGCGACGGGCAGGCGGATGCCGGGAATGGCCATCTCGGCAGCGTTCACGGAGAGGTCCAGCCCCATGCTGGCGTCGCCGGGGCCGAGGGGGAAGCGGGCCGTGCCGGCGCCCTCGACCCGGCCCGCGGGGGCGAGGCTCGTGACCACCGACCGCACGGCCGGGGGCAGCAGCCCGGCCACCCGGGGATCGGCCGCGTCGGCCGTGAAGGACCAGTCGGCGAAGTAGAGGGCCGGCGCCTCGAGGTCGAGGCTGCCCCGGGCCTGGACCCGGGCGCCCTGGCCCTGGGACGACGGGGCGAGCCCCAGCGAGGCGGTCAGGGTGGGGGTCTCGCCCCCGCCGAAGCCCTGGAGCACCCCCCGGATGCCCCGCAGCTCCCAGGCCGGGTCGCCGTCGAGGGCGAGGTGGAGGCTGGCCCGGTCGAGCTCGACCCAGTCGATGCCGAGCCAGTGGCTCCAGTGGAGCGGGTCGGGCGCGCCGGGGGCCGGGGCGGGCGCGGGGGCGCCGGCCTCGGCCGGGGGCAGGGGCAGGCCGTGGGGCCGGTCGGCCGGGCCCTCGAGGCGCAGGTCGAGGGTGCCGATGCTCAGGGCGTCGGCGAGGAGCGGCGGCCCCTCGGTGGTCGGCCGGAGGTTGCGCAGCACCGTGCCCGTGGTCCAGAGCACGGGGCTCGCGCCGGGGCGCCCGAGGTGGAGCCGGTCGATCACCAGGGCGAGGCTGAGGTCGCGCTGGGAGACGAAGACCCGGCCGGCGCCGTCGAGCACGCTGTGGTGGTCGGGGTCGCGGTGGTCGGCGGCCCGCAGCAGCTCGTGGAGCGCGAGGCCCTCGATGGTCCAGTCCGCCGCCGCAGCGAGGCCCTCGTCGTCCCGGGCCAGGTCGGCCTGGCTCAGCGCGACCCGGCCCGAGAGCAGCCGCGCCTCGGCCGCCCGCAGCCGCACGGTGCGCTCCGAGAGGGCGACCGCCGCCGTGGCCTCGTCGATGGGCAGCCGCCAGGGCCCCGCCGCCCCGTGCACCCCCGTGAGCTGGATCTCTCCGGTGAGCTCGGAGGCGAGCAGATCCGTCGCGTCGATGCTGCCCTGGCCGGTGGCGTGCACGCGGCCCCGCAGCTCGTGGGTCTCGACGAGGGCCCGGGTGGCCGGCGAGAGGCGGGCCACCGCCGCCGGATCTGCGAGGTCGATGCCGAGGCGCAGGCTGTCGAGCCAGGCCCGGGCGCCGTCGAGGTCGACGTGGCCCGTGGCGGCCAGCACGAAGCCCGGCGGCTGGCCCAGGTCGAGGCGGAGGGCGTGGCCGGCCGTGCCGTCGGGGGTGGTGGTGGGGTCGGCCGTGAGCGTCATGTCGATGCCGTCGAGGCGCAGCACGGGGCCGCTGCGGTCCTCGACAATGACCTCGCCGTCTTCAATCTCGACAAGGCGAAGGTCGAGCACCTCGCTGGGTCGCACCTGGGCCGACAGCGACTCGGGGGCGGTCTTGAGGCTCTCCTCGACCAGGGGCAGCCACCCCGCGGGCACGAAGCCGGGCCGGTCGCGCTCGGGGCGCAGGTGGATGACGGGGCGCTGGAGGTGGAGGCGCGACAGGCGCAGGGGCGCGTCCTCTCGGGGCACCTCGGCGAGCGAGACCACCAGCAGCTCGATGTCGAGCAGCGCCCGCCCCTCGCTGTCGCGCAGGTGGACGTCTTCGAGGCGCACGGTGGACGGGTCGGCCAGCGAGAAGCTGCCCAGGTCGACCTCGGGGACCAGCCAGGCGTCGGCGATCTCTTCGAGGGCCGCCCGGATCCAGGCGTTGGCGAAGGTGCCCCGGAGGCCCACGAGCAGCGGCCCGCCCACCACGACGGCGGCGGCCAGGGCGGCCAGCGAGAGGAGCACGACGCGGCGGCGCACGGCAGACCTGGGAGCAGGGGAGGGCCGCACTAACCCCGTGGGGGCCCGAGGTGGCCCCGCTTCTGCCACAGCCGCACCCCCGCGGGGCCCGCCGCGAGCGCGAGGGTGTCGCCCGCCGGCGCCCGCAGCCAGCTCCAGGGCGGCAGGGCCTGGCCGTCGACCACGAGGCTGCCGGCCAGCACGAGGAGCTCGGCGCCCCCGGGGCAGGGCAGGGGGACGCGGGTGCCCCGGGCCCACTGCTCGATGAGCACGTGCTCGTGGTCGTCGCGGTAGAGGTCGAGGCCCTGGCGGCCGCCGCCGAGGGGGTGGAGGGGCTGGCGGTCGCTGCGCACCGTGACGCGCTGGCTCGGGTGGGGCTGCATCTGGCGCAGCTTGACGAAGATGACGCAGCCGGGGGCCGAGGCGGGCTGGTGGCGCGAGCCGGGCGGGTTGCGCACGTAGCAGCCCGGGCCGTGGTCGCCGTGCTCGTCGGAGAAGACCCCCTCCAGCACGAGGAACTCCTCGCCCATGGCGTGCACATGGGGCGAGAAGGCGCTGCCGGGGGCGTAGCGCACGAGCGAGGTGGCCCGGGCCACCTCTTCGCCCACCCGGTCGAGCATGCAGCGGGTCACCCCGGGCATGGGTGAGGGGACCCACGTGAGGGCACTGCCGTCGACAAGGGCGCGCTGGGCAAAGTCGGCGCGAATGTGCACGGGGCACCTCCTGGCGGGGGGCCTATCGTCGCGGGGGCGGCGGGCGAGGCCCGCGGCCCGACAGGGAGCTTGCAATTCTGGAGGGGGGGGGAGGGCGCGTCCCGTATTACTCGTGCGAGTGGAGTAATACCGTGGCCGACTACGACCGGATCAGCATCACCATCGAGCCCGAGCTGCTCGCCCGCCTCGATGCCCACATCGCCGCTGCGGGCCACGGCAACCGCTCGGAGGCCATCCGGGACCTCATCCGTGGCGCCCTGACCCGGTCCGCCCCGGACGAAGTGGTGGTGGCAGCCAGCCTGACGGTTGTCTTCGACCACCGCCAGCGGGCCCTCGCCGACCGCATGGTGAGCGCCGCCCACGACCACCACACCCTCGTGCTGTCGACCCTGCACGTCCACCTCGACCCCGACACCTGCATGGAGCTCTCGGCCCTGCGGGGCAGCGGGGCCCAGCTGCGCCACTACTGTGCCCACCTGCTCGGCATGAAGGGCGTTCTCCACGGCCAGCTCGTCATCGCCGGTCCGGTGGGCTGAGTGGTGGCCGGCTGGCCCCTGTGGGGCCTCGTCTTGGCCGGCCCGGCCCGTGCCCAAGAGGCGGCGGCGGACGAAGACCTGCCCCAGGTCGGGGAGGGGGCCGAGGTGGTCGTGGAGGACCGCCGGGTGGCGCCCTCCACCGCCAGCCGCAGCCTCGACCGGGCCGCCGTCGAGGCCCTGCCCGCCCGCACGACGGCCGACCTGCTGCGGGCCATGCCGGGTCTCCACATGTCGTCCCATGGCGGCCGGGGCAAGGCGGCCCAGTTCCTGCTGCGGGGCTTCGACGCCCAGCACGGGGCCGACCTCGCCGTCGACCTGGAGGGGGTGCCCCTCAACGAGGTCTCGAGTGTGCACGCCCACGGCTACCTCGATCTCGAGGTGGTGCCGGCCGTGCTGGTCGAGGGCATGCGGCTGGATCCGGGGGTGGGCAGCGCGGCCAGCGGCGACTTTGCCGTGGCGGGCGCCGCCCGGCTCGACCTGGGCCTCGCCCGGCCCGGCGGCCAGGTGGCCCTCGGGGGCGGCACCGACCGCAGCGCCGCCCTCGGCCTGGCCTGGCGCCCGGTGGAGGCCCCGGCGGGGAGCTTCCTCGCCGCCGAGGTGGACGGTGGCCAGGGCATCGGCGAGGGCCGGTCCTGGCGCCAGGCCCGGGGCGGGGCCGGAGCCGAGGGCGCGGTGGGCGCCGCCCGCGGGCGGGTGTGGCTGCTGGCCCAGGGGGCCCGCTTCGCCTCGCCGGGGACCCTCCGGGAGGACGAGGTGGCCGCCGGCACCATTGACTTCTACGGCGCCCACCGGGGCGCGGGCGGGGGCGAGACCGAGCGGGTGGTGGGGGCGGCGAGCCTCGCCGGGGGCGACGCGGCCGGGCCCTGGGAGCTGACCCTCTGGTCCGGCTGGCGCAGCCTCTCGCTCGACCAGAACTTCACGGGCGGCGCGACCGATCCGGTGCACGGCGACGGCAGCCGCCAGACCCACGTGGCGGGCAGCGGCGGGCTGCGGGTCCACCGGGGCTGGGCGGGCCGGCCGCGGGCGCGCCTCACGGCGGGGGCCGACCTCCGCCTCGACCGCTTCCACCAAGGCATCCAGCCCATCGACTGGTCGGGCCAGCCCTGGGCACCGGCCGAGGAGCGGTCGGCCCTCCAGGGTGGGGCGGCGGGCTGGACCGAGGCGGTGCTCCAGCCCGCGCCGCGGCTGGTGCTCATTCCCGGGCTGCGGGCGGGACTCTTCGGGATCTCCGCGGCCGCGACCTCGCCCGCCTGGGCGCCTCTGCTCGCGCCCAAGCTGCGCGGGGAATTTCTCGTGAATGACGACCTGTCGGTCCTCTTCGCGGCGGGTCGCGGCCACCGTCCCCCGGATGCCCGGGCGGTGAGCAGCGGGGGCCGGGCGCCCATCGCCCGCGCCGACAGCGCCGAGCTCGGCGCCACCCTGCGTCCGGGCCCCCGGCTGGTGCTGCGGGCGGCGGGCTTCGGCACCCGCGTGTCGGACGAGATCGTCTTCGACCACGTCGCGGGGCGCTACCTGGCCACGGGACGCACCCGCCGCCTCGGCGTGGACGGGGGCCTGCAGTGGTGGCCCCGGGCCGGGCTGCGCACCGAGCTCTCCGCCACGTGGGTCGACGGGATCCACGTCGCCACCGGTGCGCCCATCCCCACGGCGCCGCGGCTGCTCGTGGTGGCAGGGGCCTACGCGGAGGCGCGCAGCGTGGGGGCGGCCACCCTCACGGGGGGCCTCCGGGCCTGGGCGCTCGGTCCCCGGGCCCTGCCGGGGGGGCTCGAGAGCCAGCCCACAGCGGTGGTCGATCTGACCGCGACCCTGCGCGGCGCGGTCTGGGGGCTCTCGGCCGAGGTCGACAACCTCCTAGGCACCCGCTGGCGCGACGGAGAGTTCCTCTTCCCCTCGTCCTGGGGGCCGAGCCCCGCCGCGAGCGAGCTGCCGGTGCGCCACTTCACGGCGGGCACCCCCCGCACCGCTCGCCTCACCGTGCTCCGGAGCTTCTGATGCGCCTCTCCCGGCCCGTGCTGGGCCTCGCCCTCCTCCTCGGTGGCGGCTGTGCGGCCGATGCCGAGACCCTGTCGGTCCCCGTCTCGGTGGCCGCCTCGGTGGCCTCCTTCACCGACGACGACGGTGTTGCCGTCGAGATCGAGCGCGCCCGCTTCACCCTGGCCGACCTGCGCCTGGACGGGCCCGCGAGCGCCGCCCGGGCGCCCCGGGGCTGGTCCCTGCTCTCGGTGGCCCACGCCCACCCGGGCCACGGCGCGGTGGGCGAGGTGGTGGGAGAGCTGAGCGGCACCTGGACGGTCGAGCTGGTCGATGGCGGGGCCGAAACGGCGCTGGGCGAGGCCCTCTGTCGGGCCGGCGAGGTGGTGGACGGGCGGCTGTCCTTGGCGCCCTCGCCCGCCCTCGAGCTCGCGGGCAGGGCCACGGTCGACGGCGTCGATCGCGACTTCGCCTTCGTCCTCGCGCCGGAGCTCGAGCTCGCCGGGCTCGCCCTCGTGGCCACCCTCGACCCGGCCGACCCGCCCGCCGGCCTCCGGCTCACCGTCGATCTCGCCCAGGTCCTCTCCTTTGCCGACTGGCGCACGCCCGACGACGACGGCGACGGCATGCTGGGCACCGGCGACGGAGAGCTGGCCAACACCCTCGCCTTCGGGGTGGCCTCCACCCCCGCCTACCGCCTCCAGCTCCTGGACTGACCCATGCGCCCCCCGCGTCTCCCCATCGCCCTGCTCCCTCTCCTCTCTGGCTGTGCCGACGGCAACTGGGTCGTGTCGACCTGGGGCGAGGACTTCATCGAGTCGAGCATTCCCGCCGACGCCTTCGCCGACGGCTGCGCCGCCAGCTTCTCGCGCTTCACCGTCGAGATCACCGAGGCCGCGCTCCTCGACGGTGACGGCGCGGTGGTGGGCGAGGTCGACGGGGCGGCCGTGGAGCTGACGGCGCCGGGCCCCCACCTCCTCGGGTCGGCTGCCGTGCCCGCGGCCCACCACGACACCGCCCGCTTCACCATCGCGCCGCCGGCAGGTGAAGACGGGGCGGCCTCGGTCCACGTCGCCGGCACCCTGGTCTGTGGGGACGACACGGTGGCCTTCGACTGGGCATTCTCGACCACGACCACCTACCGCTGCGCGCCGGCCGGGCTCACGGTGCCCGCGAAGGGAGAGGTGGCGACCGAGCTCACGGTCCACGGCGACCACCTCTTCTACGACGGCCTCGAGGCCGAGGACGCGGTGCTGCGCGGGGCCGCCATCGTCGCGGCCGACGCGGACGGGGACGGGGAGGTCACCCTCGATGAGCTGGCGGCGGTCGGGGTGGCCGGGCTGGGCCACACGGTCGGGCGTCACAGCGAGGTGACCGACCTGGCGGCCTTTGTGACCCACCTGAGCCGGACGCTGGGCCACGTCGACGGCGAGGGCCACTGCGAGGTCGTGTACTGAGGGACGCCGTCCCGGAGGGGATCCCGCGCGGGGCCCCCCTCAGTCGAGGGCGCCGCCACAGCTCGAGCCGGCGCCGGCCGTGCAGCCGAAGCAGTGGGGGCCCGTGGCGATGGGCTGGCCGGCCCAGGCGCCGGCGGGGCCGAAGTCGTCGAGGGTGGCGGGCACGCCGGCCGGCGGGGCGAGCGCGAGCATCTGGTTGAAGTCGCAGTCGAAGAGGCGGCCGTCCCAGCCGACGCTCACGAGGTGGCGGCACATGAGCCCGGGCACGGTGGCCGGGTTGAAGGCCTGGGCCAGCAGCGCGGTGTAGCGGCCCAGCTCGCCCTTCTTCTCGAGGTCGCGGGCGAAGCGGGCGATGGGCATGTTGGTGATGGTGAGCAGGCTGTCGAAGCGGATGCCGTGGGCCGCGAGGCGCGCGGTGTAGTCGGCCGCGAGGGCGGCCTGGGGCGGCGGCAGGTGGGCGCCGACGGGGTTGTAGACGAGGTCGAGCACCCGGCCCGTGCCCTGGCCATAGCCCCGGGCGTTGAGGGCCTGGAGCGCGGCGATGCTGCGGGTGAAGACACCCTTGCCGCGCTGCTTGTCGACGTTGTCTTCGAGGTAGCAGGGCAGGCTCGAGACGACGTGCACCTCCTGCTCGGCGAGGAAGTCGGCGAGGTCTTCCTGGCCGGGCTCCTGGAGGATGGTCAGGTTGCAGCGGTCGATGACCTCGCGGCCGAGGGCCCGGCCCGCCCGGACGAGGCGCCGGAAGCTCGGGTGGAGCTCGGGGGCGCCGCCGGTGATGTCGAGCAGGGCGAGGGCCGGGTTGTTTTCGAGAACATTGATGACGGCGTCAATGTGGTGCTCTGCCATCATCTCGGTGCGGGCCGGGCTGGCGTCGACATGGCAGTGGCGGCAGGCCTGGTTGCAGCGGCGGCCCAGGTTGACCTGGAGCCAGGTCGCGGGGGCCCGGCGCAGGGGGCCGCAGCCCGCGGCGGCGAGGGCGGCGGCGAAGCGCGGGGCGGAGGCGGCGGCGGGGGGCGGTGCAGACACGGAGACTCCAGGGGCGGCCCCCTCCGATGCCGCGGCGGCGGGACGGGTGCAAGCCGCGGGGACGGGCGGGGGCCTGGGGTAGACTCGCCCGCCGCCCACCAGGGAGCGCCCGTGCCCCGGCCCGAGACCGTCGCCCACCTCCACCGGGCCCTCGACGCCAGTCGCGAGCCCCCCAGCTTCCTGCCGCTGACCGTGGGCATCCGCGACGCCCTGGCCAGCGAGGGCGTCGCGGTCGAGCGGGTCCAGCTGCCGATGTCGCGCCTGAGTGGCTTCCGCCACCCGACCTATGGCCTCGTGCTGGCCACCTGGGCCGACGACACGGGCTTCGACGGCAGCGAGGTCCTCACCCACGCCGCCCTCGACCGGATCGCGGGCCCCGGGGTGGCCAAGACCCCCTTTGCGCCCATCGTGCTCGAGGGGGTCCCCCACATCCTGCGCGATCTCGGCCACGACACCGGCGGCTTCGCGACGCTCGAGCGGCTGCGGGCGCGGGGCTTCCGGGGCCACTGCGCCCTGGGCCTGCCCCTGCCGGGGGGCGACAACCAGCCCCTGAGCGTCTGCAGTCGCCGCCCCTTCACCCCGGCCCAGCTCGCCGCGATGGTGGCGCTGCGGCCGCTGCTCGCGATGGTGGTCTACGCCGCCTACCGCAGCTCCCAGGCCCTGCGGGTGGCCGAGGCCTACATCGGGCGGGTGGCCGGCCCCCGGGTGCTCGCCGGGGAGATCCAGCGCGGCAGCACCCAGCGGGTCGAGGCGGGCATCGTCTTCTGCGACATCCGCGGCTTCACCCCGCTGAGCGACAGCCTCGGCGCCGAGCAGGTGGTGGCCCTGGTCAACGAGATCTTCGCCGCGGTCGAGGCCGAGGCCGCGCCCCGGGGGGGCGAGATCCTCAAGTTCATCGGCGATGCCATGCTCATCGTCTTTGCCGGCGGCGGCGACCGGGCCCGGCTCGCGGCGGCGATGGTCGAGACCGCGGCGGCGAGCCTGGCGGCGGTGGCGGCCCTGGGCCACGGGGTGCGCATCGGCTTCGGCGGCCACATCGGCGAGGTGGTCCAGGGCAACATCGGCACCCCCACCCGGCTCGACTTCACGGTCATGGGCCCGGCCGTGAACCTGGCCAGCCGGCTCGAGGGCCTGAGCAAGCCCCTCGGCGTCGGGGCGGCGTTCTCGGGCGCCGTCGGCGAGGCCCTCCCCGGGCGGCTCGCGGCGGCGGGGCCCCAGCGGGTCAAGGGCCTGGCGGACCCGGTCGCGGTGTGGGTGCTAGGGGCGCCCGCCGCTGCGGAGGACGCCCCGGAGGCGGGGCTCAGAACCAGAGGTGGGCCTGGATGAAGAGGTCGCGGCCCGTCATGCCCGGGGCCCAGAGCTGGCGGCCGAAGGCCGTGAAGGTGAGGCCGGGCACGGGGCTCAGGTCGAGGCCCAGGCTCAGGCGGTGCTGGACGTCGGTGGGCACGGACAGGTCGAGCCAGGAGACGTCGTGGCGGGCCCGGAGCAGCAGGCCGTTGCGCAGGATCCAGCTGGCCTCGGTCATGGCGGCCATGTGGTCGCGGGTGGGGGCGCCGCCGGTGCCGAAGCGCCGCCGGCCGACGCTCAGCTCGCCGAGCAGGGTGAGGGGCACCCGCTTCCAGCGCTGGGCCGGGTTGAGGCCCCAGGCGACCCCGGCGGCGAGCAGGTCGCCCCGTCCCTGGCCCTGGCGCTGCTTGATCATGGCGTGGCCGCTGAGGCTCCAGGCGAGGTCGCGCCAGCCCGCCTGGGCCGTGGCCCCCCAGCCCGGGTCGACCGGGCCGCCGTTGAGGGGGCTGGTGTCGTTGTGGAAGACCGAGACCACGGCGAAGGGGTAGTTCGGCGCCGTGCCCAGCTCGACGCCCACCACCGTGTCGTCGCTGGTCGAGACGTCCTGCTCGAAGAGGGCCCGGACGGGGGAGGTGTGGTCGTCGCCGTGGGTCCCGAAGGCGGGCTGGAAGACGCCGGCCTTGGCCCACGACATGCCGGGCAGCTCGTGGAGCATCACGAAGGCGTTGCGGGCGAAGACCGGGCCCTCCGGGCGGCGCAGCCCGTCGACGGCGGCCGTGGAGCGGCCCCGGGCGGCGATCGTGCCCATCACGGTGAGGTGCTCGATGGGGTGGACCGCGGCGTCGAGGTCGATCTGCATGGGGAAGACGGCGTCGGTGCCGCTCCAGTAGGCCAGCCGGGCGTCGCCGCCGATCTGGACGAGGGGGTCGGCGTTGAGGTCGTCGTAGCGGCCGTCCCAGAAGGCCATCTCGTCCGGGCCGCCCCGGGGCTTGCCCCAGGCCGTCCAGGGGCCCGTCTGGCCCTGGCCCATGCCGGCCTCGACGTCGGCGAGGTCGGAGGGGATGGTGCGGCCGGCGGCGTCGGCCCCGGAGGGCGCTGCGTCGAGGAACTGCTGGACCTTCCAGCGTATGTCGTCCGGCACGAGCTCGCGGTCGAGGTCGGAGTAGGACCGGTCCTGGCGGTGGAAGATCGAGAGGGTCGACTGGCCGAAGTAGCGCCCGCTGGCGTTGCGCAGCCCGCCGCCCGTCGGGTTGACGTGGCAGGCGACGCACTGGAGGGTGCACTTGCGCTTGGCCAGCGCGGGGTTGTCCCAGCCGTCGGGATCTTCGAGGGTCGGCGAGACGTGGCAGTTCGCGCAGGTGCGGCCCGAGCGCTGGCCGTACATGGGGGTGGCGCCGGCGGGGCTGCAGACGGCGACGAAGAAGGCGAGAATGCTGGCCAGCAGGGCGTGGAGGGCGAGGGTGCGGGCGGGGGAGGTCGGGGCCATGGTCACTCCTCGGGCGCCCCTTGGGCCACCCACCGGGCGAGGGTCAGCTGGTCAGCGACAGAGAGGCGCGCCTGGGCGCCGGGGGGCATCGAGCCCACGGCGATGCCGGCGCAGGGGGTGGCGGCCGTGCCCCCGAGGGGGTGGAGCGCGTCGGCAAAGGCGTCGACCACCTCGGACGAGACGGCGGTGCAGGTGGCGCTCACCCGGGTGCTGCGGGCGGCGGCCGCCGTGCCCAGGTCGACGCCTGCGGCCAGCCGGGTCTCGCGGCTGTGGCAGCGGGTGCAGTGGGCCGCCAGGATCGGCGCCACGTCGTCGACATAGGTGGGCGCGGTGGCCCCGAGGCCCGTGTCGAGGGCGGGCCCGGCGCAGCCCCCCCAGCCGAGCGCGAGGGCCAGGGCCCGGGCCCGGGGGGAGCTCACGGCCGCACCCGGGTCGACCACTCCCGGCCGTGGCAGGTGAAGCAGGAGGGGCCGTCGGCGCCGTCGACGTGGCGGTCGGGATCCTCGGGGCCCGTGGTGAAGTCGAAGTCGCCGTGGCAGCCCGCGGCATCACAGCTCAGGGCGCGGTCGGCCGGCCGCTCGCTCGGGCAGGCCATCTCGGCGCCGGTGGTCGGGTCGTGGCAGAGAAAGGGGGTGGACTTGCCCCGGGCGTGGGCGGCCCGGACCTGGCCCAGGCCCTCGACCCAGTCGCTCTCGACGTCGTCGTGGGGCGGCTCTGCCGGCGGATCGTAGAGCTCGTCCTTGCCCCGACAGCCGACGGTGAGCGCGAGGAGGAGCAGGGGGAGGGGGCGCGGCATGGGGACTCCGGTCGGGGGCAGGGGGCAGATCGGAAGAGCACACGTCTGAA
>CAXQUZ010000104.1:0-8267 GCA_964226865.1 Myxococcota bacterium | reverse complement strand
CCTACACGACGCTCTTCCGATCTGCCGAAGTACCAGTCGTCGGTCATGAAGGGGTTCTTGTCGTCAGCGTCGTAGTCCGCGAGCTTCTCGTTGATCATCGAGGGCTTCATCGGCGTGGTCTTGGCCTTGGCCTTGGTCAGCCACTTCTCGTAGTTCTTGTTGCACTTCTTCTTGGCCTTCTCGTCCTTCTTGTTTTCGCACTTGGCGTACTCACCCGCCTCGGCGTCGGGCGAGTAGGCGAGCGAAGGGGCGAGGAGGGCGAGACCGAGGACGATGTGCTTGAGATTCACGGAAAACTCCACGAATGTTGGGAATCGCCGGCCCAATAGTCCCTTTGGGCCGGGCGGGCACCTTCGGGCGAGAAAATTCGGCCGAAGTCACCCTTGGTTTTGTGGCAAACGGGCCAAAAGGGGCCGGTTGGTGCCGATCTTGTCGTCTGAGATCCGGGCGACGGCGGGCGCGGGCTGCGTGATCGGCTTCGCACCTGTCCAAGATGGCGGGCTGCCGGGGGCACTGGGGATGCGTTGGTCTGCGGGAGCGGGTGGGGATCACTCCGTGTCTGTCAAGACCCACACGCTCGGGTAGGGCGAGGGGTCAAAGCGCAGGAACACCGTGCCGACGGGCATCTCCAGGTCGATGCGCGCCGGAATGCTCTCGGGGCAGGCCGTGCCCGCCGCGGGGGAAAAGGGGAGCTCGGTGCCGTCTTCGGCGATCACCGCGCCCACCGCCTCGGCGAGGCCGAAGAAGACGGCCCGGGGCCCGGCGCTGCCCGCATCGGCGGTGAGCCGCACGTAGCCGCCGGCGGCCTGGGCGAGCTGGACCGTGTAGGGGCTGCCGAGCTCTTGGAGGGCGGGCGCCTGGGCCGTGAGCTGGTTCGAGGGGGCCACCGTGGGGCCGGCGGTGGTCACGAGCGCACAGGCCGCCCGCTCGGCCGCGGTGCCGGGCAGGCTGTCGGGATCGACCGCGGTGTCGGCGTCGTCACCGCCCTTGTCGCTGCAGGCGGCGGCCGCGAGCAGGAGGGTGGGCAGGAGCGCACAGCGGGGCCGGGTCCGGGGGCGCGAGAGGGGCGAGAAGAGGGGCATGGTGGGGCTCGGCTGTCACTGCTGGGACATCGGGAGGGCGGGGCGGGGTGCTACCCTGGCGCGCGGGTTCTCGCGGCGAGCACCCCTGGCTGCCACGGTGGCCGTCCCGCCGGGCAGCGCCAGCATGCGTGCTCGTCCCGGCATCCGCAACGGCGGGCTCCGGTGTCGGTGTGCCGGCCGGATCTGTCCGTGGCCCTCGTCCTCTCCGTCCCTGTGGGCGTGCCCCCTGCGGCGCCCGCGGCGGTTCCCCTCCCTCCGTGTCCCGTCCCCGCCGGAAGGTCTCCGATGCTCGACCAGAAGCGCCGCCGCAGCCCTGCGGCCCCCCAGCCCTCCGCCGCCGGATCCCGCCGCCGTGCCGATGCCCCCGCTGCCTCGAACGCGGCCCTCCAGTCCGAGCTCGGCGCGACCGACCACAGCGCCCTGGGCATGGCCGGTGACGAAGAGATGCAGGGCGACCTGTGGGGGTGGATGAGCGAGGCCACGAGCTGGGGCTGGCTGTCGTCCATGTCGGACTGGTGGTCGGGCCTGTTCAGCGGCGACGAGCAAGACACGGTCAAGGACGTGGTCGATCCGACCAAGAGCGATGCCAAGGCCGAGGACGTCGAAGAGATCATCGAAGAGGTCGAAGAGGCCGGGCCCGCGGTCGACCGGGCCGAGACCGTCACCGCCGGCATGCGCGGCGCCCTCATCGACCCGGGCGCCACCGCGCTCGAGCTGCGCGACGGCCCCAGCGCCGAGGCGGCCGTGAGCGGCACCACGACCAACGGCAAGCCCGTCCAGGTGGTCGGGGTGGACGGCGAGTGGATCGAGGTCGCCTACCGCGACGGCGACAGCGAGCGCCGGGGCTGGGCGCGGGCGGGCCTCTTCTCCGACCAGCCGGCGCTCAACGAAGACGACGCCCACAAGGGCCTGATGGACGACTACGCCTGGCAGCTCTACGAGAAGGACGACGTGCTTCCCGAGGCGGGCCAGCTCACGGGCTCCCAGATCAAGCAGGGCGGCCTCGCCGACTGCTACTTCGTGGCGGCGATGATCGCGACGGCCAACGCCCGGCCCGCCTTCGTCGAAGAGAGCTTCCGCTACAACGAGTCCTCGGGCCTCTACGAGGTGCGCTTCTTCGAGGAGCAGGGCTACGACTACCGCTCGGGCCAGACCCGCTACGAAGAGATCTGGGTCGAGGTCGACGGCTACCTGCCCACCGACACCGAGAAGGACCGCACGGCCTACGCCCGGGCGAACCCGGAGCTCTGGGGCGCGCTCATGGAGAAGGCCTACGCCAAGTGGCAGGGCGGCTACGACGCCATGGGCAACGGCGGCTACGGCAGCAAGGCCATGGCCTCCATCACCGGCGCGGCCTCTGACAGCCGCTCGCCCGCGAGCATGGCGCCCGACGAGGTGCTGGCCTTCTTCCAGGCGGCCAAGGACGAGGGCCGGGCCATCTACGCGGGCACCCAGGAGAGCTGGCAGAGCGAGACCCAGGCGCCCCTGCGCGGCACGGCGGCGGGCCCCTACGCCGGCGGCCTCACCCAGATCCACGACTGGAACAACGTCAAGCCGGGCACCCTGCGCATCAACGACACCAGCGGGCAGGTGGGCGCGGCCCGCGACACGGGCGGCGAGGGGGCGAAGACGGCCAGCATCGTCGGCAGCGACGTCGCCGAGGGCACCATCGACTACGCCGACGCCGGCCACGTCTCGGTCACCTTCCGAGACGGCAAGGCCCCCGAGAGCGCCGAAGACCTCGAGCTCTCCTTCCGCTTCAAGGGCATGATCGCGCCCCAGTACCAGCTGGTCGGCTGGCACGGCTACGCCTTCGAAGACATCGTCGACGGCAAGCTCCAGTTCTACAACCCCTGGGGCAGCTGGCAGCCCAAGCCCATCCCGGCCGAAGACTTCACCCGGTACTTCAGCTCCTGCGCCACCAACCTCGTGCCTCAGGCCCGCGACGCCCAGGCCACCGACGGCTGATGCGCGCGCTGGTGCTGATCTCGGCCCTGGCCTGTGCCGGGGCCGCGCCGCCTCTCGAGGCCCCCGCTGGGGCCACGGAGTCCCCCGTGGACGACAGCTCCTGCACCGCCCGGGTCGCACCGGGCGCCCCCATCCAGCCCCACCTCGTCGACGGTGCCGTCGTCTGCCTCGCGCCGGGGGTCCACCCGGGCGGGCTGCGGGTCACGGCCTCGGTCGACATCATCGGCGAGCCCGGGGCCGTCCTCGACGGCGGCGGCCGGGCGCCGGTCGTCCACGTCGCGGCCAACGGCATCGAGCTGCGGCTCCAGGGCCTCGAGCTGCGCAACGGCTACGCCGAGTTCGGCGCAGGGCTGCGGGTGGATGCCTATGCCCAGGTCGCCATCGAGAACTGCGTGGTACGCGACAACATCGCCGGCCAGGGCAAGGGCGTCGGCATCGGCATGGCCCGGGGCCGGCTGCTGGCGAAGGGCCTGCGGACGGGCCCGGGCAGCGACCTCTTCTTTGATGTGGTGGCCGAGGGCGCCCTGGAAGACGCGGTGCTCGACGGCGGTCTCCACGTCCGGGACGGCGCGAAGGTGGCCCTGCGGGGCGGGAGCGTGGCGGCGCCCCTCACGGTGGCGGGCACGACGACCCGCCGGCCCCAGCTCGTGCTGGAGGGGGTCACGGCCCCCGCGGTCGACAACCACGCCCAGCTCCCGGGCACGGTCGAGCGGCGCTGAGCCCACCCGGGACTGGGACGGGCCGCTCGGGTGGACTACCCAGGGGGCGCACAGCGCGGAGGTGCCCATGATGCTCTTGCTCTGGACGGCGGTGGCTCTTGCCGATCCGGCCGGTGACGCCCTCGGACGCGAGGTGGCGGCCGCCGCGGGCGATCCCTGGTCGCTGTCGCGGCTCCGCTTCACCTTCGTGGTCGAGTCGGCAGGCACGGAGAAGGTGCGCCGGAGCTTCGACTGGCAGCCCCAGGCGGGGGTGCTGGACGTGGCGGGGCCCGAGGGGGTGGCCGTCCACATGGTCGGGCTGCACGACCACGACCTCATGGCCGCCGCCAAGGACCCGGCCGCCGCCGCCGCGGTCTGGGCCCAGGTCGCCCCGGAGAGCCCGCCCGAGACGGCCGCGAAGGCCTGGGCCTGGTTCGTCAACGACAGCTACTGGCTCCTGGCGCCGACGAAGGTGATGGACCCGGGCGTGGCCCGCACGGTCGACGAGGAGGGGCGGCTGGTGCTGGCCTTCGACGGGGTGGGGCTGACCCCGGGCGACACCTACCGGCTGCGCATCGATCCCGAGACCAAGGGGGTCACGGGCTGGGACTTCACCCTCGAGGGGGGCCGCGCGGGCAGCTTCGCCTGGACCGCGCCGCAGCAGATCGGGCCCCTGCGGCTGGCCACCCGCAAGGCCACCGCCGACGACGCCTTCGTCATCCGCTTCGAGGGGCTGTCGGCCGAGCGCTGAGCACAGGCGCGCCCACGGCCACGGCCACCAGCGGCAGCTCCAGCCAGCCCTCGAGGGCGGCCGCGGCCGAGAGCAGCCCGTGGGTGTCGACCGGTGCGAGGGCGAGACCCGCGAGGGCGGCCCCGGTCAGGGTGGCGACGAGCACGACCAGGGCTCCGGTCGAGAGGGCCGCGGGCGCGTCCGGGTGGCGGGGGAGCACGGGCAGGACGGCGAGCACCACCGCGCAGTGGACGATGTCGAGGTAGGTCCGGGCCCGGAAGAAGTCGGCGGCGCGGGGGTGGGCGTGGAAGCCGGTCGGGAAGACGCGGGTGAGGTGGGCCTCGAGGGGACCGAGGGCGGCCGGGCTGTGGTCGGGAAAGAGCAGGCCGAGCTCGCCGGCGAGGGTGGCGGGCACGCCGCCGGCGATGAGCAGCGGCACCGCGCCGAAGAAGAGCAGCCCCGCCGACAGCAGGCCCCGGCGCCGGCCGGGGGGCAGCCGCATGATGAGCAGCAGCATGGGCACGACGAGCACCGCCCACTCCGCGAGCACCCGGGCGTCGACAGGGGCGCGCAGGGTGGCGAGGGCGAGGGCGGCGAGGCTGCCGGTCATGGCCGCACCGAGCAGCCCCGCACCGGGGAGGGCAACCGGCAGGGCGGGCACCAGGATGGCGATGAGCAGGCCGATCTCGATGGTGGCTGCCGCCGGCTGGCCCAGCGCGCCCTGGTGGACGGCGAGGCGCAGGCCCCCCATCAGGGCGACACCGAGCATGCCCACCCGCAGGAGGGCGGGGGGGGCCGCCGGCGCGAGCCAGCCCCGGAGGTAGCGCAGGGCCAGCACGACATGGGCGGCGGTCAGCAGCCCGAGCACCAGGGTGTGGGCCAACAGCACGGAGCTGACCGAGAACAGCGCCGCCGTGCTGCAGAACAGCACAGCGGTGAAGGCATCGGGAAGGGCCCGGCGCACCCGGACGGCGGAGGAGACCACCGCTCAGCTGCGGGCGGCGCGCAGCTCGCGGAACAGGGAGCCCAGCTCGGCGAGCAGCAGCGCGCACTCGGCCTCGCTGATCTCGAAGTGGGGCGTGAAGCGCAGGGCGTTCTTGCCGCCGTGGATGACGCCGATGCCGCGCTGGCGGGCGATGCGCTCGACGCCGCCGTCGCCCATGACCGGGAAGCGGTCGGGGGCCAGCTCGGCGCAGAACAGCAGCCCTGTGCCGCTGGTGTCGACGATGACGTCGGGCAGCTCGGCCTGGAGGGCCTGGAGGCCGGCGAGCAGGGCCGCGCCGCGCTCGCGCACGTTCTGGCGCAGGGCGGGGGTCACCCGGGCGAGCACCGTGCAGGCGACGTCGAGGGCGCGGGGGTTGGTGGTCATCGTGTTGCCGTAGACGCCGCGGGCGTAGATGTCGGCGGCCGCGGCCGACAGGCCGACCACCGACAGGGGGTACTGGCCGCCGTTGAGCGCCTTGGACCAGGTCTCCATGTCGGGCGGGGCGGCGTCCTCGAAGCCCGGGTAGTCGACGATGCTCAGGCAGCCCGTGGCCCGGAGGCCGGCCTGGATCGAGTCGATGAGCAGCAGGCCGCCGTGGGCGGCCGAGAGCGCGCGGGCGGCGTCGTAGAAGGCCCGGGACAGGGGGTGGCCCGGGCGGCCCTCGCCCATAACCGGCTCGATGAAGACACACTCGACGAAGCGATCTTCGGCCTCGGCCCGGGCGAAGGCCGCGCGCAGGGCCGCAATGTCATTGGGCGGCACGACGAAGAGGTTGTCGCGGTCTTGGAAGGAGGCGAGGTTCGCCTCGTAGGCCTTGCTGGTCGAGTGGGAGACCTGGGCCGGGCGGTCGGTGCGGCCGTGGAAGCCGCCCTCCTGGGCGATGAAGACCGGGCGCTTGCCCGCGTGGCGCGCGCCGGGGGCGGTCATGGCCTTGGCGTTGATGTCGCTGATGCGGGAGGCGAGGGTGACGCTCTCCGAGCCGCTGTTCAGGCAGACCACGCGGTCGAAGGGGAAGTGGCCCCGGGTGTGGCCGACCTCGGCCTGGAGGGCGCGGATGAAGCGGGCCTGGGAGAAGCTCGCGGTCATGACGTTGGCCATGACCTGGGGGCGGCCCATCGCCTCGAGCACGTCGGCGGGGGCGTGGCCGAAGCCGAGCATGCCGTAGCCGCCGCTGTCGTGGAGCACGGCGCCGTGGGCGCTGACGAGCCACGGGCCCCGGGCCGCGAGGGGCACATAGGGGTTGATGGCGTCGTCGGAGTAGAAGTTGAGGATGCCCTGCTGCAGGGCCTTCACGGCCTCGGCCTCGGGCCCCTTGATCAGGGCCAGCTCGTCGGGACCGAGCGCCTCGCGGGCGGCCACGGCGTCGCGCAGCGCCTGGAGCAGGCGGGGATCGCGGGCCACGAAGCGGCCGAGCACGGCGTCGGACAGGCCGACGGTGTCGCGGGGGCCGACGTCGGCCCGGAGGGCCGCGAGCAGACCGAAGAGCTCCTCGGTCGCATGCCCAGAACCGGCACCCTCGGCGGGGGACGACGCGGGAGCGGGCGAGCGGGTGTCCATGGAGCCTCCAGGTGGCTGAGAGAGTCTCCCTGCCTAACCCGGAGCGGCCCCGGCGGGCTCAGGCGGTGCGCGCGGAAGCCTCGGACTCGGGCTCGGCAGACCGGAGCTCGCGCAGGGTCTCCATGAACCAGGCGATGTCGCGGAGCTGCTGGGTGCGGGCGGCCTCGGCGTCGGCCCGGGCCTCGTCGAGGGCGGCCTGGACCACCCCCAGCTCGGTCGTGAGGGCGCGGAGCTGCTCGTCGACGGCCCGGGCGCCCTGGCTGCGCTGGGCATGCTGGGCCTCGGTCTCGCGCAGGGCCGCGCGGGCCGACTCGAGCTCTTCGCGCAGGGCCTCGGCGGCGGCCCGGGCGGCCTCGCGGTCGGCGCGGGCCTGGGTGCGGGCGACGAGGCTGCGCTGGGACTCGCGGCGGGCGGCCTCGGAGGTGGCGTGGGCGGCGTCGAGGGCGGTGCGGAGGCGCTCGATCTCGGCGGACTCGCCCTGGGACTGGCTGCCCAGATCCTGGAGCCGGCCCTCGAGGCTCTCGACCTTGTGGCGCAGGTGGGAGAGCTCGGAGCGGGAGCGCTCGAGGGCGCTCTCGGCCTCGGCCCGGAGCCGCTGCAGCTCGTCGATGCGGTCGGCCGTGCGGCCCTGGACGGCCTCGAGGCTCTCGGCGGCGACGAGGGCGCGCTGCTCGAGGGCGCGCTGGCCCTCGCGCAGGGCCTGGATCTCGGCGGCCCGATCGTCGAGCTGGGCCCGCAGCGCGTTGCGGTCGTCGCGGGTGCGGCGGACCTCGGCCCGGACCTCGTCGAGCTCGGCCCGGAGGCCGCGGGCGGTCTCTTCCATGTCGGCGAGGGACCGGGCGCGGGCGCGGGCGTCGCGCTGGGCGGCCTCGAGGGCCTGGACCAGCTCGACCCGCTCCTGGTCGCCGGAGCTGGTGCTGCGGCGGAAGGCGAGCACCTGGGCCTGGGCGGCGTCGCGCTCGCTGCGGGCGGCCTCGGCGGCCTCCTGGAGCTCGCGGGCCCGGCGGCGCTCGGCGAGGACGCGGTTCTCGGCGAGGGTGACCGACTCGCGAGTGGCGCCGAGCTCGCTGTTGAGGGCGTCGGCCCGGAGGCGGGCGGCGTCGGCGGTGGCCCGGGCCTCTTCGACGGCCCGCTCGAGCTCGGCGAGGCTGGCGCGGGTGCCGAGGGGGGCGGAGCGCTCGGCCTCGAGGGCCCGGCGCACCTCGGTGGCCTCCTCCTCGGCGCGGGCGACGGCCTCCTCGAGGCGC
>CAXQUZ010000103.1:0-11102 GCA_964226865.1 Myxococcota bacterium | reverse complement strand
GTGGCCATGGCGAAGGCGGCCTTGAGGGTGTCGCCGGCCGCCGGGTCGTCCAGGCCGTGGAGCACCACCGCAGCGGCCGCCTTGGCCAGCGCCGGGGCCGTGTCGGGCACCCAGCCCACCAGGGTCGAGCTGCCGTCGGCGAGGGCCGCCAGTTGGGGCAGGGCCACCTCTCGGGCGAAGTCCGGCGACCGGGCCGACAGCGCGACCAGGCTGTCGATGATGCGCTCGGCGCTGTGGGTCTTCTGGAGCCGCGCGAGGGCACCGCTGGGGTCGCCCTTGGCCAGCGCCAGGGCCGCCCAGCCCTCGTGGTCGCGGTCGCGACCGTCCAGCATGGTCTCGGCCGGGCCGACCTGGCCCCGCGCGAGCAGCAGGTCCAGCACGGTGCTGTCGTGGCGGGGGCCCTCGGCGATGAGCCAGTCGAGCACCCCCTCCAGGGCGGGGCTGGCCTGGGCCGCGAGGTCGGCCACGGCCGTGCCCCGGTAGAGCGAAGAGGCGCCGAAGTGGGCGAGCAGGGCCGCGGGGCCCTGGACCATGCGGGCGGCGAGCAGGGCCTCGTCGACGGTCACGGTGCTGATGACCTCGGCGTAGACCGCCATGACCTCGTCCACCCGCTCCGGGGTGCCCGCCTGGACGAAGTGCTGGATCAGCGCGGCCGCCACGACGGCCCGGCCGCTGGAGTCGTCGCTGTCCTTGGCGACCACGGCCAGGGCCGCGTCGACGCGGCCGGCGTCGAAGAGCGCCCGGGCCAGCCGGGGCCAGGCGCTCTGGTTGGCCGGGGAGGCTTCGGCGAGGGTCTCGGCCTCGGTCCAGAGGGCCGCCGCGGCGTCGTGGCCCAGCTTCTCGGCCGCGAGGGCCACCTCGGCCACAGCCCGGCCACCGCGCATCGCCTCGTACGCGCCCACGGGGCTGCTGAACCCGGCCCGCAGGGTGTCGAGGGCCGCGAGGGCCGCGTCGAGCTGGGCCGCGTCGCCCGTGGCGACCGCGATGCGGGCGTGCTGGGCGGCGCTGTGGTGGGCGAAGCTGAACAGGGGCAGCATGGCCACCGCCGTGTCGGCATGGCCGGCCTGGAGCAGCAGCTCGACCGTCGGCATCAGCCGCTCTTCCGCCATCTCGTCCCCCGGGGGCCCCGCCGCGAGCTGGCGGTCGGCCAGCGCGAGCAGCATCGCCTCGCGGGTGAGGGAGGCGTTCTTGCCGAGGGCCTTGGGCGCGCGGGCCATGGGAGTCTCCAGGGAAGCGGTGCACTGTGGGCGGTTGGGGCGCAGCGGCCCGACCCCCTCGCTGTACGGGGCCCCCTGGCCGCGCGCCATCCCGCCCGCCCCACCGTCACCCGGGCCCCGGCTGTGACAGCCCGGCAGCGGACCCCACCCCAGCCGGACCCCACCCAACGAGATCCCCCCGACGCCGCGCACCCTGGTGCCCCGTCCCGTCCCGGTCGCGCCGCCCGGGCCCGCGCCCGAGCTGTCACGTCACACGCCCGCCGCCGCCCCCGCCGCGGGGGCCGTGCCCTCAGGCCGTGGCCTGGCCCGTCCGGAGGATGCGCTGCTGCATCACCCGGTGGCGCAGCTTGCCGTTGGGGGTGCGCGGGATGGTGCCGGCCGCGACCACGAAGACCTGCTGGGCCCGCACCCCGAGCCGGTCCTGCAGCGCCCGCCGCACGGCCCGTCCCACCGCGCGCTCCTGCTCCGGATCCACCGCCCGGGCCGGCGTCTCGACCACCACCTGCACCTGCTCGCCGGCGTCGCCGCCCCGGTCCACCCCCACGGCCATCGCGAGGCTGACCCCCGGCACCGTGTCGGCCACCTCCTCGAGCTCCTTGGGGCTGGTGTTGCGCCCGCCCACGATGATGATGTGCTTGATGCGGTCGACGATGGTGAGGGTGCCCGCGGCGCTGAGGTGGCCCACGTCGCCCGTGCGCACGAAGCCGTCCGCCGTGAAGAGCGCGCGGGTGGCCTCGGGGTTGCGGAAGTAGCCGACCGTCTGGCTGGGGCTGCGCAGGCAGACCTCGCCCCGGGCGCCCGGCGGCAGGGGCCGGCCCTCCGGGTCGCGGATCGACAGCTCGGTGCCCGGCACGGGGCCACCACAGTCGACAAAGCCCTCGGCGTCGGTGGTCACGGCCACGCCCCCCCGCACGAAGGTGACGGCCACGCAGGACTCGGCCAGCCCGTAGCCGGGCCGCATCACCCCGGGGATGCCCAGGGCCGCCTCGAAGCGGGCGATGGTGTGGGCGCGCACGGGCTCGGCCGCCACCAGGGCCACCCGCAGCCGCGACAGGTCGTAGCCCCCGAGCGCGCCCCCCGTCCGCAGCACGAAGCGGTAGGCGAAGTCGGGCGCCGCCGTCACCGTGCCGCCGTGCACCGCGAGGGCGCTCAGCCAGTTGTCGGCCTGGAGCCGCACGGGCAGCAGCACCAGCCGGGCCCCCAGGTAGAGCGGGCACATGGTCATCATGATGAGGCCCATGTCGTGGTAGACGGGCAGCCAGCTCACGAAGACGTCGTCGGGGGTGAAGGCGGCCGTCGGGATGGCCTGGCGCAGGTTCGCCAGCAGGGCCCCGTGGGTGAGCATGACGCCCTTGGCCGCCCCCGTCGTGCCCGAGGTGTACTGGAGCATGGCGAGGTCGTCGGGCCGGGGACAGGGCAGGGGCCCCGCCGCCTCCGGTGCGACCACCGGCAGCCCGTCGAGGTGGCAGAGGCGGGCGGGGGCGTCGCCGAGGGCCCGGACCAGCCGCAGCCGCACGGGCCGGGCGAAGGGGCGCTGGCTGAGCACGAGGCGGGCGCCGCAGTGGCGGGCGACCCGGGCGATGCGGTCGGGACGGGGGGCGTGGGCCAGGGGCACGGCCACCGCCCGGAGCTGCTGCACGGCGTAGAAGGCGCAGAAGAAGTCGAGGCCGTTGGGCATCACGAGCACCACCCGGTCGCCCTCCCCGACCCCGGCGGCCCGCAGCGACCGGGCCACCGCCTCCACCCGCGCCGAGAGCTGGCCGCAGCGCAGGTCGCGGCCCTGGTGGGTGACGGCGACCCGGTCCGGGCTCAGGGCGCCCCGCCGGTGGACCATGGCCACGAGGGTGTCGACCCCGGCCATCGGGTCGTCGGGCATCCAGGCCGCCAGGGCCGCGCGCACGGCCGCTGCGGGGTCGGTGACCGCGCGGGCAGCTCCGTCCCCACCAACACCGCAAACGACCTGTTCATCAATATTTTCAACAACATCAAGCTCGTCCCCGAGGGCCGCACAGAGGGCCCCGTGCAGCGCCCCCAGGGTCTCGATCCCGCCCAGGTCCAGCGCGCCCATGCGCGTCCCCCGCTCCTCCTCGATGGCCTCGACCAGCTCCACCAGATCGATGGACTGCACCCCCAGCTCGTCGACCAGCAGCGACGCGGGCGAGAGCGCCGCGGCGGGCAGCATCAGCACCTCGGCGAGCAGGGTCGAGAGGCGGGCGAAGGACAGGGGGGCATGGGCCATGACAGCTCCGGTGGCCGGCCACCACCGACGGGCACAGACGGCGGCCGGGAAGGGGGGGACGGGGATCAGAGGTTGGCGAGCACGCGGGCGCCGAAGGTGTCGTCGACCAGCGCATAGGCACAGGTGGGCCGCGGCCGGGCCCCCACCTTGCGCTTCACGATCTCGGCGGTGAAGGCGAGGTTGCAGGACGTGCAGCCGAGGGCGCGGGCCCGCTCGACGGTGTGGAGCAGGGCGACCTTGTAGATGGCGTGGGTGGGCACGAGGGTCTCGTCGAAGCCCACCACCAGCGCCGTGTAGCGGTCGCCGCGCCGGTGGCTGAGCATGACGCCGCCGAGCCGCCAGCCCCCGGCCTCGGCCACCTCGAAGCGCAGGGTGTCGAAGCCCGGCGCCTCCAGCATCGTGGCGAAGACGGCCTCGGGCAGTGCAAAGACACTGAGCTCGGCCCCCCGGGCGTGGACCCGCGCATAGAGCGCCCGGGCCGCCGCCACCGTCTCGGGATCGGTCACCGGCCCCGCCACCACCCGCACCCGGTCGAGGAAGGGCAGCACCTCCCGCCGCAGCTCGCGCCGGTAGCGGCTCTTGAGCGAGGCGAGCAGCCCGTCGCGGCCCTGCCAGTCCATGCCCTCGAGCGTCATCATGGGCGGCATGGCCACCTCGACGAAGCCCTCGTCCAACAGCAGCTGGGCCAGCTCCGGGTCGGCTCCGGCAGCGAACTCGCGCAGCAGGATCTTGGCGGCGCCGTGGGCCTCCTTGGCCGCCCGCAGCCGCGAGAGCAGGGCCCGGAGGGCCGCCCGCCAGGCGGGGTGGGCGCGGTCGAGGTGGAGGTGGGGGCCGAGGGTGATGGGCAGCCCGAGGGCCACCACCTTGCTCACGAGGAAGTCGGTCTCGCCGGCCCGGCGGCGGGCCTCGGCGCGGGCCGAGACGGCGGCACCGGCGAGCATGTCTTCCTTCATGTGGGCGATGCTGTAGGCCGTGGCCAGCACGACGGCGCCGTCGGCGTCGGTGATCCAGACGAAGCGGGCCAGGGCCCGGGCCTGGGGGTCGGGGGCCGCGGCAAAGCCCGGGGCGAGGGCCGCCAGGGCCGCGTGGCAGAGGGGGCCCTGGCCGGCGAAGAGGCCGTCCCAGAGCGCCGGCGGCACGGCCGCGATGTCGTCTTCGTGGTGGAGCACGAGGCCCGCGGCCGCCGGGGGACGGGGGCGCGCGGGCACCGGGGCGGCGGGCGCGACGGCGGCGAGGTGGGGCATGCGGAAGGCCCGGGCGAGGTCGCGGGGCCCCACCCCCTCCTCGGCGAGCACGGCGCGGTGGTGGTGGGCCAGGCAGTCGAGGAAGCCGTCGATGTCGGCGAGCGAGAGGCCCCGGTGGACGTGGAAGCGGATGCCCCCCATCGAGGTCGGCACGGCGGGGAAGATGCCCAGGTTGACGCAGTAGCCGTCGTCCATGAGCCGCGCCGCCACCGCCTTGACCCGCTGGGGCATGCCCGTGGGCACGAAGTAGAGGGGGGTGTCGTTGGGCGCCACCTGGGGCAGGCCCCGGGCCACGAGGCCCTCCCGGCAGTGGTCGATGCGCAGCCGCAGGGCCTCTTGGAGCGCCGGCAGGGCGTCGCTGAGGTGGAGGGCCGCAGAGCCGAGCAGCGCCCCCAGCATGGGCGGCTGGATGGGCCCCGAGAAGATCATCGTCGGCCCGCAGTTGCGCACCCGCTGGCGCTCGGCCTCGGTCGGGAAGATGAGGGCCCCGCCGGCGCCCGCGAAGGACTTGTTGAGCGAGACCGCGAGCACGAGCTGGGGGTGGTGGTCGACCCGGGCGCGCACCCAGCCACAGCCCCGGGGCCCCGTCCAGCCGAAGCCGTGGGCGTCGTCGACATAGCAGCGCAGCTGGGGGTAGCGGTCCATCAGCGCCCAGAGCCCTTCGACCGGCGCCCCGTCCCCGAACATGCTGTAGATGCCGTCGGCGAAGAACCAGATGGTGCGGTGCTTGTTGCGCAGCCGCTGGATGCGGCTCTCGAGCTCGTCGAGGCGGCTGTGGCGCACGACGTGCACCGGCACCCCCCGCGCCTTGCAGATCTGCACCACGGTCTGCATCGAGCTGTGGACCTGCTGGTCGAGAACGATGGCGTCGCCGTCGTCGACGAGCACGGGGATGGCCGAGAGGTGGCCGAGGGTGGTGCTGGCCGTGACCAGGGCGGGCCGCCCGAAGATGCGACCGAGCTGGTCTTCGAGCTGGTCGTAGAGGGCGAGCTGGACGTAGGCCCGGGAGGCGGCGAACTGGGTGCCGTGGCGCTGGAGCATCTCGGTGGCGCCGGCGACGAGGGCGGGGTGGCGCTCGAGGTGGAGGTAGGAGGCCGTGCCCAGGTTCAGCATCGGACGGCCGGCGATGTGGACCGTGCGGCCGTCGGGGGCGGTCTGGTCGACGGAGAGGTGGCCCAGGCCCCGGCGCACCCCGTCGGCGACCACCTGGTCGATGGTGTCGTAGAGCGAGCGGCTGGACTGGAGCTTCATCGGAGGCCTGGGCAAGAGAGCGGCGGGGGCCACGGTCCCGCGAGGAGGGGGCGCCGCCGGATCAGCCCCCACGCAGCCGGTCCGCCCGGGCTGCCACGGCACGTGTACCGGCAGGAGACCCGGCACGGGCCCCACCACGGGCGGCGCCCCCGTCCCGCGCGCACCACCTCTCGCCCGGCGCCCCCGCCGGCCTAGCCCGGGACCCGCGCCGCCGGTCCCCTCGCAGATCTCTCATGGCCCCATGACCGGGGCCCCCATGACGCGGCCCCCGAGGGGACTACAGCCTCGCCGTCCCCTCTCCCGCCCCACCACCCGGAGCCCCCGATGGCCGACTACACACCGCCCGATGTCTGGACCTGGAACCGCGACGACGACAACCGCTTCGCCAGCATCAACCGTCCCATCGCCGGCCCCACCCACGACAAGGAGCTGCCCGTCGGCGAGCACCCCCTCCAGCTCTACTCGCTGGCCACGCCCAACGGCGTGAAGGCCACCATCCTGCTCGAGGAGCTCCTCGCCGCTGGGGTCAGCGCCGCCGAGTACGACGCGTGGATCATCAACATCATGGAGGGCGACCAGTTCAGCTCGGGCTTCGTCGGGGTGAACCCCAACTCGAAGATCCCCGCCCTCTACGACCGCGAGACCGAGACCCGGGTCTTCGAGTCGGGCAGCATCCTGCTCTACCTCGCCGAGAAGTACGGCCGGTTCCTGCCCGAGGGCAAGGCCCGCACCGAGGCCCTGAGCTGGCTCTTCTGGCAGGTCGGCAGCGGCCCCTACCTCGGCGGCGGCTTCGGCCACTTCTACGCCTACGCCCCCGAGAAGCTCGCCTACCCCATCAACCGCTTCGCGATGGAGACCAAGCGCCAGCTCGACGTTCTCGACCGGCGCCTCGCCGACCACCGCTACCTCGCCGGCGACACCTACTCCATCGCCGACATCGCCAACTGGCCCTGGTACGGCGAGCTGGTGCGCGGCAACCTCTACAACGCCGCCACCTTCCTCTCGGTCCAGGACTACACCCACGTCCAGCGCTGGGCCGCCGAGCTCGCCGCCCGGCCCGCCGTCGAGCGGGGCAGCCGGGTCAACCGGGTCTGGGGCGACAAGGCAACCCAGGTGGCCGAGCGCCACAGCGCCGCCGACCTCGACTGAGCCCCGCGCCCGCCCTGGGGCCGAGACCGCTCAGTCGCCGCCCAGCGTCGCCGCCAGCCGCTCGGCGGCCGCGCCCCCCTGCAGCCCCTGCTGCACGGCCCGGGGCGAGGCCCCCACCAGCCGGGTGAAGGCGGCGCTGAAGGTGCCGAGGCTGCGGTAGCCCACGGCGAAGCAGACCTCGGTCACCGAGCGCGCGGGGTCCGCCAGCAGGTCGACCGCGCGCACCATGCGGGCCCGGTGGACGAAGGCCCGCCAGCTCAGCCCACAGCAGCGGGCGAAGCGCCGCGACATGGTCCGGGGCGACATGCCCGCCGCCCGGGCGACGGCCGGCGCCGTGAGGTCGGGGTCGCCGAGGCGGTCGAGGGTCAGCGCCACGGCCCGGGCCAGGGACGGGTCGTCCGGCCGGGGCAGCCGCAGGTCGAGGGGCTGGGCCATCCAGCCGCCCGCCAGGGCGCCGAGGGCCGCGAAGAAGGCCACGGCGACGCCATCCTCGGGGTTGTGGCCCGGCCCCCAGCGCATGGCCTCGAGCAGCATGTGGCGGGCCAGGGGCGCCACCTGGAACACCCGGCAGTCGCCCGCCGGGGGGGCCACCACCAGGGCGGGGTGGAGGTAGACCGTGCGCAGGGCCGCCCGGTGGCGCACGGTGACCCGGTGCCGGGTGGTGCCGGCGATCCAGGCGGCCCGGGCCGGCGGCAGCCACCAGCGCCCCTGCGCCGTCTCGAGCTCGAGGGCCCCGGTGTGGGCGTAGAGCAGCTGGTGGCGGCGGTGGGCATGCCAGGCGCCGGGGGTGGGGCTGGCGACGAGCTCGTCGGCCAGGCCGAAGCTCGGCGCAGCGGTGCTGAAGCCGGGAGCGGTGCTGGAGCCGGCAGGGGCGGCGGGCAGGTCGACGGGAATGGCAGAGGCCGGAGGCAGGGGGCCCGCCGCCCCCGGGCGGGGCCTCAGCGGGCCGCGTGGTCGAGGGCGAGGCCGTAGACACCGTAGCTGACGAGGTAGGCCAGGGTGTGCTCCGGGTAGCGGGACGCGAGCGCGGCCGTGATGGCCGCCATGTGGGCGCCGGCCTCGGGCCCCATCAGCGCCGCGAGCGGGTCGTCGAGCTGGGCCACATGCTCCGCCACGACGGCATCGGCGGTGGCGAGGTAGGCCCGCTGCTCGGCCACGGCGGTCGCGAGCGGCAGCGCCTCTCCCCGTCCCGGGTGGAGCCAGGCCGTGTCGGGGGCCAGGCCCCCGAGCTCCACCAGCGAGGCGTCCCAGGCCGCCAGATCGGGCGCCGGCGCGCCGTCCACGATGCCCCCCTCCAGCCAGGCGTGGGCCCGGCCCGCCGTGAGGTCGCCGGCGAAGAGGTGGTCGCCGACGATGCCGACGGTCTGGGTGGTGGTCACACCGCCCTGGGCCAGCTCGACCAGCCGCACGGGCACGGCCGTCTCGAGGGTCAGCGCCCCGGTGAAGGTGCGGTCGACCGCGGGCAGGGCCGGGAAGCTCTCGGCGGTGAACATGCCCGCGCCGACGAAGTAGGCCTGCTTGTGGGCATGCACCCCGGCGAGGGCCGCGGCCGTGGCCGCGCTGGCCACCACCTCGGCGCCCAGCTCCTGGAAGGCGGGCGCGCCGAGGAACTTGTCGGGGTTGGGGTGGGTGATGACCACCGCGGCGATGGGGCTGTCGGTCTCGGCCTGGATGTCGGCGATGAGCTCCCGGGCGAGCGCCGGGGTGAACTGGGCGTCGAAGACGACGACCTCGGCGCCCGTGTCGACCCAGTGGGAGTGGGTGTCGAAGCCGGCGGCGCCCGAGGTCCAGGTGTGGACGACGGGGGCGGCGGCGGGGCCCGAGTCGGTGGACGCGGGGGACTTGGGCGCACAGCCGAGGGCGAGGACGGCGAGGGCGGTGGCGGGAGAGGAGAGACGGGACACGGGAACTCCAGGGACGGGAGCGCGGCGGGAGGGCCGCGACAGGGGCGGTGGCAGAGGCGAAGGGCACGAGGACGCGCCCGGCATGGGGCAGCACCTCGGCAGCGACAGCCCCCGTCTATGGGCCGCCCCGGTGGCCGCCTTCCTCTCAGCGGCCCATGACTTCTTCTGGATGGCCAACCCCCGCACCCGGGCCCCCAGGGCCGAGCATGATCCGGCGCAGGAACACCGAGAACATCATCAGGCAAGGCATTCCCGTCGCAGTGCGACGATCTGCCACACTGACGCCGGGCGCCGGGCGACGAACAATGGGGGCGCCCACTCCCGGGCCCCACCCCCACCGGCTGCGCCCGTGCCCGCCCCTGCCGCCCCGCCCCGTCCCCGCTCCGCCCTCCGGCCTCTGGCGCCCGCCCGCCGCGGGGCCGGTGCCGCGCTCCTGGGCCTCGGCCTGCTCGCGGCGCCGCGGGCGGCCCGGGCCTGTGCGGTCTGCGCCTGCGGCGACCCGACGCTCACGAGCATGGGCGCCGAGCAGCCCTTCGCCGGCCGGGTGCGGCTCTCGCTCGAGGCCAGCTCGCGCACGGATGCGGTGGGCGCGCCGGGGGTGAACCAGGTCCAGATCCTCGACCAGTCCCTCACCCTCGGCGCCGCCTGGTCGCCCCATGACCGGGTCCAGCTCGCCCTCTCGGCCCCCCTCGGCCGGCGGGTCGCCGAAGACGTGAGCCTCGCCCGCACGACCGTCTGGAGCCCCGGCGACCTCGCCCTGCGCAGCCGGGTGGTGCTCCTCCGGGCCACCCCCGCCCGGGGCAGCGCCCTGGCCGGGCTGGGCGCCGGGGCCCGGCTGCCGACGGCGCCGGTGGTCCACGCCCCGGACGGCGCGCGGCTGCCCATGTCGGCCCAGCTCGGCACGGGGGTCGCCACCGCCACCCTGGGCGGCTGGGGCTTCCGCAGCTGGGGGGCCTGGGCCACCTACGCCAGCGCCGAGGCCTGGCTGCCCGTGCCCGCCCTCGCCCGGGCCGGCTTCGACAGCACCCCCGGCCGCTCGGGCCGGGCCACGGCCGCGCTGCAGTGGGCGCCGGTCGTCAAGGCCGCCCTGCGCGCCAGCCTCGAGTCGCGCCTCGACCAGGTCGCCACCCACGGCGGCGCGCCCGAGCCCGACACGGGCGGCGGCATCGTCTTCTCTCGCCTCGACCTCCTCCTGACCCCGGTCACCGACCTCGTCCTCCAGTTCGGCGTCTCCGTGCCGACCATCTCGGCGCTCCGGGGCCACCACGTCGAGGGCCCCGCCCTCGCACTGGGAGCCACCCTTGACCTCTGAGTCCCCCACCGCCGTCGCCCGGGGCGCCGCCCTGCTGGTTCTCGCCACCGCCGCCGCCGGCTGCACCGTCGTCGAGCAGGAGGCCGGCATCTCGGTCTCCGTGACGGTCGACGCCACCGACCTCCCCGCGTCCGAGGGCCCGGCCCTCGACGCCGCCTGGGTGGGCATCCGCAGCGTCGAGCTGCTCCCCTGCGCCGTCGCCTGGCACCCCCTCGACCTGCTCGGGGGTCCGGCCCGCGCCGACCACCCGGTCGACGCCCCCACGGCCGCCGCCTTCCCGGGCCCCGTCGACCTGCTCAGCGGGGGCACCACCGTGCGCATCGCCCCGCCGCCCGACGAGCACTGCACCGTGCGCTTCGTGCTCGAGCCCCTGGGCGACGAGACCAAGGCCCACACGGCCTCGGTCGGCGCCGCCACGGCCGCCGGCGAGACCCTGACCGACCGGGTGGCCTGGCTCGACCTGCCCCTCGCGCTCACGGTCGACGAAGACCACCCGACCGCCGCGCTGCGGCTCTCCTTCGCCCTCGCCGACTGGCCCGCCGCCGCCGCCGCGGGCCCCGATGCCCTCTTCGAGACCGCCCGCAGCGCGGTCGCCCTCACCCTCGACTGATCCCCGCGCCCCCCGGAGCCCCCATGTCGCGCCTCTCCCTCGCCCTGCTCGTCCTGCCCCTCGCTGTCGCCTGTGGCGACAAGGACGCCGACGACTCGGGCACCACCGACGACCACGACCACAGCGACGGCACCGACGGCACCGACGGCACCGACGGCACCGACGGCACCGACGGC
>CAXQUZ010000102.1:0-4665 GCA_964226865.1 Myxococcota bacterium | reverse complement strand
GTGCTCTACCGATCTTACCGCTGGGCCCCCGACGCCGCGGGCGCCAAGGCCGCGGGCCTCAAGCACGACCCCGAGCGCATCCGCCTCACCCGCTACTATGTGACCCGCATCGAGGGCCGCCGCAGCCCCGAGGGCCCCTACCAGCACGCGCTCTACGCCGACCCGGGCCCCGAGGCCCGGCTGCGCCACGCGCGGCCCGAGATCATCGGCGGCGCCTGGGCCGCAGGCGGGGCCACGCCGCTGGTCTGGCTCACCGAGGCCCAGGTCTACGAGGCCCAGATGCAGGGCACGGTCGAGGTCCGCTTCCCCGACGGCAGCAGCGCCCGCTACAACGTCCACCAACACAACGGCCGCCCCTACAAGCGCGGGGTCTCCCGGGCGAGCCAGCCCCGCTACTGGTACTTCCGCGAGGTCGACGCCGTGCTGGGCTGGGGCGAGCCGGGGGTCTGCGAGCCCTGCGGGAAGATCCCGCTCCAGCCCCATGCCGCGGTGGCCGGCGACGTCTGGAACCTGGGGCCCGGCCGGCTGATCTGGATCGAGACCCCCACCGGGCCCCGCCTCGCGGTGCTCGCCGACTCGGGGGGCGCCTTCTCGCCCAACCTCTTCCAGCTCGACTGGTTCGGCGGGGCCCACGCGACCCCGGCCGCGCTCTACGCGGCGACCCGCGACCTGCCGGGACGGGTGCGGGCGGGCCTGCTCGTGTGGACGGGCGGGGTGCCCTGAGCGGGGCGCGCCGTTAGGCCAGCCGCGTCCGGCACTGCGAAACGCGTTGCGCAGTGCCCGCCGCGGGAGGCCCCGATGTCGTCCACCGAAGCCCCGTCGCCGTCCACCGGGGCGACCCTGCCGCCCCCCTCCGGTGCCGCGCCGGTGCGGGCCCTGCCCCCCCTCGACACCCGCTTCACGCTGGGCCCCGAGATCACGCCCGTCCAGCAGGCCTTCTTCGATGCCCACGGCTTCCTGGTCTTCTCCGAGGTCGCGGCGCCCGACGAGGTGGCCATGCTCGAGGCCGAGCTCGCCGAGATCCAGCGGCAGTGGATCGAGGAGGGCCGCACCGAGGTCAACGGCATCCCGCTCTTCATCGGCAAGGATCCCGACGGCCAGCCCTTCATCCAGCGCTTCTGCTTCTCGTCGACCTTCTCCGCGGGCATCCGCGACTTCGTGCTCGACCCCCGCTTTGAGCCGGTGCGGCGCATGGTGGGGGCCGACGCCCGGGTGGGCCACGATGAGATGGACGGCGTCGTGGTCAATCGCTACGTCAACACCCCAGGCTCGGCCTACCCGGGCCTCGGCTGGCACACCGACGGGCTGCGCGACCTCACCTACTTCCGCATGCCCCAGCCCATGTACAACGTGGGCCTCCACCTCGACCGCATCACGGCCGAGGACGGCGGGCTGCGGCTCATCCCGGGCAGCCACACCCAGGGCCTCTGGGACACCTGCTTCCGCAAGCTCTACTTCCTCGACCACCAGCCCGACCCCGCCGAGATCGTGGTCGAGACCCGGCCCGGCGACCTCACCGTGCACGACGGGCGGCTCTGGCACCGGGTCGCGAGCTCGCCGAAGACCGGCTGGCCGAGCCTGCGGCGGTCGATGTACGTGCCCTACCAGACGGGGCCGGCCATCAAGCGCGGCGCCGACGACCGCACCCCCATCTACCACCGCATCGGGCGCATCCTCCGCGAGCGCAAGAAGCGCCGCCAGGCCCGGCTTGAGGGCTAGGCCGCCGTGCTGCCCCTCGACCCGGGCGGGGTGCTGATCGCGGCGGCCATCGGGCTGCCGGTGGCCGGCGGCGCGCTGGTGGCGGGCATCGCCTGGCTGCGGCGGCGGCTCGACCCGGTGGCCCAGGGCCACGAGCAGCGCCAGCGGGGCCTCCTGCGGGCGGCCGCGGGACTGGGGTTGGCACCGGTCGAAGACGGCCTGCTGGAGGGTGTCTTCGACGGTCGGGGCGTGGCGCTGGGCTGGGGCCGGGCGCCCCTCTCTCCGGGGGCGGTGCCCGCCGAGCAGCTCGTGCTGCGGGTGCGCCTGGCGGCCCCTCCGCTCGCGGGTCTGCGGCTGGCCTCGCGGCGCGGTCCCCCGGTGGCGGGCGCCCGGGTGCCGGGCATGGTGGTGGGGGCGGCAGATCCCGCCCGTCTGGAGCGGATCCTGGCCCAGCCGGGTCTGGTCGATCAGCTCGCCCGGCTCGGGGCGGCCGGGGCGGTCCAGCTCGACGGCCGTCAGCTCTGCCTGCGCCTGCCGCCGGACGCCCGGGGCCTGGCCCCCCTCGTGCGGGCGGCGGTGGCGGTGGCGCGGGCGGTCGCGGCGGGGGTGCAGGGCGGGGCGCCGGTGGTGGACGGGCTGGGCACCCTCGCGGCGGCCCAGGGGCTCGTGCCGGACGGCCAGGGGGCCCACGGCGGGGTCCAGGCGGGACGGCGGCTGCGGCTGTGGCCGGGGGACACGGCGGGGACGGTGGAGGTCTCCGTGGCGGTCGAGGTGCCCCTGCCGGCGGGGCTTGTCGTGGTGGGCCGGGACGCGCCGGCGGCGGTGCGCCAGCGTGCGGACGCGGCCCCCGTGCCCCTCGACCTCGACCGGGCCCTGCTGCCCTGGCGGGTGGCCGGCGCCGCGCCCGCTGCGGTGCGGGCCCTGCTCGGCGCACCGGGGGTGGCGGGGGCCCTGGACGCCGTGGTCGACGACCGGGGCGGCCGGCTCGAGAACGGCGCGGTCGTGCGGGTGGTGCCCCTGGCCCTCGCCTCGCTGGCCTGGGGCCGGGTGGTCGCCCCGGCGGTGGCGGCGGCCGCGGCGCTCGAGGCGGCGGTGCGGGCCCCCCTGGCCCAGCTGGCGGCCGACACCGGCGTCTCTCTCTCGGGCGACGCGGCGGCGCTCCGGCTCTCGGGCGAGAGCGGTGGCGTCGCCCTCGAGCTGTGCCTCGACACGGAGCTGAGGCTGCGGGCCTGGCCGGTCGGGGGAGCGGTGGCGGGCCTCTGCATTCGGGCCCGGGAGCGGGGCGCGCCCGGCGGGCGGTCCACGGGCGATGTCGTGCTCGACACCGCGGCGGTGGTCGTGGCCCCCGGGGACCTGCCGCCCTTGACGGCCAGCGCCGTGCTGCCCCTGGTCGCGGGACGCGGCGCCACGGTGGAGGACGGCTGCCTGCACCTCGCCTGCGATGCCGTGCCCCCGCCCGCCAGACTCGCCGAGATCCTCGAAGAGGTGCGGGTGCTGGTGCCGCTGCTGGGCGCGCACGGGGGGGCGGTGCTCAGTCGTCCATGACGGTCGTGGCGAAGCGGGTGCAGTGGGCGACCAGCGTGGGCCGGGCCTGGACCGCGGCGGCCACCCGTCCGCCCATGGGGGCCGCGAGGGCGTTGCCGAGGAAGGCCCACGAGACGGCGTCGAGCTGGGTCGGCCGGTCGGCGAGGTACCAGGGCCGGTCGCCCAGCAGTGCCGCGAGGCTGTCGAGGTCCTCGTCGATGCGCCGCTGGAGCCGGTCGGGGTCCATGCGCGACAGCCCCTGGCCGTGGGCGTCCCGGCGCACCCGCCGCCGGAGGATGGGCGGCACGATGCTGCGCAGCACGGCCGGCAGCCCCGCGAAGTAGTCCCGGCGAACCACCGCAAAGCCGCGGTCCTCGAGCCAGCGCTCGCGGATGATGGCGAAGTAGAGGTGCTCCTCGAGGGTGCGGCGCGCGGTGAGGGCCACGGCCCGGTCGTGGGGGGTGAGCCCGCTGTCGGCGTCGAGGCCGCGCTCTTCGCGCAGCCAGTCGACGATGGCGTCCGAGCCCTCGACCTGGCGGCCGCCGTCGAGCAGCAGCACCGGCAGCTTGCCCGTGCGGCCCTTCGGGGGACCGCTCGGGAAGACGAGCCGGTGGGGCACGCCCACGAGCTGGAGCATGGCGATGGCCTTCATGCAGAAGGGGCTGTAGCTGGGCACACCCCAGCCTCCCGGGAAGCTGAGCAGCGAGAGGGGAGCAGCAGGAGCAGGGGGCTTCATGGGGCCTCGGGGGCGGTGGGCGGTGCCGTGAGCTGGGCGGCGAGCTCGGCGGCCAGCTCGGGCTCGTCGGCGCGGAGGGCGAGCTGGTGCTCGGCGGCGAGCACGGCCCGGCCCGTGGTGGCGTCGACGTGGTCGAGGAGGTTGTGGAGCAGGGCAGGGTCGGGCGGCACGGCGGCCCCGTCGGGCAGGGCGGCGAGGGCGATGCGCTGGTGGGCGGCGGCCGTGGCCCGCAGCCGGGGGGCCGCGCCGGGGACGAGGGCGCCGAGGGCCGCGGTGGCGGCGGCGTGGGCGGCGGCGGGCCGGCCGGCGGCGAGGTGGGCGGCGGCGGCGAGCTGGTCGGCCCGGGCCCGGTCGACGGGCGTGGCGGCGGTGGGCAGGGCGGCGAGGGCCGCGTCGGGGCGGCCGAGGGCGAGCAGGGCCGCGGCCCGCACCTGGCCAGGCCCCGGGGGGCAGGCGGCGAGGGCCGCGGCCGGGTCGCCGGCCAGCAGCAGGGCGGGGCGCAGGGGCGCGGGCACCATCGCGGCGGCCGCGGCGGGGTCGGTGGCGCTGCGGACGCGGGCGTGGAGCAGGGGGGCCGCCGGGTGGTCGGGGGGGCGGTGGCGCCGGGGCGGCCGCCGCGGCGGCGGCGATGGTGGCGGGGTCGCTCCGGGCCGATCGGAAGAGCCCACGTCTGACTCCAGTCACCGCATGCTAGCGCGTATGCCGTC
>CAXQUZ010000101.1:0-2305 GCA_964226865.1 Myxococcota bacterium | reverse complement strand
CCGCCCTCCGCCCCCTGCTCCGCGACGCCGATCCCGCGGGCCCCGCCGCGGCCCGGCTGGCGCTGCGGGCGCTGGCGGCGGTGTCGCTGGTGGCCTGGGTCTCGCTGGCCGTCCAGGTGCGCATGCTCATCGGCTGGAAGGGCATCGCGCCGGTCCAGACCCTGCGCATCAACCTGCGCGCCCAGGATCCCTGGCTGGGCCTCTCCGACTTCCCGACCCACTTCTTCTTCGACACCAGCGACACCGCCGTGCTCGCCGGCTGTGGCGTCGGCATCGCCCTGTCGGCCCTGGCCCTGCTCGGGCTGCTGCCGCGGCTGCTGCTGCCCCTCAGCGGCCTGCTCTACCTGTCCCACCACGCCGGCACCGGGGTCTTTCTCGCCTTCCAGTGGGACAACCTGCTCATCGAGGCCTCGCTGCTGGCGGCCCTGCTGCCCACCCGCGGCCGGGCCCCCGCCGGCCCCCCGGCCCGCGGCGCCGACCGGCTCGGCTGGTGGGGGCTGCGGCTGCTGCTGTTCAAGCTGCTCTTCGAGTCGGGGCTGGCCAAGCTGCTCTCGCCCCGGGGCGACTGGCTCGATGGCACGGCCATGCAGCACTACTACGAGACCGCGCCCCTGCCGACGCCCTTCGCGCGGGCCTTCCACGCCCTGCCCGCCGCATGGCACCGGGCCGAGAGCTGGGCCACCCTGGCCTTCGAGCTGGTGCTGGTCTGGGGCATCTTCGGCGGACGGGGCCCCCGGCGGGTGGTGCTCGCGGCGCTGCTCGGCTTCCTCGCCCTCGACGGGCTCACGGCCAACTACGGCTTCTTTCTGGTGCTCACGGCGGCGCTGGGCCTCAGCCTCGTGGGCGAGTCCCGGGCGGCGGGCCTCGAGGACCGGCTGCGGGCGTGGGTCGGCCGGGCCCCCGTCGCCCCCGTGCCGCCGGCGCCCGCGGCCTTGCGCCGCGGCGCCCCGCTCGCCACCGGCCTCGTCCTGGCCGCCTGGACGGCCCTCTCACTCCAGGCCGCCCTCGCCCAATTCGCCCACGTCGATCCGGCGACCGCGCTGCGCCTGGCGGCCCGCAAGGCCCGGGTGGCCAACACCTACCACCTCTTCGCCAGCGTCACGACGACCCGGGACGAGCCCGAGATCCAGGTCTCTGAGAACGGCGTGGACTGGACCGCTCTCGTCCTCCACCACAAGCCCGGCCCCCCGGACCGGGCGCCCAGCTTCCTGCCCCTCCACATGCCCCGGGTCGACTTCCAGCTCTGGTTCCAGGGGCTGAGCTGGCGCCACAAGACGCCGCCCTGGGTGGCGGGGCTGCTGGGCTCGGTGTGCCACCATCCCAACGCCCTCGCCGCGCTCTTCGTCACCCCGCTGCCGGCCGACCCGAGCCACGTCCGCATCGTCTACTGGGACACCCGCTTCACCGCCCCCGGCGCCGCGGACTGGTGGACGCGCACCCCGGTCCACACCACCGACCCCATCCCCTGCAGCCGCCTGCAGCGCTGAGCCTGGAGCCCCCATGCCCGCCTCTCCTGTCGGTCCGGTCCCTCGGCGCCTGCCCCGCCCCCGCTGGGCGCTGGGGGCCCTCGCGCTGCTGCTCGGCTGTGGGGGCGACCGTCCGAAGGCGGCCGACGACAGCGGCCTGCCCGTCCCCCAGGGCACCCCCGTGCCGCTGGCCCTGCTGCGCGACAACACCGGTCTCATCGACACCATCACGGTGACCTCCCGGGGGGCGGCCAGCGTCGCCGACGACCACCTGGTCGGCCGGGTCGAGCTCTCGGCCCACAACCTCGCCACCGACGCCGTCTGTGCCGAGACCGTGACCCTCGCCGGCACCCCCTCCGACCGCTGCCCCGACTGCAGCTTCGCCTTCGACCTCCGCTCCACCCTCGTCGAAGACCTCGGCTGTGCGCGCCACCCGGTGATCTCGCTGCTCGGCGGCCGTCAGGGCAGCCTCGACTACCAGGCGCCGGGCCTCGGCTGGATCGACGAAGAGCAGGAGACCACCTCCTCGACCGCCGGCACCCACCACATCGTGCGCACCGACGTCATGCTCGGCCTCTTCGACCGCCGGGTGGTGAGCACCGGCTATGGCTACGGCACCGGCTACGGCTACAGCTACAGCACCGGCCATGGCTCCGACCACAGCGCGGGCCGCGCAGCCGCCGCGTCCCTCTACGGAACCGACGACGGCTACGGCTACGGCTACGGCTACGGCTACGACGAGCCCACACCGGTCGAGATCACGCTCGCCTACACCCAGGTGACGACCTTCACCCCCGCCACCGACACCGGCGACACCGGCGACACCGGCGACACCGGCG
>CAXQUZ010000100.1:0-7116 GCA_964226865.1 Myxococcota bacterium | reverse complement strand
ATACGCGATCGCATGCGGTGACTGGAGTTCAGACGTGTGCTCTTCCGATCTCATGGCCCTCGCGGTTGAGGCCCTGGGCAGCGTCGACCTGGGCGAGCGGGAGGTGACCCTGGCGGTGGACGAGGGGCTGCGCTTCCCGGGGGACGCGCGCCGCCTGCTGCGCTGCCTGCGCAACCTGCTCAGCAACGTGGGCCGCTACACCCCGCCAGACTGCCCGGTGACCCTGCGCATCGAAGCCACCCCAGCGACCGTCGCCCTCACCGTCGCGGATCGGGGCCCCGGCGTCGCGCCCGCCGAGCTCGGCCGGCTCTTCGAGCCCTTCTTCAGGGCCGAGGCCAGCCGCAGCAAGCGCACGGGCGGCCTCGGGCTCGGCCTCATGCTGGTGCGCCAGATCGCCGAAGCCCACGGGGGGACGGCCACCGCCTCGTCGCGTCCCGGGGGCGGCCTCGCCGTCGTCCTGGCCCTGCCCCGGGACGGGGCCCTTCTGCCCGCGGGCGCCGGAGGGTAGACTCTCCCTGCGAGGTGCCGCGTGCCTGTGATCCTGCCCGAGCTGCCATCCCCGACGGGGGTCTCCGCCACCACCCACGCCCGCCGTGGCCTCGACCGGGCCTCGGGTGCCCTCGAGTCGGCGGCCGAGCGGGTCGCCGCTGGGACGGTCGTCGCCACGAGCATTCTCGGCGATCCCGACGCCCTCGTCTCGCTGAGTCCCGAGGCCGTGCGCATGCTCGACGGCATCGAGGGCGGCCTCATCGAGGGCAAGCTCGCCCAGCACAGCTACACGGCCAACGCCGCCGTGGTGCGGGCAGCGGACGAGATGGCCGAAGAGACCGTCCGCCTCGGCCAGCGCCGGGCCTGATCCCCCAGAGACCGGGATGCGGGCACGGCTTGTGGGCCGGGCGCCCCCGTCCCGATAGGCCCCCGCCACTGTGGGGGCGCGGTCGGCGCCCCGGGACCCCGAGGCCACCATGCTCCAGACCGTGCTCTCCCTGCCCCTGCGCATCGCCCGCAAGATCCGCAACCGCGTGACCGGCGCCGGCGCCGCCGCCCCGCCGCCGCCCCGGCCCGCCGATGCCTGGGAGCTCCGCAGCGTCGGCGCCCCAGCCGCGCCGCCCGTCGCGCGCAGCGCCGCGCCCGCCGACGACCACGGCCACAGCCACAGCCACAGCCACGATCACGGCCACAGCCACGACCACGGGCCCGAGGCGGCGCCGGCCCCGGCCGCCTTCGCCGTGACGGTCTCCGAGACCCCCAACCCCAACGCCCGCAAGTTCACGGCGACCGTGCCCGTCGTGCCCCGCGGCTCGCGCTCCTTCAACGCGGCCATCGAGGCCCGCGGCGACGCCCTCGGCGCGGCCCTCTTCGCCGTCGACGGGGTCGAGTCCGTCTTCGCCCTGGGCGACTTCGTCACCATCACGGCGGCCCCGGGCGCGGACTGGGAGGCCCTCTCGGCCGCCGTGACAAAGGTTCTCGCCGACCAGCTGCGCTAGTCTGCCGGCCCGCCGGCCTCTGGCCCGCCCCCAGGCAACCGGTCGCCGAGGGCCGCGACCAGGGGCCCGAGGTGGGCCGCATAGCGGGCCGCCCGCCCCACGCTGCTCTTGTAGACGGGCTGGCGCACCTGGTCGTAGGACGCGGTCGGCATCGCCCGCCGGCTCTCGTGGAAGGCGAGCGCCTCGGGTCGGAGGGGCAGCCCCACGAAGGCGAGCAGCCGGGCGACCTCGCCCTCGAGATCGGCCACTGTGCGCTCGTAGTCGAGCTCGAGCATGGGCACGAGGGCGGCCGCCCGCCAGTGGTCCATCAGCGCGGCGTAGCCCCGGTAGAACCAGCCCAGGGTGTCGAGGCGGGTGAAGGGCGCGTAGGCCTGGGTGAAGTTCTGGAAGTAGCAGGACAGGCAGGTGTCGAGGGGGTCGCGCCGGGTGTGGACGACCCGGGCCCCCGGCAGCACCAGGGCGATGGCCCCGATGTGGAGGAAGTTGCCCGGCAGCTTGTCGACCACCACACCCCCGGGCGGCGGGCGCTCGACCGCCAGACCCGCGGCCGCACAGAGCCGCGCCTCATAGGCCCGCCCCCGCGCCGCCCGGGCGGCGGGCGCCTCTTCGAGCAGCGCCGCAAGATGGTCGAGCTCGCCCAGGGCACCGCCGTGGCCGATGGCCTCACCGAGGAAGGGCGGCTCACCCGCCCCCGCTCCGGCCGGGTGGGCGGCGAGGATCTGCTCGACCATCGAGGTGCCCGAGCGGGGCATGCCCAGCACGAAGACCACCCCCGTGCCCGGCAGCCCCCGGTCGTCTCGGGCCGGTGCCACCGCCCGCAGCCGCGCGGCCGGAAAGCGCCGGACCACCTCCGCGGCGTGCGCCTCCATGCCGTGGGGCGGGAAGCGCAGCCGGAGCACGGCGTGGGCCGCCCGGTGGGCCGCGAAGGCGCCGTCGGTGTCGCCCGCCGCGTGGAGGCAGTCGCCGAGGGTGTGGAGCAGCAGCTGGCGCGCGCTGGGGCCCGGGTGGCGCGCGATGGCGTCCCGGAGGGGGCCCGCCGCGTCGGCTGCCGCGCCCGTGCGCCGCATCGCCACCCCCCAGGCCGCGAGCGCGTTGGCCCCGAGCGCGCCCTGGCCCACGAGGGGCCCGAGCAGCGCCCGCACCCGCGCATGGGCGCCGGCCCGCCCGAGGGCGTGGGCGAGATCTTGGAGCAGCACGGGCCGCGGGCCGAGGGTGGCGACCAGGGCCTCCAGCTCGGCCACGGCCCGCTGGGGGTCGCCGTTGGTCGCCTCGAAGACGGCACGCTGGCGCCGCAGGGCGGGCGGCGGATCCGCGGGCAGCCGCCCGAAGGCCGCCCGGGCGGCGTGGATGCGCCCGAGCTGGGCCTCGATCATCGCGAGGTGGGCCCAGGCGGTCGCAGCGTCCGGCCAGGCCGCGGTGGCCGCCACGAGCTCGCGCCGGGCCTCGGCGAGGCGCCCCTGGCCCACGGCGCGGCGCGCCCGCAGCAGCCAGGCCTCGAGGGGCGGCGCCGCGCCCGAGAGCAGGGCGTCGAGCAGCGCCTCGGCCGCCTCGTCCTGGCCAAGGGCGAGGGCCAGCCGCGCCCCGGCCACCGCCGCGGCGGGATCCTGGGCGCCGAGCACGGCGGCCGGCCACCGGCGCCGCAGCTGGTCCAGCGCCGCGCCGGCCTCCCGGGCCTGGCCCTTCGCCTGGAGAGCCTCGCCCAAGACGGCCCAGAGCAGGGCATCTTCGCCGCCCGCGAGGGCCCGGGAACAGACCGGCAGGGCCTGGGCCGCCCGCCCCAGGGCCACCAAGAGCCCGCCCAGCACGGCCGCGAGGGGCCCCTGGCCACCAGCGGCCACCAGCCGGGCCTGGAGCTGCTGCACCGCCGTGGCCCCCTGCCCCCGGGCCGCCTGGGCCGCCGCCCACCGCTGCCAGGCCTCCCGGTCCACCGCCGGTGCGCCGAGCAGGGGCACCAGGAGCGCGACCACCGCCGCGTGCCGTCCTTGGAGCGCCCCCAGCCGTGCCGCCGCCAGCCGCGTGTCCCGGTCCTCCGGCCTCGCGTCCACCGCAGCCTGTGCGGCCTCCCAGCGTGCGGCCGGTCCCTCCGTGCTCACCCCTTCACGCCCCCCGCCGTCAGCCCCTCGACCAGCTGCTTCTGGAGCGCGAAGAACAGGGCCATCACGGGGATGCTCACGAGGATGGCCCCCGCGGCGAAGCGCCCCCACTCCGTGCCGAAGTCCCCGACATAGCCCTGGAGCACGACCGGCAGGGTGAAGCTGCGCTGGTCGCTCATCAGCGTGGCCGCCATGATGAACTCGTTCCAGGCGGTCATGAAGGAGAACAGCCCCGTCACGGCCAGCGCGGGCCGGGCCAGCGGCAGCACGATGCGGGTGAAGATGGTCCAGCGGCTCGCGCCGTCCATGATGGCGGCCTCTTCGAGATCCTTGGGGATCGTGTCGAAGTAGCCCTTGAGGTTCCAGGTGCAGAAGGGGATGGCCGTGGTCGCGTAGACGAGGCTCAGCCCCAGCAGCGAGTCGAGCAGACCGAGGCTGTCGAGCAGGATGTAGAGCGGGATCAGCATGATCACGCCCGGGAACATCTGGGTGATGAGGAACATCCGCATGCCCGCGTCCCGGCCCGGGAAGGCGAAGCGGCTCATCGCGTAGGCCGCCGTGCACGACATCCCGATGCCGATGGCCGAGGTCACCCCCGCCACGAGCAGCGAATTCGCGAGCTGGCGGCCGAATAACCACCCGCCTGCCGCGTCGCGCGTGCCCACCACATCGGCGAAGTTCTGCAGTGAGATCTGCGTAGGGATGGGGCTGGGGTCGAGCGAGAAGGCCTGGGACGGACTCAGCGCCATCTTGAGCACCCACAGAACCGGCCACAGCACGGCAACACAGGCAAGCACCAACACCGCATGGGTGAAGGCCTGCTGCAGCAGCGACGGGAGCCGATGGGTGGGACCAGACACGCCACCAGCCTACCCCACGCCGATTCCCCCGAATTCCTGCCACCCGCGATAGATTCAGCCCCAAGCAGAGAGGTGTCCCGTGAACACAGTGTCCCCGACCCGGTCCAGCCGCCGTTGGCTCGCCTGGCCCCTCGCGGCCCTCCTCGTGGTGGGCGGCGCGGGAGATGCCCTGGCCAAGGGCAAGAAGAAGTCGAAGAAGAAGGGCAAGAAGGGCGCGGCCCAGAAGGTCGAGCTCACCGGCATCCCGTCGGTCGACAAGGTCTTCAAGCAGCTCAAGAAGCTCGACGGCACGGTCACGTCGGCCAACAAGCACCGCACGAAGACCCACAAGAACATCAACACGGCGCTGGGCCTGAAGAACGCCTCGCTGGGCCAGGCCCTCAACCACATCCAGTCCAAGGCCAAGGGCAAGGTGCGGGTGACCGTCCAGGGGCGGGTGCCCCAGCTCCAGGCCTCCGACGCCCTGCCTCCCGACATCATCGCCGGCATCGAGGCCATCAACGACGGCCTCAAGCACTACAGCAAGTCGCTGGTCGAGGTCTCCAAGATCCCCAAGCAGGCCAAGAACCTCTCCAAGAAGATCAAGGCCGCCCCGGACGAGATCAAGAAGGAGTTCCTGAGCAACCCGACGCTGGCCTTCAAGGTGCCCAAGGGCATCAAGGCCACGAAGAACAACCTGGGCATCGCCAAGAGCCTGCCGAAGCGCTCGAAGACCGTGGTGAAGGGCATCAACGCCGACACCAAGCTCATCGTCACCACCTTCGGCGGCAAGTGGCCGCCGATCTAGGCCCCCGCCCCCCCGCCCCCTCCGGGGGGCCACCGCCCGCGCGCCGGATGCCCTCCGGCGCGCGGCGGCGTCGCAGCGCTGGACGCTGCCGAGCAGCCGGTCGGTGAGCTTGGAGTAGGCCACCAACACCCCGAAGACGAGCACGGCATAGGCCGCCGCGTAGCCGTAGCGGTGGCCCCGGGTGAAGGCCCAGCGGTAGGCCTCGCTGATGAGGATCTCGCTCGAGCCGTCGGGCTCGCCGGCACTCACCAGGTAGATGATGTTGAACATGTTGAAGGTCCACACGCTGCCGAGCACGACGGCGGGCAGCAGGGCCGGCAACAGCAGCGGCAGGGTCACGTGGCGGAAGCGCTGCCAGCCGGTGGCGCCGTCGACCTCGGCGGCCTGCTCGCGGTCGCGGGGAATGGCCTGGAGCGCCCCCAGCGTCACCACCATCATGAAGGGGAAGCCCAGCCAGGTGTTGGTGGTCAGGTTGGCCGCGAAGGCCGTGCTGAACTGGCTGAACCACGAGACCGGCTCGACGCCCACGAGGCCGAGCACGGCGTTGACCGCCCCGAACTGCTTCTGGAACATGCCCTTCCAGATGAGGGCCGTGATGTAGTTCGGCACGGCCCAGGGCAGGATGAGCACCACCCGGTACACCCCCCGCAGCCGCAGCCAGGGCTCGCGCAGCAGCATCGCGAGGAAGACGCCGATGCCGACGTGGAGCACGACATTGCAGAGGGTCCACAGCACCGTGACGCCGAGCGTCAGGTAGAAGCTGAGGGGGCTGGTGACCGGCCAGTCCCGGGCGAGCAGGATGTCGAGGAAGTTCGTCAGGCCGACGAAGGTGAAGCTGCCGCTGTGGTGGGCGAAGAGGCTGACGCCGGCCCCCACCGTGAAGGGCAGGATGACCAGCGCCCCCATGCCGAGGGCCGCGGGCGCCACGTAGAGGTAGGCCGCGCGGTCGCGCCAGATGGCGGCCCGCTGCTGCCAGGCGGCCCGCCCGAGCCACCCGAGCAGCCCCAGCACCAGGGCCAGGCCGAGGGCGAGGTAGGGCCGGCCGTCGGCGGCGGGCGGGGGCGGCCGGCTGACGATCTCGTCCTCGGTCTGGGCCGCGCGCACGGCATCCTCGGGGCTCTGGGCCCCCCGCAGCACCCGCCGCAGGGCCCGGGCCTGGGGCTCCCAGGTCTTGCCCATGGCGGGCACATTGGGCATGGGCACGGCGGCGTCGAGCTGGCTGGCGAAGACCGAGAGCACGGGATCCCCGGCCACCTCGGGCCGGGCCAGGGCGGCGAGGGTGGTGACGGCCTGGCGCCCCTCGACGGCCCGGCGGGTGGCCACCTCGGCGCTGACAAGGTGGGCGGCGAGGGCACGGGCGGGGCCCGGGGCCCGGGCGTGGGCCGAGAGCATCACCCCCTCGACCGTGAGGTACGGGCGCGCCGGGGCCCCGTCGGCCTCGGAGATCCGGGGCAGGGGCGCGAGGCCGAAGTCGAGGCCGGGATCCAGCTCGCCCAGGAACCAGGGGCCGTTGATGGCCGTGGCCGCCTTGCCCTCGTTGAAGAGCTGGGTGACGAGCACCCCGGTGGCCTCGTCGGGGATGGTGCCCTCGGCGAGCAGGCCCGCGGCGAAGCCCAGGGCCGCGGCATTGGCGGGCTGGTCGAGGGCCACGGCGCCCGCCTCGTCGAAGGCACCGCCGCCGAAGCCGTGCATCCAGGCGGCGTGGAAGTAGGCGTCGGTGGCCTGGTAGGCGAGCGGGTAGGTGCCGGCAGGCAGGCCCCCGGCGAGGCCCGCGATGGCCGCGGTGGTCGCGGGGGGTGCGTCGAGCAGCGCCTTGTTCCAGAAGAGCACCAGCGACTTGGTCGCCAGCGGCAGCCCGTAGAGGGTAGATCGGAAGAGCACACGTCTGA
>CAXQUZ010000099.1:0-4162 GCA_964226865.1 Myxococcota bacterium | reverse complement strand
CGACCCGGACACCAGCGACCCCGAGGCCCCGCCGCCCCCCGGGGCCGAGGCCCCGCCCGCCCCGGCCCCCGCGCCCGCCCCGCCGCCGGCACCCGCGGCCGTGGCCGCCCCGGCCCCCGCCCCGCTGCCGGCGCCGCCGCCGCCCGCCCCCGTCCAGGAAGAGACGCTCTTTGACGACGACGGGGCCGCCTCTGCCTTCTTTGGCGAAGACTTCGGCGACGGGCTCGCAGCACCGCCCGCAGAGACGGCGCCCCTGCCGCCGGCGCCCACCGACACCGCCGTGCCCGCGGCCGAAGACAAGGACGAGGAGGAGGACGACGAGGACGACTTCGCCGCCGCCTTCGTGGACTGGGGGGACGACAAGAGCCTCGTGTTCCGCCGGGCCCCGCGCGCGCCCGCGCCGGCCGCCGAGGAGGACGCGGCGCCCACGCCGGAGCCCGTGGCGGCCGCCCCCGTGCCCGCCCCCGCGCCGGCACCGGCCCCCGCCGCCGAGCCCCTGCCCGATCCGGCCATCCTCGGCACCGTGCCCCTGGCCACCGACGACGGCCCCGGCGCGGCCCTCGACGACGACGACGCGGCGCTGCTCGACATGCCCACCGTCGAGGCCCCGCCGCCGCCGCTGCCGGCGCTGGCGCCGGTGGTGCCCGAGGCCGCCGTGCTGCCCCCGGCGCCGGCCGTCGCCGCCGCCCCGCCGGTGACCGAGACCTTTGCCGTGCCCGAGGCCCGGCCGATGGTCGAGGGCGACGCCGGCTGGCGCGAGGCCGCCGAGGCCCTGCTCCAGGCCGCCGACCACAGCACCCCCGAGACCGCCGCCGCGCTCCGGGCCGAGGCCGCGCGCATCCTCGCCACCCGCGCGGGCGACGCCGACGCCGCCATGCCCCTCTTCGCCGATGCGCTCGCCGCCGGGGGCATCGACGCGGCCGGCCTCCAGGACTACGCCACCAGCGCCGCCGCGGCCGGTGAGACCGCCCAGCTGCGCGCCATTCTCGAGGCCCGCGCCGCCGCGAGCAGCGGCCGCACCCAGGCCGAGGTCTGGCAGGACGCCGCCCTCCTGGCCCGCAGCCAGCCCGACGGCCAGCAGGCCGCTGTCGCCGCCCTGCGGGCGAGCCTCGCCGCCCTCGGCGACAGCCCCGGTGCCACCGGCTGGTTCACCCTGCGCCTGCTGCGCGACCAGCTCCACCGCGCCGAGCAGTGGGCCGATCTGGCCGAGACCCTGGGCCAGATGGCGGCCCTGACCGACGGCGCCCACAAGGCGGCACTGCTCGTCGAGCAGGGCACCATCCTCGAGACCCACCTCGACGACGGCGCCGGCGCCGCGACCGGCGACCGGGCCGCCCTGGCCGCCGCCCCCGGCGACCCCCAGGCCGCCCGGGCCCTCGAGGGCCAGCTGCGCCGCGGCGGCGAGCTCGGGCTGCTCGCCCAGCACTACCGGGCGCTCGCCACCGACAGCACCGGCATCGTCGCGGGCTTCTGGGCCCTGCGCGCCGCCCGCGCCGCCACCGAGGCCGGCGACGAGGCCCTCGCCCGGGCCGCCTGGGAACAGGCCACCGCAGCCGCCGGCCCCGCAGCGCCCGAGGTGCGGCGCGAGCACGCCGCCTGGCTGCGCTCCGTGGGCGCCGCCAGCGAGACCGCCGGCCTGATCGACGCCGCCCTGGCCGATCCGCCGACCGACCCGACCCGGGCCGCCGTGCTCCACTGGACCCGGGGCACCGTGCTCGAGGCCACGGATCCCGAGGCCGCCCTGGCCTCCCACCTCGCCGCCCTCGCGCTGGCGCCGGCCGCCGGCCCCGCCTTCGAGTCGGCCGAGCGCCTCATGCTCCAGAAGGGCGACATTGACGGTGTGCTGGCCCTTCACCAGTCGCGACTGGATCACACCGAGGACCCCAACCAGCTCGTCGCCGCGCGGCTGCGCATGGCCGAGCTCTGCGAGGAGGCCGAGGGCCGCGACGGCGAGGCGAGCGCCCACCACGAGGCCCTCCTCGCGGTTGCCGCCGCCTACCTGCCCGCCCTCGAGGGCCTCGAGCGCCTCTACGCCCGCACGGCGCGCTGGTCCGAGCTCGCCGGCCTCTACGAGCAGCGCGCCCTGCTCACCGACGACCCGGCCGCCCGGGCCGACGACCTCAGCCGCGCCGGCACCGTCTGCGAGACCCAGGCCGCCGACCCCGACCGCGCGCTGGGCTTCTACCTGCAGGCCCTCGAGGCCCGCCCCGCCCACGAGGCCAGCCTCGACGGCGCCGACCGGCTGCTGTCGGCCGCCGGCGACAAGGACCGGCTCGCGGGGCTGCTCCTCGCCGCCGCCGAGGCCACAACCGACGCGACCCGCGAGGTCAGCCTGACCTACCGGGCCGCGCGCATGCTCTCGGCCAGCGCCGCGCGCATCGACGAGGCCCGGGCCGCCCTCGACCGCTGCCTGGCCCTCAGCCCGGGCTTCCTCCCGGCGCTCCAGCTCCAGCGCAGCCTCGCCCACGCCCACGGCGACTGGGCGGCGGTGACGGCCCTCGAGCGCCAGGAGGCCGACGCCCTCGAAGACCGCGACCAGGCGCTCTGGCGCCTCATCGCCGCGACCGACGCCGCGGCCCGTGCGGGCGTCGACGCCGAGGCCCTGCTCGCCCGCCTCGCGTCGCCCGAGCTCGCCGGCACGGTCGCCGAAGACGTCCTCGAGGACCGCCTCCTCGACGGGGGTGACATCGTGCGCCGCCGGGCCCTGCTCCAGCGCCGCCGGGAGCGGGCCGAGGGCGAGCGCCAGCTGGCGCTGGCCGTGATGGAGGGCGACCTGTCGCTGCTGGCGGGCGACGCCGGCGCGGCCGTGGACGCGATCTCTGGCGTGCAGTCCGACGAGGGCGGTCCCGCCCTCGCCGCCGTGGCCATCGGCGCCGGCGCCTGGCCCGAGGCCCGTGCGCTCCTCGCCGGGGACGCGCACGCCGCCGAGCGGGCCCGGATCCTCGACCAGCGCGAGAGCAAGGTCGACGAAGCCCACGAGGCCTGGAAGCAGGCCATGGACAGTGCGCCGCTGGCCGCCGTCGAGGGCCTCGAGCGCACGGCGGCCCGCACGGGCGACCGGGCGGCCCTCCACCAGGTCCACGCCACCCTCGCCGCCTCCGGCCCCACCGAGGCGGTCGCCGGGGCCCACGCCCTGCTCGCCGGCCACCTCTCGGAGGCCGCCGGCGACACCGACACCGCCCGAGCCCACTACCGGCGGGCCTTCGCCGCGGCCCCCGGCCAGGGCAAGGCCTTCGCGGCGCTGCTGCGGCTCGGTGCGGCCGACGACACCCCGCCCGCTGCGGCCATCCGTGCCCTCTTCGCCGACCTCGACGAGCCCGCCCCCCGGGCCCTCGCCGAGGCGCTCGAGGCGGCCGGCTGTGCCGCCGAGGCCGCCGAGGGCTTCCGCGCGGTGCTCGAGAGCACGCCCGCCGAAGACACGGCGGCGCGCATCGCCCTGATGGTCCACCTCGAGCAGAACCTCGCGGCTGCCGGCGACTGGCAGGGGGTCTTCGAGACCCTCCAGGAGCGCGGCGGCCTCGTGCCGGCCGGCTCGCCCGCAGCGGCAGCCATCGCGGCCCGCCAGCGGTGGATCCTCGCCGAGCACCTCGCCGAGACCGACGAGGCCTGGGAGTTCTACCAGCAGCTCAACCAGCGCGACCCGAACGACGCCGAGGTGCTCGAGGCGCTCGCCCGCATCGCGGGGGCCCGGGGCGAGACGGCCCTGGCCACCCAGTACCTCGAGGGACTGGCCGCGGTCTCGGCCGACCCCAGCACCACCGCGCGCTACCAGCGCCGCATCGCCGAGGCCCACCTCCAGGTCGGCGACAAGGACGCGGCCCGGGCGGCCTTCCACGAGGCCCTCGACGCCGATCCCGAAGACGCCGACGCCCTCGGCGGTCTCGCCACCCTGGCCCGCGAGGCCCAGGACTGGAGCGGGCTGGTCAACGTGCTCGCACGGCAGGCCGCCACGCTCCAGGGCGACGAGAAGGTCGCGGTCCACCGCGACATCGCCCGCATCTGGGAAGAGGAGATCGGCGACACGGCCGTGGCCCAGGACGCCTGGCGCCGGGTGCTCGAGCTCGCCCCCGGCGACACCGAGGCCCTCGACCACCTGCTCCACATCGCCCGCGACACCGAGGACTGGCCCGCCGTGGTCGAGTTCGGCACCGCCCGCGCCGAC
>CAXQUZ010000098.1:0-20305 GCA_964226865.1 Myxococcota bacterium | reverse complement strand
CGGCCCAGCCCCGCCAGGTGAAGCCCGTGGTGGTGAGGAGGGCGGCCGTGCCGTCGAAGAGCAGGAACCGGGGCAGCGAGAGGCCGCTGGCGCCGGCGAAGAAGACGGCCGGCATGCGCATGCCGGGGAACTGGCGGGCGATGACGATGGCCCAGGGTCCCCAGCGCCGGTAGAAGCGCTCGATGCGCTCGATGTCTTCGGGGCCGATCATGCGGGCGATGAAGCCCGTCGGGTGGAGCCCGACCCGCCGCCCGAAGGTCCACGAGACGATGTCGCTGCCGACCACCCCGAGGTAGCCGACGATCCAGGCCTCGACCCAGGTCGCGTGGCCCGTGGCCGAGAGCACCCCCGCCGCCGTCAGGCTGACGTCTTCGGGGATCGGGAGCCCGAATGGCGTCAGCATGAGCGCCACGAACACCGCGACCAGCCCGTACTGCAGCAGGCTGTCCAAGCTCACACGGGGCTCCGGCGCAGGGGGCTCGGGACGCGGGCGTGCGCCCCGGAGCGAAGGGCGGGTCTGTCACACGGCGGCCGCGCCTCGGCAATGGGGCCGTGCGCATGGCAGGGTGGGGGGCGGCCCGGATATCCCGGACGGGCCCGCTGAGGTGGAGGTGGGGTGTGGCCGCTGCGCATGCGCACATCTGGGACGTGGATCTGCCGGATGCCGCGTCCACCGGCCGGTGGGGGGCGGCGCTGGGGACGGCGCTCGCGGCGCCGCTGCACGTGGCCCTCATCGGCGGGCTCGGCGCGGGCAAGACCTGCTTTGCCCAGGGAGTGGCCGCGGCCCTGGGCGTCGCCGGCGAGGTGACCAGCCCGACCTTCGTGCTCGTGGCCGAGTACGATGGGCGGCTGCCCCTGCTCCACGCGGATCTCTACCGCCTCGATCCCGACGAGGTGGGGCCCCTGGGCCTCGAAGAACAGGCCGCCGAGTGGCCGGGGGTGGTGCTCGTGGAGTGGCCGGAGCGGGGCCCCCAGGTGCTCGACCCCGACCACCTCGAGGTCCAGATCCTCCATGCCGACACCGGCCGCCGGGGGCGGGCGCTGGCCACGGGCCCCGAGAGCGCCGCCGTGCTCGCGGCCTGGCGCCGTGGCGGGGCGACGCCGTGAGCGGGTCGCTCGACTTTGCCCGCCCCCGGAGCCCGCGCACGGGGCCGGATCTGCGGGTGCTCGGGGCCCTGCTGGCGCTGACGGCCGGGGCCTTCGCCCTGTGGAGCCAGCGGGAGCCCGCGGCGCCGGCGCCCCAGGGGGCCGTCGAGGTGCGGGGGGAGGTGCCCGCTCCGGGGCTCCACCTGCTGCCGGCCCCGGCCCGCACCCGCGACGCCCTCGCGGCCGCCGGCGCCCCCGAGCTGGTCGCCGAGGACCGGCTGCTGCGCTCGGGCGATCTGTTGGTCGCGAGCGGGGGCGAGGTGCGGTGGGGAACCGTCGAGGATGGCCTCGTCTACGGTCTTCCCATCAACATCAACAGCGCCGGTGAGGCGGCCCTGGCGGCGGTGCCGGGCATCGGTGCCCGCACGGCGGCGGCCATCGTGGCCGACCGGGCAGCCCACGGTCCCTTCGAGAGCGTGGCGGCGCTCGACCGGGTCAAGGGCATCGGTCCCAAGACTGTCGACCGCCTCGCGCCCTTCCTGGTGGCCGGCGCGCCCTGAGCCACCGGCAGGGATCAGCCCGCCGCGGGGGGCCGGGCGAGCGCGGGCCAGAGGCCGCTGAGCAGGGGGGCGCCCCGGGCCGCGGTGGGCTGGCCGTCCGCGAGCCACGGCACCCGCAGCACGGGCACCGCGAGCTCTCGGCGCAGGTCGGCGAGGTTCCAGTCGGCCAGCGGGGTCGGCGCGGGCGGATCGACGAGGGCGACCCCGGCGACCGGGAGCCCCCGTGCGGCCACGGCGGCCACCGTCAGCAGGGTCTGGCTCAGCACCCCGAGCCGGTTCGCGGCCACCACGATGACGGGGTGGCCGAGGTCTTGGGCAAGGTCTGAGACCCGCCAGCCCGGGGCGAGGGGCACCTCCCAGCCGCCGACCCCCTCGATGAGCCGGGGGCCCGGCAGCGCCCGGCACCAGGCGGTGATCGCGCCGCGGTCGAGGGTGTGACCCAGGTTGCGGGCCGCCCGGTCGGGCGAGGCGGGATCGGGCAGGCAGGTGTGGATGCGGGGCGGGTGGCCCGCGGCGGCGGCGAGCAGGCGCGCGTCCTCCCCTGGGGGCGGTCCGCCGCTGGCCAGGGGCTTGGCCGCGGGGACCGCGTGGCCCTCGGCGCGGGCGGCGGCGGCGAGCAGGGCCGTCACCATCGTCTTGCCGACCTCGGTGCAGGTGCCCGTGACGAAGCGGCCCGCCGGGCTCACTCCTCGGCCCCGGTGTCGGGGGCCACCAGCTGGTCGAGCAGCACCTCGGTGGTGCGGGAGAGGCCCCGGGCGAGGGTGCGGACCCCGGCGCTGAGGGGCGCGTCGTCCTCCTCGACCTCGAGCGCAGGGGCCGTGTCGCGGTCGGCCCAGCTGCGCTCGATGGCCCGCGCCGGGTGGGCGGGATCGGCCTCGAGCTGCTGGCCGGCCGCGTGGAGGGCCCGGCCGACCGTGGCGCCCAGCTCGCGCAGGGTCGCGTCGGCCTCTTCGCCGAGCACCGGGCTCTCGGGCCGGGGGATGCCGGTGGCGCGGGTGCCGAAGAGGTTGCTCAGCACCCCGCCCACCACCTTCGAGACCTGCTCGACGCCGGCTTGGAGCTCGGAGCTGGCGTCGCGGGGGGGCTTGTCGGAAGCAGACACGTCAGCCTCGGGGCAGGGAGTAGCGCGCGGGCCCGCCGCCAGCGGCGGGGTGGCGCAGGGCGGCGCCCTGATCGACCAGCCAGTCGAGGTGGGCGGTGAGCTGGAGCGCGGCGATGGGCAGGAAGGTCGGCGGCAGCTCGGGGTAGACCACCGGCGCCAGCGCTGTGGCCGACCGGGGGGACGGGCCGAGGGCCGCCCGGGCCTGGTCGGTGCGGGCGTGGCGGTGGGCGATGTAGTGGTCGAGCACGGGCACGGCCGGCGCGAGTGCGGGGCCGTGGGCGGGCAGCAGCCGGGTGGGGCGGCGGTCGCGCAGGCGGGCGAGGCTGGCGAGGTAGGCGGCCAGGTCGGCATCCGGCGGCGCCAGCAGGATGGTGCCCTCGCCGGCGACCATGTCGCCCGCCACCACCTCGCCGTCGTCCCGGGCCAGGCAGAGGTGGCCGTCGGCGTGGCCCTCGGTGAGGATGGCCTGCCAGCGGTCGCTTCCGAGCACGAGGGTCTCGCCGTCGGCGAGGGTGCGGTCGAGGGCGAGGCCGGTGCGCTCGCCGGTCGTGGCGTGGGACCAGAGGGGCACGCCCAGGGCATCGCAGACGGCCCGGGCGCCGCTGGCGTGGTCGGTGTGGTGGTGGGTCAGGAAGACCGCGCGGACTGGCAGGGCCGCGAGCTGGTCGATGAGCCCGGCGAGGGGCGTCGGCCAGGGCGAGCCCGGATCGACCACCAGCACCTCTTGTTCGCCGAGCAGCCACACATTGGTGGTGGTGGCCGGCGGCAGGGTGGGGGACGGCAGGGCGATCCGGGCGATGCCCGGGCCCAGCACCTCGCGGGGACCGGCCGGCGGGTGGCTCATGCGAAGCGCCACCAGAGAAAGCCCAGGGCCGACAGCACGAGCACGGCCGTGGCGGCCATGGCCGCATACTCGGAGGGCAGCCAGGTGCCCGGGGGCCGGTGGGCCGGGCGGGCGGCGGCGGCCCGCTCCTCGGGGCTGCGGGTGTCGAGCTCGGTGCGCTCGACCTCGTCCCGGGAGGCGGGGCTGAGGATCTCGGTGACCTCGTTGTCTTCGCCGTCGTCCTCGTCCGGGTGCTCCGCGTCGAGAGCGCGCCGGGGGAAGCCCCCCGAGGGGCCGAGGTTGCCGAGCACGGGGCCCGACTCGCCGGGGAGGGCGGCGGGGTCTTCGAGGGGGTCGAACTGGGGGAAGACCGGTCCGTCGTCGTCCGGGGCGCGGCCGTCGAGGCCGAGCGAGATGTCGTCGTCGGTAAACTCGGCGACGGCCACCGACACGGCTGGGCCCGCGGCGGCCGGCGGCGGCAGGTCGAGGCCGTCGTCGACGGGAGCGGTGCCGCCCAGGGCCAGCCCCACCTCGGGCAGATCGGCCAGGGGATCGATCGCCGGCAGGGGGGCGGGGGCGGGCGGGGGCTGGGCCTCGGTGGCCTCGGCGGCCGCTGCCGCTGCCTCGGCGGCCTCACGGGCGGCGCGCGCCTCGGCGGCCCGGGCCTCGGCGGCAGCCTTGGCGGCGGCCTGGGCCTGGCGGCGCTCGGCCTCGGCGGCCCGGGCCTCGGCCTCTCGGGCCTGGGCGGCCAGCATCGCGGCGCGGCGCGCCTCGCGGCGGGCGGCCTCCTGGGCCTCGCGGGCGGCGAGGCGCCGGGCCTCTTCGGCGGCCTGGGCGGCCTCCTCGGCCTCGCGGGCGGCGGACTGCTCGGCGCGGGCGGCCGCGGCGCGGGCGTCGAGCACCGTGCGGGCGCGGGTGATGAGGCCCACCCGATCGGCGCGGCCGGGCGCCTCGCGGCCCAGGGCGAGCAGGGCGCTGACGAGCTCCATCTCGCGGGCGAAGCGGGCCCCGGCGGCGGGCGCCAGCAGCTTCGCGAGCAGCCGGGCGACCGCGGGGTGGCGCTGCTCGACCCGGCGGACCCAGGGCTCGACCCGGCACTCGATGGCCGCCCGGTCGGGGGCCGTGGCGCCGGTGTAGAGGGGCAGCCCGAGGACCAGCTCGACCAGGAAGGCGCCGAGCGCCCACTGGTCGGTGCGGGGGTCGAGGAAGGCGCCGGCCGCCACCTCGGGCGGCGTGTAGCCGGGGGGCAGGGGCCGCGGGGCCGTGCCGAAGCCCGTGAGCACGACCTGGCCGTCGCGGCGGAGCATCACCCGGGCCGGGCAGAGCTGGGCGTGCACCACCGGGCCGTCCGGACCGGCGGCGCCGTGGGCGTGGCGCAGGGCCTGGGCGAGCTCGACCACCACGTCGATGGCCGTGGCGATGTCGATCTGGAGCGCGCCCTCGCGCCGGAGCGCAAAGAGCTCGGCGAAGCTGAGGCCGTCGACATGGGACTGGGCCACCGCCACCTGGCTCGAGTAGTAGCCGTGGGCGACAGGGATGCGCGGGTCGTCGAGGGCGCGGAGCACGTCGTACTCGTGGCGCACCCAGGCGCCGGCCTGCTCGTCGCGGGGGGCCTCGGCGAGGCGGATGGCGACCACCCGGGGCTGGCGGGAGCCGGCAGGGCGCTCGGCCCGGTAGAGGCCGACGTCGCGCCACAGGTCGATGCGCTCGACGAGCTGGAAGGGTCCGACGCGCTGGCCGATGCGGGACGAGGGCGCGGAGGGGGCAGGGGGAGCGGACAGGGCGGGCTCCACGGGCGGGCGAGGCGGGCAGGAGGGAGGGGCCCCGGGGGAGCTGGGGCCGCGCTTGGTGGGCCACCCTCTATCCCGCTCGATCGCCTCCTGTGCGCCGCGGGCTGCGGGGCAGAGGCCGGGACGGGCGGTGATCTTGGGGCCAGGGTCTTCGGGGCCGGGCGGGCCGGGCCGGGGGCTGGCGGGGCGCAACCGGGCCGGCGGGGGGCCCGCGCTCAGCGCACGTCGACGAAGACCCGACCCCGGCCGCCGAAGTCGACCCGGATGCCGTCGCGGCTGATGGACAGGGTCTTGAGCTCGAGCTTGACCAGCAGCTTGCTGAAGCGCACGGAGCTGCCGGCGTGGAAGCGCAGCCGCACGAGGTCTTCGCCCCGGACCAGCACACCGGCGAGGGTCGCGGGGATGTTGAGGTCGAGCTCGATGCCGACGAGCCGCACCCGCCGGCGGATCACGGGCCCCTCGTTCGAGAAGCGGTCGTCGCCGAGCACGAGATCGCCCCGGTCGGCGAGCTGGCTGCGGAAGCCCGGAGCCAGCTGCACCCCCAGCATGCGCACCAGCTCGGTGAGCGGAAGGGACCGGGGGTCGTCCTGGTCGAGGACCAGCTCCAGCACCGCGTGGACCTCTTCGCGCAGGTCGGGCCGAGCGATGCGGACGGGTTGCAGCAGCATGGCGACGGGGGTCCGGAGCGGGGTGCGGGAGCGCGGATCGGCCGGATCAGGCGGTGCAGGGCGGGAAAAGTCGGCGTGTGCGCCGCGTGCTGCAGGCTCGGAGGCGGTCGGGGATGGGCGACAGGGCGCTGCCGATCGGTGCCGTTGCTCGGGGGAGCGCTCGCCCATGTTATGAGGGTCGGCCGGTCGGCGTCCACCCGCCAGCGGCGACGCGCCTGCGGTGCGCCGCAACCCGCGGACTTGTACCCCCAAACCACAGGAGTGCAAGGCGTCCGCGGCCAGGCCCGATCAGGAAGAGCGCGCGACGTCCCCCGCCGCCTCCCGCTCTCTCACACTCCCGCCCCCGAGGGCTCTGTTGCCAGTCACCGCCGACGAATTCAAGGCCGCCCTGGGGCGCTTCTGCTCCGGCGTCACGGTCCTGACCACCATCGACGCCGAGGGTGGCGACCAGGCCATGACGGCCAGCGCCTTCTCCTCGCTGTCGCTCGACCCGCCGCTCATCCTGGTCTGCGTGAAGAAGGGCGGTGCCATGCACGGCCACCTCAGCGGGGGCGCCGGCTTCGCCGTGAACATCCTCGCCGGCGACCAGGAGTCCGTCTCCAACCGCTTCGCAGGCTGGTGGAAGGACGGGGTGTCGAAGTGGGCCGACCTCGGCATCGCCCGGGGCCCCGCCACCGGCGCTGCCTGGATCGACGGCGCCCTGGCGAGCCTCGACTGCGTCCAGCATGCCGCCCTCGACGGCGGCGACCACACGATCTTCATCGGTCGGGTGGAGGCGGCGCGCTCCGGAGAGACCGCCCGCGACGCGCTCGATCCCCTGCTCTACTTCGCCGGTGGCTACCGCCGGGTCTCGCCCAGCTGAGCCCCGCCCCAGGCCCCGTGCCTGCGGCGTCCACCGCTTCTCTCTCGACTTCTGGGCCGCCGTGCGGCCCGCTCACCGCATCCCCCCTGCCGGCCCGGTCCACCCCGTCCCGCGCCGGCCCCCCTGAGTGGAGGTATCCATGCCCAAGGCCAAGCACGTCGTCGTCACCGGTGGAGGCCGTGGCATCGGCGCCGCTACGGCGCGCCGCTTCAAGGAGCTCGGCTTCCGGGTCACGCTGATGGCCCGCACCCGCAACGAGATCGAGCCCATCGCGGACGAGATCGGTGCCTACGCCGTCCGCGTCGACGTGGGCGACCCCGCCAGCGTCGAGGCCGCCTTCATGGCCGCCGGACCGGTCGACATCCTCGTCAACAACGCCGGCATGGTGCGGCCCTCCCTGGTCACCAAGACCGACGTGCGCGTCTGGGAAGAGCACCTCAAGGTCAACCTGACGGGCGCCTTCCTCTGCTCGCTCAAGGTGCTGCCGGGCATGATCTCCCGCGGCTGGGGCCGGATCATCAACGTCGCCGGCACCCTCGGCCTCCGGGGCGAGCCCTACTTGGCCGCCTACTGCGCGAGCAAGGCGGGCCTGCTGGGCTTCACCCGCTCCCTGTCGGTCGAGGTCGGCGACAAGGGCGTCACGGTCAACGCCGTGTGCCCGGGCTTCGTCGACAGCCCCCTGATGGAGGCCACGGTCACGGGCATCGCCGAGCGCTCCGAGCTGAACGCCGAGGACATCATCGCCCGCATGCAGGCCCGCTCCCCCCAGAACCGTCGCTTCTCCGCGGACGAGATCGCCGAGGCCATCGCCTTCTTCTCGACGCCGGGTGCGGCGGGCATGAACGGCCAGACCCTCGTCATCGACGGCGGCGAGCTCGCCAGCTGAGCGGCCGCAGAGAGAGCCGCCCGGCCATCCCCTCGGGGGCGGCCGGGCGTCGTCGTCTCTGGGGGCCGCAGCACCGGCCGGGCCGGGGTGCGCCCCCTGGGCTCAGGGCTCGAAGCGGTAGCCCACGCCGTGGATGGTCAGGATGTGGCGCGGGTCGGCCGGCACCTGCTCGATCTTCTTGCGGAGCTTGAGGATCTGGTTGTCGACCGTCCGCGTCTGCATGGTGGGCGAGTAGCCCCAGACGTTCTCGAGCAGCTCCTCGCGGGTCACGTCCTGGCCCCGGCGCTCGATGAGGTAGGACAGCACGCCGGCCTCGTGGGTCGTGAGGCGGACCTCGTCGCTGCCCTTGTGGAGCACCCGCCGGCGCAGGTCGACCGAGACCTCGCCGAAGTGGAAGCGGCCGTCGTCCTCGTCGGCCGGGATGCTGCGCAGCCGGGCGCGCACCCGTGCGAGCAGCTCCTTGATGGAGAAGGGCTTGAGCACGTAGTCGTCGGCGCCGGCGTCCAGCCCGTCGACACGGTCGGCCTCGCCGGTCTTGGCCGTGAGCATGATCACGGGCACGTCGGCGTTGGTCTGGCGGATGTACTTGAGCACCTCGATGCCCGACACCCCCGGCAACATCCAGTCGAGGAGCACGAGGTGGGGGTTCCAGGTGGAGATCGCGTCGAGCGCGGTCTCTCCCCGGTCGTAGTGCTGCACCCGGTGGCCTGCGTGCTTGAGGGCCTGCACCAGTCCCATCGCGATGGTGTCATCGTCCTCGACCACCACGATGCGTGCATTCTCGACCATCATCGTCTCCTGAGCTTGATGCGGAAGCGGGCCCCGCCTTGAATTCCGTCGCCGCACTCTACCAGCCCGCCGTGGGCGGCTGCGGCTTCTGCCACAAAGGCGAGCCCGAGGCCGTGCCCTCCGGACTTGCCCCGGCCGTCGCCCTCGACCCGGGTGAAGCGCTCGAAGATCCGCCGGCGCATCTCTCGCGGCACACCCATGCCGTTGTCGAGCACCTCGAGCACGACCCAGCGCCCCGAGACCCCCGTTCGGACCTGGCAGATGCCGGGCACGCCCGTGCGGCGGTACTTGAGGGCGTTGTCGATGAGGTTGCTGAGGGCATCTGCGATCAGGGTGCGGTCGAGCTCGAGGGCGGGCGTCGGCGCGGCCTCGAGCACGAGCTGGGCGCCGGCTTGGGCGAAGCGGGGGGCCCAGCGCTGGACCACCTCCTCGGCGAGCTCGTCCATCTTGACCGCCTGGAGGGCCCGCACCTGGGGGCGCCGCGCGGCCTGGAGCACCTCGTCGATGCGCGCCTCGAGGTTCGAGGCCTCGGTGAGGATGCGGTCGAGGAAGCGGTCGCGGGTGGCGGCGTCGGCGGCCGCGCCCATCTGCAGGGTCTCGGTCATGACGCGGATGCCGGCGAGCGGGGTCTTCAGCTCGTGGGTCACCCGGGCCATGAAGGCCTCCTGGCGCTCGAGCAGCTCCCACTCTCGGCGCTCGGCCGTCATGTGGGCCATGAAGGACAGGACCGCGAGCAGCATCCCGATCACCAGCGGGCCGAGCTGGCTGAGCACGAGGGCCACGAGGCTGCTCTCTTCGTCATCGGACTCGGGAAGGGAGGCCAGCGAGAGCTGGGGCAGCAGCCGACCCAGCGGCACCCGCATCGTCGTCTCGAGGGGCGCCGCGTCGGGCGCGCCGTCGACGGGCTTGCCGTCGGGATCGAGCACGGCGATGCTGTGGGCGGTGTCGCCGCCCAGGCTGTCGAGCAGGGTGTGGAGCAGGGTGTCGGCGTCGACCTGGACGGCGACGATGGTGCCGTCGGCCCGCCGCGACCAGACCAGCAAGAAGCCCGGGCGGTTGTAGGTGTCGTGGACGAAGTGCAGCCGGTCGTCGGGGGTGTCGTCGCCGCGGCTGGCGGCCGCCCGGCCGAGGCGCCCCTGGATCTCGTGGTAGGCGAAGAGCCGGCGGCGGGCCCGGTCGAGCTGGCTCGAGAGCTCGTCGCGGCTGTCGGGGGGCAGGTCGGCCAGCATGTTCGTGGCGTTGTCGAGCACGAGGTCGAGGTCGGGGCCGCTCAGCCGGGCGGCCTCCCGAACGGTCTGGGCCGCGAGGCGCTGGGCGCGGACCTGGTGGCCCGCCCGCATCATGGCGTTGATGCCCAGGTCTCGCGTCGCGAAGAGGCGGCGCAGGGGCATGCCGCTGGCGCTGGCCAGAGAGAGATCCCGCCGCAGCGGCGAGGGGGGCGCCTCGAGCACCCGCAGGGCCTGGGCCGGCTGGCCCTCTTCGATGTGGATGGTGGCGGCGAGGTGGCGCGCGAGCAGGGAGGCCTCGCCCTGGCAGGACTCGAAGGCCTGGGCGGCGTCGGCGGCCTCGCCCGTGATGCGCAGCCGGTTGGCCTGGACCATGCAGGGCAGGTCCATCAGGGCCTGCACGTCCTCCGACTCGGGGGGCGGCGGCCACAGGAAGCGCACCTGGTCGTCTTCGAGGCGCCAGGCGTAGTAGGCGTCGAACCAGGGCACGGCTTGGCGCTGCTGGAGCTGGCGCTGGGCGATGTTGTCGGACTCGGGCATCTCGACCAGCCAGGTGCGCAGGCGGTCGGTGACGAAGCCCTCCCACAGGCCCACGAGGTTGTCGAGCTCGCGGCGGGCCTGCTCTTCGCGGGCGCGGGTGCCCTCCTCGCGCAGTCCCACCGCGCGCTGGACGGCGTAGATGCCGAAGAGCACGAGCACGCCCGAGAGCAGCAGCGTGGACATCCGGCGGAGGCGGTAGGTGGCGCGGCGTCGGCTCAGGGCGGAGCTCCGGGGGGCCCGCCACGGCGGCGCGGTCTGGCCCCAGGCTCTCTAACGAGTGTGCCCCGTCCTGGGGACCGTCAGGGCAGGGTCGGCACCGGGCCCGCGAGGGAGGCCTGGGCCAGCTGGCGCACCTCGGTCTTCGGATCGTGGGCCGCCTGCTCCAGCACCCCGCGCACGGTGCGGCGCTGCACGGGGCTGAGGCGGTCGCTCTGGACGAGGCGCCCGAGGTTGTCGAGGGCCACCAGCCGGTCGAGGCCCTGGCGCTCACGGGCGCGCTCGATGAGCACGGCCAGGGCGTCGTTGTGGGCCTCGCGCAGGGTCGGCCGGACCTGCTCGGGGGAGAGGCGCAGCAGCCCGTCGACCCGGGCCGAGGTGGTCATGCCCAGCAGCAGCCGGTCGGCGTCGACGCCGAGGCGGTCGAGGGCCGCGAAGGCCTCGGCCCGGCCGCCCGCCGCCGCCCGGGCGTAGGCCTGGACCGCGTCGTGCATGCGGTCTTCGGCCTCGAGGTGGAGGCCTTGCTCGAGGAGGCGCGCGCAGGCCTGGTCGTCGGGCACGGGCTCGGCCGCGGCGCTCTCGTGGTCGGTGCCCGCGACGAGGGCCGCGTAGGCGACGGCGCCCTGCTCGGCCCGGCCCAGCTGGTGGAGCTCGGCCTTGGGGGCCTGGCGGCGCTGCTCTCCGAGCCAGCGGCTCAGCTCGCGGCCCGAGGGCAGGGTGTCGCGGAAGTCGGCCCGGGCGGCGGCCTGGTCTTGCCACTCCTGGTGGGTGAGGGCGGTGTCGAGGGCCGTCCGGGCGGCCTCGGCCACCTCTCCCTGCTCGTGGCGCGCGAGGCTGCGGAGCAGCGGGAGCGCGTCGGGGGCCGGGTCGTCGGCGAGCTCAGCGATGGCCTGGAAGACGGCCTCGGTCGGCGGCACGGCCCCAGCGGGGAAGCGCGACAGGAGGACCGGTGCCGGAACCGCGGCACTGGCGATGCCGATTGCCACCAACGCTGCCCACATGGTGTCCTCCTGGGTTCGTGCTCCTCGAGACCGCTCCTGTCGGCGCCCAGCGGCCGGTGGTGCATGCCCACAGACCGTGCGGTGGCGCGCCTGTTCCCTCCACGGACCCGCGGGGCGGGTCTGAAGCCACTTCTTGAGCGTAGGGCCCCGTGCGGGGGCCCGCTGTCAAGAACGGTAGGCCGCCCGGGAGCGCTGCAAGGCCCCAGGCCGGCACCCAGGGGGCAGGCTCAGCGCAGGCTGCGGCGTCCGGCGCGCTCGACGCGGTTGCGGCCTGCGTCCTTGGCGGCGTACACGGCCTGATCGGCCCGGTCGATCCATGCCCGGAGCGACTCGCCGGGGGCCCGCTGGGCGACGCCGAAGCAGGCGGTCACCTTGAGGCGGGTGGCGGTGCGGGCCCAGTCGTGGCCCGCGATGGCCCGGCGCAGCCGCTCGGCCACCTCGGCGGCGCTCGACTCGGTGCTGCCGGGCAGGAACATCAAGATCTCTTCGCCGCCGTAGCGCACGCAGGGATCCGCATCCCGCACCCCGAGCATCAGGATGCGGGCCACCCCCGTCAGGACCTCGTCGCCGGTCTGGTGGCCGTGGCGGTCGTGGATGTCTTTGAAGTGGTCGACGTCGACGAAGGCGCACGAGAAGGGGACGCCCGCGCGCTCGCAGTGCTCGGCCAGCCGCGGCAGGCTGTCGTCGAGGAAGGCGCGGGAGCAGAGGCCGGTCAGCGGATCGCGGTTGGCCGCCGCGAGGCGATCGACGACGCGGCTGAGGTGGCCGAGCTCGTCCGCCGAGAGCAGGTCGAGGCGCAGGGACACCCCCCCGACCTCGAGGTGGTCGCCCGTGCGCATGGCCGTGCGGCGCACCTGGCGGCCGTTGACCGCCGTGCCGTTGGTCGAGCCCAGGTCGATGACCGAGATCGCGCCCGCCTGGTCGACCGAGACCCGCGCGTGGCGCTTGCTCACGGTCAGGTCGTTGAGGCGCAGCTCGGCGGCCTCGTCCCGGCCGATGAGCACCTCTTCGCCCGGGTGGAGGGTGGCGAACTGGAGCATGTCGCGCCCCGCCACCACCCGCAGGGTCGGGATGGCCTGGCGCGGCACCGGCCGGTGGGGGCGGCTGGGCAGCCGCATGGTGATCTCGCTGGTCGTGTCGTCCTCGACCGGTGGGTCGTCCACCAGCGGGTCGTTCGCCAAGCTCGGCTCGCGGTAGCGGGTCAAGTCGCTGCTCCAGAGTGGCCGCCGCAGGTGTGGGCCCCGGGTCCGGGGCACACGGCCTCAAGCTACCACGCACGGGGGTTCCACGTCAGCCAGAGCCCCTGGGCCCCCCGGGATCAGTCCCCGGAGGTCCGGCGGATGTGGAACTCGACCCGGCGGTTCGCCTCGTGGTCGTCTTCGGTGCTGCCGGCGCGGATGGGCACACTCTCGCCGAGTCCGGTGGCCGAGAGGCGGCTCGGGTGGACCCCCTGGACCTCGACCAGGTAGCGGCGCACGGCCTCGGCCCGGCGGCGGCTCAGGTCGAGATTGTACTCGGCACGCCCGGAGACGTCGGTGTGGCCCTGGACCTCGAGCAGCAGGATCTCGGGGTGGTCCCGGAGGATGCGCGCCACGTCGTCGAGCAGGCCCTTGCCCAGCGGGAGCAGCTTGTCGCTGTCGAGGGCGAAGTGGACCCGGCCGTCGACCGAGATGCGCTCGCCCTCGAGGCGGGCCCGGGGCGGGAGCAGCACGACCTCGAGCCGCTCGTTCGAGAGCTGGCCCCCGTCGTCCCGCTGGCAGCTCACGGCCCGGTGCTCGGGGCTGTAGCCCTGGGCGCCGATGACGTACTCTCGGGCCGTGCCCTCGCGGATCGACAGGGTCGCGGCGCCCGTGTCGGGGGCCGTGCCGGCGACGGCCTGGCCGTCGAGCTGGCGGACCTCGGCCACGATGGGGCGGTCGTCCTGATCGTGGACCTCGAAGCGCACGGTGCAGCGGCCGGCCTCGTGCTTGAGCTCGTAGCGGCGGGCGTAGGTCTCGCCGGCGGGCACGTCGATGCGTCCGGCGATGGACATGAAGCCCGGGGCCGACACGAGGGTGTCGTAGGCGCCCGGGGGCAGCGAGAGCTCGAGGGCGCCCTGGGCGGGGCTGGTCCAGGCGCCCGTGCGGGGCCCGCTGACCAGCTTGAAGCTCACGCCGGCGAGGGCGCTGCCGTCGGGGCCGACGAAGGTGATGGCGGTGTTGACGTCGCTGCGATCCGGCGCGGGCGGGGCGGTGTCGCCGCCGAAGCGACCCTCGAGGCCGAGCAGTGCCCGGAAGCTCGGGGCGCCCATGCCGCCGGTGAGGCCGCGGCCCAGGCCGGCCCGCAGGGCGATGGTCTCCGAGGCGGCCCACCGGCCCGAGACGAGCCCCTCGAGGGGCACGGTGCCGCCCGGGGCCTCGCCACCCAGGAAGGCGGCGCCCGTGAGCTCGGCGGCGGCCGACCACTGCGCGCTGAAGGACTGGCGCAGGCCCGCGCCCCAGACCGTGCGGTGGCCCCAGATGCCGCCGGCCGGCAGCTCGGTCGGCGCGGCCCCCACCCAGCCCAGGTTGGCCGAGAGCAGGGTGTTGCCGAGCTCGGTGGTCAGGATGCCGCGCACGCCGCCGCTCACGCCGGGCTCGCCCAGGTAGGCCGCCCCGTTGCCGGTCGGCAGGGTCAGGCCCGCGGCGACGGCGAGGCCCACCGGGCTGTCGGCGCGCCGGAGCAGCTCGGCCCGCAGGTCGGCCCGGATGTCGCCGAGCACGTGGGAGCCTGCTGCGTCGAGATCGAGGCCCTGGGCGTAGGTGTGGAGGGGCAGGTCGAGGCCGAGGCGCACGGGGCCGACACCGAACCAGCCCTGGAGGTCGAGGGTGCCGACGGAGCCGAGCAGCTCGACCGGATCGCGGCCGTCTTCGTAGGCGTAGACCAGCGGGGCGTTGGCGTGGTGGAACCAGAGGCCGAAGCCGCCCGCACCGGGGCCCACCTCGGAGTCGTCCACGCGGGCGAAGTCGTCCTCGCCGATGGCGGGGTCGAACTGCTGGCCGTCGACGTCCTGGGCCGCTGCCGCGCCGGGCAGGAGGGCAGCGAGGGCGGCGGCCCGGCGCCGGCGGCCGAAGAGCAGGCCGCCAGCGAGGAGCGCCAGCCAGCCCAGGGGTGCGGCCGTCGCGCCGGTGGTCGCGCAGCCTCCGCCCTTGAGGTAGCCGCCCGAGAGGCTGGCGAGCCCGGTCGCCTCGTCCCTGTCGATGCCCTCGCCGTCGGCATCTTCGGTGCCGTCCAGGGCGTCGGGGATGCCGTCGCTGTCGTCGGTGCAGCTCTCGTCTCCGTCGAGGATGCCGTCGTCGTCGGTGTCTTCGTCGAGCGGGTCGGTCCCGCAGTCCTCTTCCTCGGCGTTGGTGGCGCCGTCGCCGTCCGGGTCGCCGCAGGGGCCGTCCTCGTCGTCGGCGTCCTTGTAGTTGGGGATGCCGTCGCAGTCGTCGTCGGCGGTGCCCTCGTCGGCGTCCAGCTTGCCGTCGTCGTCGGCATCGGTGTCGCGGTGGTCGGGGGTGCCGTCGCCGTCGGTGTCGCCGCTGCCCTCGGTCTCGGTCGAGATGCCGTCGCCGTCGTCGTCCTTGTCGCACCAGTCCGGGAACTCGTCGCCGTCGGTGTCGCGGTCCTCGGCGCCGCCGCCCTGCTCTTCGGCGTCTGGCACCCCGTCGCCGTCCCGGTCGTCCGTGTCGGTGCCGCCGCACTCCACCTCGTCCAGATCGGAGATGCCGTCGCCGTCCGAGTCGCTCTGGTTGGGGTCGGTGCCGAGGTCGCGCTCGTCGCCGTCCGAGAGCCCGTCGCCGTCGCTGTCGTCGTCGGTGGGATCGGTCGGGTCGCCCGTGCCGGGGTGGACCTCGTCTCCGTCGAGGATGCCGTCGCCGTCGGTGTCGGCGTTGTCGGGCAGGGTGCCGTAGAAGATCTCTTCGGGCAGGGTCAGGCCGTCGAGGTCGCCGTCGATGGCCATGGCCGTCGACCAGCCGTCCGAGAGGTTGGCGGGGCTGGTGCGGTTGTCGGCGCCGGCGAGGTCGGAGGCGAAGCCGAACTCGCTGCTGGTGTCGCCGTCCGCGGCATCGGTCGAGCCGAAGGCGAAGCGCAGCAGGTCGTCATCGGCGACGGCCAGGCCGGTCTGGAAGGCGCTGCGGTCGGTGCAGAGGTCGAGGAACCAGTTGTCGGTGCCGCCGAGGGTGGTGCTGCTGCGGGAGGTGCGGGCGAGGCCGAGCGACCAGGCGTCGCCCTCGTCGGAGACCGCGGCATCGCAGGTCTCGGTCCACTCCTCGATGGCGGGCGAGTCGTCGGTGAGGTTCTCGCGCAGCCGCAGCTGGAAGCCCTCGGCCACGAGGTAGAGGCCGGCGTCGATGGTCGCGCTGTTGTCGTCGGTGTCGACCGCGACGCCCCAGAGGTTGGGGAACAGCGGCGCCGTGGTCGGGTCGGCGGCGCCCGGGTCGACCGGCGAGGTCAGCAGCCGCATGCGGAAGCAGACGTGGTCGGGGTCGGCCCACCACGCGGCGGCCGAGGCGCCCGTCGCGCCGACGAGGTCGCTGGGCTCGGTGGCGCTCGTGAGCAGGTCGCCCGCGGCGTCGACCAGCTCGGGGCGGGCGTCGGTGCCGATGGGCAGCCAGTCGCCGGGGCCGTCGTCGGGGTGGCTGGCGTGGGCGGGGGCGGCCGAGAGGGCGCCCAGCAGCAGCGGGAGGGGGCGGGCGCAAGACCGAAGGAGAGCGCCGAGGCCGTCGGTGTTCATGGCGTCCTTGGCCGGGCGGAGGATCCGGGGCGGATCGGGCCGGCGAGGGGGCGGGAAGGGGAGGCGGGAGCGGGCCACAGGTGGCGGCGGTGGGCCTCAGGGGGAGAGGGAACCCACGCGGGGAGGGGGAGGGTAGCACGGCCGGCCGTGTCGAGGAGGGGGCGGCCCTGGACCGGGACCGGGGCGGGCATTAGGTCCGCGCCATGCAAGAGCTGCCCCTGAAGAGCGGCCCGCACGGCGGGTCACCGTCCGTGCCGGTCGACCGCGACGCCGTCGTCGTGCACCGCGTTCCTGGCGCGCCCGCTGCCCCTGCGGCGGCCCGGCCGGCCTCCCTTCTCGACCTGTCCCGAGACGACACGTCTTGTCTCGACCGCCTCCGTGCGGGGCTCGCCGCCCGGGGCTCGGTGCTGGTCGCCTTCTCCGGCGGGGTCGACTCGGCCCTGGTGTTGGCGGTCGCCCACGAGGTGCTCGGCGACCGGGCTGCCGGCCTGACGGCCGTGTCCGAGACCTTTCCCCCCGAAGAGCTGGCGATCTCGGAGCGCCTGGCCGGCCGCCTGGGGGTCCGCCACGTGCTGGTGACCTCCCACGAGCTCGAGCGCGAGGGCTACGCCCGCAACAGCGGCGACCGCTGCTACTTCTGCAAGACCGAGCTCTTCGAGCTGGCCCGCGACAAGGCCCGCGAGCTGGGCTTTGCTGCCGTCGCCGACGGCACCGTGCTCGACGACCTGGGCGACCACCGCCCCGGGCTGCGGGCCGCGAGCGAGAACGGCATCGATCATCCCCTCGTCGAGGCGGGCATCGACAAGGCGGCCGTGCGCCGGCTGGCGCTGGCCTACGGCCTCGAGGTCTGGGACAAGCCGAGCTTTGCCTGCCTGGGCAGCCGCTTTGCGCCGGGCACCCGGGTGACCCGAGACCGGCTCTCGGCGGTCCAGAAGGTCGAGAGCTACCTGCGTCTCGTGGGCTTTCGCCAGTTCCGGGCCCGCTGGCACCGCCTCGAGGGCCAGCCCTTTCTTCGCCTGGAGCTGGCCCCCGACGAGCTGTCCCGGGCGGTCGAGCCCGGCCTCCGGGAGGGCATCCTCGAGGTCGCCCGCGCCCAGGGCTTCGCCCGGGTGGCCCTCGATCTCGCCGGCTACGGGGCCGGGGGGGCGTCCTGAGCGCCGACGACCCGCTGGCCTCGGCCCACCGCCTCGGCGACCGCCCCGACCCGGCCGAGCAGGCCCGCTCGCGCAAGGTCTATGCCGAGCTGGTCGGGCTCTGGCTGGTGACCCTGCTGCTCATCCGGGCGGTGGTCGCGGGCCAGCGCAGCATCGGCCTGCCGGACGTCGTCCTGGCGGCCGTGCCGCTGCTCTTCATCTACGCCCCGGTGCTGCTCTGCCGGTGGCGCGGCGCCGACTCGTGGGCCTACCGGCTGAGCATCCCCGCGCTGCGGGACCGGCCCCGCTGGGCGGCCCTACTCAAGCTCAACGCCGTGGTCATCGCGGTGATCATCCCGCCCTGGGTCGTCGGCTACCACCTCTACCAGAGCCTGCTCTTCGGCCTCGGCCCGGCGTGGCGGCCGCCTGAAGACCTGCTGACCCTGGTCGCCTACCAGCTCTTCTTCGTGGCCATTCCCGAAGAGTTCTTCTACCGGGGCTACTTCCAGACCCGGCTCAACGAGCTCTACCCGCGCCGGTGGACGGTCTTCGGGGCCCAGATCGGCAGGGGCGCGGTCGTCGCCGACCTCTTCTTCGCCTTCGGCCACTCGGTCGTGAACGTGCAGTGGTGGCACTTCGCCACCTTCTTCCCGGGCCTGGTCTTCGCCTGGATGCGCGAGCGCACGGGCGGTGTGACGGCCGGCGCCCTGTTTCACGCCTTCTGCAACGTGGCCGTCATCTCGCTCGACACGGCCTACGGGGTGCGCTGAGGCGCGTCGTCGGCGCCGGGCGCGGCCCGCAGCTGGGCAAGCTCGTCTTCGAGCTCGGCGACCCGGTCCTCCAGCTCTTCGATGCGCTCGGCCAGCTTGCGGACCCCGCCGGTGGCACCGGTGAGCTGGCCGCGCAGGCTGTTGACGAGGTCGCGCAGCTCCTTGAAGTCGGTCCGGTTCGGGATCTGGCGACGGTCGAGGGTCTCGTAGATGACGTCCTCGACGGGGCGGCGCAGGGCCGGGAGGGCGGCGTCGGAGAGGGTGGCGGCGATGAAGTCGCGGGTGCTGCCCATGGGTCGGACCTCGGCAAGGATGGCCCGGGGGGTGTATCCGACTGGGGGCCGGGGGGACCGGGCCCGGCGGGGTGTCGATCCGCGCGCTGCAATTGCGTGCGATCTGTCGGGAGGCCAGAAATGCCGGCGCTGGGGAACCCCCCCGCAGCCGCACGGTCTCGCGGGATGTCGGCTCGGCTCAAGGTCTGGGCCAGATTGCCGTAACGACAGCATTGGTGATACTGTCCGGGTCTCGACCGGCCGGTGCGCACAGGTGGAGGGTCTATGGGTCGTTGTCCATTCTGCCAAGAGAGCGTCGAACGCGACATTCTCGTGAATGGTGGCCGCTGTCCGCATTGTCTGATCGAGATTCCTGGCGAGGAAGCGGCCACCGATCCCGGTGAAGATGCGCTCGCTCGCCAGGCCGAAGAAGAAGAGGCCGCCCGCCGCAGCCCGGGCCCGCTCATCGCAGCGGCGGCGCTGCTGGTGGCGCTGGTGGGTGGTGGTGCCTTCGTGATGATGGGCGACGAGCCGGCGGCCGTGGCCGTGGGCGAGTCCGGCGCCGAGATCTACAAGAAGGTCGGCTCTGAGGGCCTGCGCAAGATCGTGCTGGACGACGAGCCGGCCGAGGTGGTCGACCCGGTGCCGACCAAGGCGAGCCCGGGCCGCAGCCCCACCACGACGGCGGTCGCCAAGGCCGCCCCCGTGGCGCCGGTGGCGGACGGGGGGCCCGAGGCGCCGCCGCCGCTCCGCGAGCCCGGTGCGGACGGGGGCGCGGCACCGACGAAGACCGCCGCCATCCTTCCCGGCGGCGGCGCGGCCGGGGGCCCCACGGCCTCGCTCAGCGACCCCCTCGGTGGGCTGGGCGGGCCGGGCAAGAAGGGCCCCGGGCGCAAGGAGGCCTGCGGCGACCAGATCCGCGAGGTGCTCAACGTCAACATGGGCACCCTGCGGCGGCAGATGAACCGCTGCGAGGCGGACGCGACCAAGCGCGGGGTGACGATCCCGACCATGGTCGAGGCCACCATGGTCATCACCCGCACGGGCAAGGTCTCGGATGTGAGCCTCCGGGTCGGCGGCGAGCGCGAGGCCGACTTCGAGAGCTGCGTGCTCAAGGCCGCCCGCACCTACAGCTTCCCGCCCTTCTGCGAAGACCTCGAGGTCAGCAAGGCCTTCCGCTTCGGCAGCTGAGCGCCAGGCTGCGGCGTCCCCGTCAGCGGAGTTCCCGTCACCGGGGGCTCGGGCAGCAGTGCCGGCTCAGGGGCCCCAGCCTGCCCCCACCGCGAAGGGGTCCGGGTCGGTGACGCTCCGGGCGCGCGGCGGCTGGTCGAGCGCCACGTCGGCGAGCATCACGAGGAACTCCCGGGCGGCCACGAGCTGGTCGCCCACCGTGACCACGGCCGGCACGGCGCCGCGCAGGTTCGGGGCGAGCCCCTGGGCGGCGGTGCGCACTTCGTCGGCGGTGGGCTGCCACCCGCTGGGCAGGGCGGAGCGGGCCACGTCGGCGGGCCCCCGCACCACCGGCAGCCGCAGGTTGCCGGGGCGGTCCGGAGAGGCCACCAGCAGCACGAGGCCGGCAAAGGTCTCGGCGAGGCCGAGCTCGCCGGGGAGCTGGCGGGGCAGCTTCCGGGCCGTCGCGAGCTGGGCGGCGCCGGCGCGCAGATCGGCCGTGGCCACCATGCGGCCCGGGGGCGGTGGCGGCGGGGCGTCCGGCGGCGGGGGGCTAAAAATTTGGGTTGACTGGTCCAGCGAAATTCGAAGCAGGATGTCGATTCAGTAGCTCTCGCGTTGCATGCGGGCCTGAAATCACATAACGGATAGGCAATAAATCACTCAGGGAAAG
>CAXQUZ010000097.1:0-5427 GCA_964226865.1 Myxococcota bacterium | reverse complement strand
GCGTTCCCCGGCGTTCCCCGGCGTTCCCCGCCCCACTGCCTGCCCGCGTCCCCAAGATGCCCACGGGCAGGCCCGAGATGTCGCCGGATGCTGCCGGCCATCACCGCATGCAACCAGCTGTGCCCGCTTGTCTCGCAGGGTGGTCGGCGCCCCCCCCAGAGCCGTAGATGCAGGCCGCCATCCCGAGGAGCCCCCATGTCGCGCCTGCCCGCCCTGCTGTTGTCCATCGCCGCCGCCGCTCCCGCGAGCGCCCTCGCCGGGCCCGCCCAGTTCAGCGGCGAGCTGGCCGGCGTCGACGTGGCCCGCCACACGGTCGCGGTCTCCCCCGGCACCACCTGGACCTTCCAGCTCGACACCGCCGGCAGCGCCGCGCCCCACCTCTTCGTGTCGACCCGCCCCCACTTCGCGCCCCACGACGCCGACTGTGCCGGGGCCGAGGCCTGCACGGTCGATGTCGAAGATGCCGACACCCTCTATGTCTTCGTGATGTCCCAGGAGGGCCGCAGCAGCTACCGGCTCACGGGCGACCCGGCCCGGGCCCAGGCCCGCCGCTGAGCCTCCCCGAGGGCCTCGATCGCCGCCCCGAGCTCGACGGCGTGGGTCTTCTGGATGTTGTGGCCCCCGGTCTCGAAGGCCAGCCGGGGCCCCGCCGGCGCCAGGGCGGCCAGCTCGGCGCTGATCTCGGCGGGGATCAGCGGATCGTCGCCCGCCCAGGCCACCAGGGCCGGCATGGGCAGCGCGGCCACGGTCGCGCCCCAGCCGGCGAAGTCCAGCGCCGCCGCACAGCGCAGGGTGTGGACGAGCTGATCCGGGCCCCAGCGCCGCGGAAAGCCCACCAGCTCGAAGGCCCGGGGCAGCAGCGGCCGCACCAGGCGCCCCGTGAGCCGCCCCGTCGCGAGGCGCACGGCCCGGGCGGGCTTGCCCCCGTCCACGCTCGGGTGGGGCCGGGGCCCGATCGAGGCGAGCAGGGCGACGGCCACCACCCGCTCGGGCGCGAGGCTGGCCGCCGTGCCCGCGATGGCGCCCCCCATCGAGTGGCCCACCAGCACGGCCCCGGTGATGTCGAGGCGCGCCAGCACCTCGGCGACGAAGGCGGCCCGCCCGGCGATGTCGGTGGCCGGCGCCGTGGCGAGGGGGGTCTCGCCGAAGCCCGGCATGTCGAGGCGGATGAGCCGGGTGGTGGGCGCGAGGGCCGGGGCCAGCCAGCGGAAGTCGCGCACGCCTCCGGGGTAGCCGGGCACGGCGACGACGACGGGGCCGTCGGCGGGGCCCTCGGTCGAAAACGAGAAGGCACCGGTCGACACCCGGCCCAGGCGCGGGCGGGGATCGGAGGGACGGGGCGGCGTGGTCATCGGGGCTCACCGGCGGGGGGTGCCCCTGTGTAGCCCGCCGGCGCGCGGGGCCGGGCGGGGGCCGCGCCAGGCCCGGTCTCAGGCGGGATCGATGACCACCCGCTCGCCGGCCCGCTCGACCTCCACCACCAGCCCAGGCCAGCCGACCATGCCGAGAATGGTCTCGCCCACGCCGTCTCCGTAGCGTGGAAGCAGCGGCAGCAGGTCCACCCCGGCCGCCTCCACCGCCGTGATGCGATCGCCCGCGCGGAGCCAGCCCTCGTCGTCCCCGGTGGCGACCACCAGCCGGTCCTCGCCGTCTCGGCCCAGCTGGAGGCCCCGGCCCCCGGCCCGCTCCAGGGTGACGAAGGCGTCCTCCTCGCCCAGGGCGACGACCTGGGCGCCGGCCGGATCTCGCGGCAACAGCACCTCGTAGCGACCGGGGGCGAGGCCGAAGATGGCGAAGTCGCCGGCCGCGTCGGTGGTGGCCGTGCCCACGGGCGGCGCCTCCCCGTCGGCCAGGGCGTCGAGGGCCACCGCCGCCACCGCCACGCCGGCCACCGGGGCGCCGTCGTCCTCCCAGCGCACCTGGCCCGCGAGCATGGCCCCGCCCGTGAGCTCGACCACCCCCACGTCGACCACCGCGCCGTCCACCGCCACGGGGCCGACCGCCGTCTCGAGGCCCTCGGCCCGCACCACCACCCGCCAGTCCCCCGGCTGGAGCGAGGGCACGAAGAAGGCGCCGTCGTCGTCACAGGCGTGGGTGCGCAACCCGCCGCCGCCGGCCAGCTGGAGCGACCACTGGACCACCTCCAGGGTGCAGCGGCTGGGTTCCCCGTCGACCTGGACCACCCCCGACAGCCCGCCCGGGGCCCGCAGGTCGAGCCAGGCCTCGGTGTCGTCGGGCGCGACCCGCACCGCCGCACCGCCGCCGCGCACCGCCGCCTCGCCGAGGGGGCAGCGGCAGGTGATGTCGCCCCCCTCCTCGGTGCAGGGCAGGCTGGCCGGCGCCCAGGGCGCGGTGCACATCACCAAGGGCAGGTCGTGGCAGCCGTCCTCGGGCATGCCCGCGCAGTAGACCTTGACCTTGCGGATGGGGCGCAGCTCGACATCGTGGGCCCACGACCGGACCCCCGGCGGCACGAGGAGGGGGTCGAGCTCGAGCTGGTGCTGGTGGTGATCCGCCACGATCAGGTGGGGCCCCGGGCCCGCCACGAGCAGGGAGTAGCGCCCGTCGGGGCCCGAGGTGCTCGGCCAGGTCCCCTCGGCCGGCAGGGTCGCCAGCTCGACCTGGTCGACGGGGACGCCGTCGCTGTGGACCGTGCCGTGGATCTGCACGGCACCGCTGTCGACGGGCAGCAGGTGGACCCAGCCGTGGCCCTCGGCGGTCTCGACGCGGGCGGTGTCGGCGAGGAAGCCGGGGGCCTCCGCCGCGATGGTGGCCGGACCGCAGGGCACCGCGTCCCAGCGGGCCTTGCCCTCGGCGTCGGTCTCGCGGGTGCTGGGGAGGGCGCCGCCGGTGTGGAGCGCCACCGTCGCCCCGGCCACCGCCGCACCATGGTCGTGGCGGCTCCAGACCGACACCGTGAGCGGGCAGCGCTCCGCCAGCAGGAAGCGCAGGTCGGTGCGGGGCCCCCAGACGGTCTGGGTGGCCGGCTGGGTCGCCGCGGCGGGCGCGACCACCAGCACCCCGCGCACCCCCCGCAGGGCAAAGCGGCCGTCGGGGCCGGTCGTCGCCGTCCACTCCTGGCTCCGGTCGGTGGGCCAGACCGCGATGGACACATCGGGAACACCCTGGCCATCGAGGTCGACGACCTGGCCGCCCACCGTGAAGCGGGTCGCCGGATCCACCGCCGGTCGCGCAGGAGACCGGCCCCGCAGCCCCGCCGGCGCTGGCGCCGGCCGCAGCACCCCGCTCAGCAGCACCGCCGCGCCGCCCCCCAGCCCGAGGAGCACGAGCCCACAGCCCCAGCGGCGGCGCCCCACCCCTCAGCCCGCGAGCACCAGGTTGTTCAAGAAGGCCACCACCACCCCCATGATGCTCACCCCGGCGATGATCCCGGAGCTGACCGGCACGATGTAGTCCTTGGCGGCCTGGGGGCGCTTGCGGGCGAGCAGGGTGGCGGCGACGGCGCCGAGGACCATGCTCAGGGGGTACTGGAAGGGCAGGATGAGGCCCAGGCCGAGGGCCGTGCCGCTGGGCATCCACTTCTTCCAGTCCTTGGGCACCACCAGCTCGATCACCGTGAGCAGCACGCCGACCACCGCGCCGAGGGCAATGGCCTTCTGGTGCATTGGGTGCATGTTCTCGATGCCCATGCGGAAGAGCTCGGCCACCGCCGCCCAGGCCTGGGCCGCCGGCGCCGGGAACTTGGGGGCCGCCCCGTCGACCCCGTTGAGCACCGTGGCGTCGGGCACGAGCAGGTAGAAGCCCGAGACCGTCGCGAGGGTGCCCGCGAAGATGCCCATGAACTGGGCGAGGAACTGGCGCCGGGGGTCGGCCCCGAGCAGGTAGCCGCTCTTGAGATCGTTGAGCAGGTCGGCCGCCGAGCCCGCCGCCGAGCTGGTGATGCCCGCGGTCATGAGGTTGGCCGAGACGGACTGGGGGATGAGGATGCCGTAGGTGAGCTGCATGAGCTTGCCCATGGCGCCCACGGGGGTGATGTCGGACTCGCCCGTGGCCCGGCAGGCCACCAGCGCGAGGAAGAAGGTGAGGATGACCGCCAGCAGGCCATACTGCCAGGGCACGTCGAAGTAGGCGGCCGCCACGGCCACCGTGCCGATGCCCGCCACCGTGCCGCCCACGGCGAACCAGGACCCGGGCACCTCGACCGTCGCCGCCTGGGCCTCGTGGGGGGCGCCCGTGTCGCCGCCGCCCGCCAGTCCCGAGAGGGCCCGCAGGATGGTCTTGTACTGGGTGGCGAAGCTGAGCAGGCCGCTCGACACGAGGATGGGCACGCCGAACCAGAGGCCGATCTCCTTCCAGGCCTTCCAGGGCTTGGTCGTGGCCCGCACCACCTCGCCGGCGGCGTTGGTCCACTCGGCCTCCCAGCCCAGGGGCCCGACCACATAGGCCAGCAGCAGCCCGCCGATCAGCATCCAGGTGGCGACCCGCATGCCCACGAGGGCACCCGCGGCGATCATCACCGGGTTGAGGTCCATCACGAGGGTCCAGTCGCTGGGCTTCCAGGGCACGGTCGCCCCGGAGGCGTCGGCGTGGTGGCCCCGGGCCGGCAGCCAGTCGAAGATGGGCGCGTCGGCGGGCATCAGGGGGCCCTTGGCGCCGTCGGGGCCCGCCACCAGGGGCAGCTCCATCAGCGGCGGGAAGGCGGCGCCGAAGAGCGCGCTCAGCAGCAGGGCCTTGGCCTTGGCCAGGGCGCTCTTGCCCTCGGAGTAGAGGCTCTGGAGGGTCGTCGCCGCGGCCACCCCCGAGGGGAAGCGCAGCCGCTCCCGGTTGATGAGGTTGCGCTTCATGGGGATGGCGATGACCGTGCCCAGGATCGCCAGGAACAGCGTCCACATCGTCAACACCGGCCAGGGCAGGTGGGTGCCCTGGGGGTTGTCGGGGGTGGCCGAGAGCATGAGCAGGGCCGCCACGGCCGAGACCATGGTGCCGCCCGTCGCGTAGCCGGCGGACGAGGCCGTCGACTGCATGCAGTTGTTCTCGAGGATGGTCATGGGGGTCTTGGCCACCCCCACCTTCTGGAGCCCCGTCCAGATGGCGTAGCTCAGGATGCAGGCCGTGATGGCCACCCCGAGCCCCCAGCCCGTCTTCAGCCCGATGTAGAGGTTGGTGAAGGCGAGCAGGAAGCCCAGCGCCGAGCCCATGAGCACGGCCCGCACGGTGAGCTGGGGCACCGCGTCGCCCCGGTAGACCTGGGCGTACCAGGTGGCCTCGTCCATCTCGAGCACCTCTTCGGGGCCGATGGACAGGGGACGGCAGGCGGCGACCTCTTCGGGGGTCGCGGGGGCGGGCTGGAACAGGGCCATGGACACACCGGCGGCACCGGGCGCGCCGTGCGCCGAGGAGATCGGAAGAGCACACGTCTGAACTCCAGTCACCGCATGCTCTCGCGTATGCCGTCTTCTGCGTGTA
>CAXQUZ010000096.1:0-4902 GCA_964226865.1 Myxococcota bacterium | reverse complement strand
GCGCCCCCCGAGAACTACACGTCTTAAGACACTCTTTCCCTACACGACGCTCTTCCGATCTCCCACGGCGCTTGGCTTCGCCGACGTGGAGCGCCGCGGTGTGGCGGCCGAGCGTCGCGGTGCGCCCGTGCGCTCTCGCGCCGCGGGTCGTGCGCCCGAGGCCGTTGCCGCCCAGCCCGAGGTGCTCCGCGCCGAGGACGGCAGCCCGCTGGCTGCTGCGGGCGCCCCGGCCCGCGCGGGCGTGTCCACCGGTGGCGGTGCCGCCGCCGGGCGCGGTGGTGCGGGCCCCCGTGCTGTCCGCGGTGCCCAGGGGCGCCACAGCGCCGCCCGGCGCGGCCGCTACCTGCCGCGCCCCGGCCTGAGCCACACCCTCGGCGCCATGCACGAGGCCGAGGGCGATGACCCGGCGCTCCCCACCTGGGCGCGCCGCTCGTCCGGCGCCCCCCTCGACTTCACCCGCGCAGGTCGGGCGGGCGGTGACCTCTTCACCAGCCTCGCCCGTGCCTCCAAGCCCGCCGAGGTGGTCCAGGCCATCCTCGCCCAGGGCCACGAGCTCAGCACGGTGGCGTCGTCGCTGCCGGCTCCGGTGGTCGAGGTCATCGAGACCATCCGCACCGAGGCGCGCAAGGAGCTCCAGGAGCGCCTCGACGCGGCCCGGCGTGGCGAGCCTCGCCCGTCGCGCCAGGCCCAGGGCGCGCCGGAGGCCACCCCGCTCCAGCCCGCGCGTGCCCGCACCCCCGAGGTCCAGCTGCTCAAGGCGGTCAAGTCCGCCAGCCGCACGCCCAGCTCTCGCCGCTCCACCGGTGTGGGCGCCGACCGGGTCATGAAGCTGGCCCAGCGGCTCGAGTCGCTGGTCCACCTCGCCGAGGGCTCCGGCGACCGCGACGCGGCCCGCCGCCAGGTCCGCATGGCCGAAGACAGCGCTGCGGCCCGGTCCGAGGGCCAGGGCGGTGGCGCCGACGGCGGCGTGAACGACAAGTACAAGCAGCTCGACGTCGAGGCGCTCAGTCGCGAGGTCCTGTCGATGGTGGAGCGTGAACTCAGCATGCGTCGCGAGCGGCGCCCGGAGGACCCTGATGGCTTCATTGGGTATTAGCGTCAAGAAGGCCAGCTTCATCAACCTGGATGGCGGCTCGGGTCCGTTCTTCGTCCAGTACAACCCGACCCAGTTCCAGTACAAGAAGGGACTGAGCTGGAAGGACCACGAGGTCCAGGGCAAGGAAGCGAAGTCGCTGGAGTACCAGACCTCCAAGCCGGCCTCGCTCTCCATGGAGCTGCTGTTCGACACGACCAACGAGTCGGGCACCGTCGACGTGCGCTCCAAGTACGTCAACGGGCTGCTGGTCCTCACCAACCCCACCATCGCCGCCCAGGACGGGCAGAGCGCCGAGATCAAGAAGGACCGTCCCCCGCGCGTCCTCTTCGTCTGGGGCTCCTTCAAGATGACGGGCGCCATCGAGAACGTCGACGTCACCTACCTGATGTTCGCCGAGAACGGTGAGCCGGTGCGGGCCAAGGTCACGGTCACGATGAAGGAGTGGCTGCCCGAGCTGCACGCCGCGGGCTCGGGAGGCGCGGGCTTCGGCACCGAGAAGGTCAAGCTCGTGACCGTCGGCCCCGGTGAGACCGTCTCTGCCATCGCCATCCGCATGGGCGTCAGCACGTCCCAGCTCTGCGCGGACAACAACATCGACAACCCGATGGATGTGCCCGCCGGCACGCCTCTGGTGGTTCGCAGCTGAGGAGCCTTCCATGGCCGGTCAGTCCAACACCAGCACCGCCACGGGCTACAAGCTCACGATCGGCGGCCAGACCTTCCAGCAGGACATCAGCGATGGCCTGCAGAACCTCGTGGTCGAGGACCACGTCGACATGGTGACCATGTGCACCATCCGGCTCGCCGCCACGGAAGACCCCGATCAGCAGACCTGGGACTTCAAGATCGGCGACCCGGTCGAGGCCAAGATGGGCAAGGGCGAAGAGCCCCTGTTCAAGGGCGAGGTCATCGCCATCGAGCCCGGCTACCAGGTCCAGGGCACCTCGACGATGACCATCCGGGCCCTCGACAAGACCCACCGCCTCGGGCGCGGGCGCAAGACCCGCAACTGGGAAGACATGAAGGACTCGGACGTCGCCTCCGAGGTCGGTGCCGAGTGTGGGCTGTCGGTCGACGCCGACCCCACCGACGAGGTGCACGGCTACATCCTGCAGCGCAACGAGTCGAACATCGCCTTCATCAAGCGGCTCGCCGCCCGCAACAACTTCCTGTGCCGGGTGGTGGGCGACAAGCTCGAGTTCAAGAAGGCCAGCTTCCAGGGCTCGGCCGTCAAGGTGCCCATGGGCACCCGCCTGCGCTCGATGCGCATGCACTACAACTCCTCCGACATGGTGCAGAAGGTCATCGTGCGCGGCTGGGACATCAAGGCCAAGAAGGAGATCGTCGGCCAGGCCTCGGCCGGGGACGTGACGGCCATCGGCGGCGGCGACATCGGCGCCAACTTGGCCGGCTCCTTCGGGGACTCGACGGCCTACATCACCGACGTGCCGATCTCCTCCCAGAGCCAGGCCGACGCCGTGGCCAAGTCCGAGATGGAGCGCATCGCGCGCCAGTTCTGCAAGGGCTCCTGCACGGTCCAGGGCGACGACACCATCCGCGCCGGCGGCGTGGTCGAGTTCGAGGGCCTGCCCAAGGGCCAGAACGGCAAGTACTACGTCATCTCGACCCGCCACGTCATCAACCACCGCTCCGGCTACACCACCGAAGTCAACTTCTGCTCCAACACGACCGGAAGCTGATCTCCCGCCCCGCCGACGCCCGCCCGGTGGCCCGCTCCAGCGGGTCGGGGCGGGCGTTTTGTGCTCTTGCGAGAACCCTCTCGGCTCCGGTGTCTTCGTCCTGAGCCCCGGTGCTCTGCCGGCCCCGGTGCACGAGACCGGGCCGCTGGCCGAAGGTCTGGGCGGGGTCCCTTTCCTCGGCCTCCCGCTCCACGGTAATGTTCCGCCCCACGATGGTGCCCCCCAGGAGTGCGCGAATGGCCTTTCGAAAGGAGTTCCTCGGTCGGGGCTTCGCCTTCCCCTTCCACTTCGATCCGGCGGGCGGCGGCGTCGCCATGTCCGAGTACGAAGAGAACATCCGCCAGAGCATCTCGATCATCCTCGGCACCCAGCCCGGTGAGCGCCAGATGCTCCCCGAGTTCGGCTGCCGCATCCACGAGCTGCTCTTCGCGCCGTCCAACGGCTACGTCGGCCAGCTCGCCGCCCGCCACGTCGAGGACGCCCTGCGCCGCTGGGAGCCCCGCATCGAGGTCACCGGCGTCGAGGCCGTGCCTGACCCCACGGGCGCCATCCGGGTCGAGGTCGCCTACAAGATCGTCTCCACCGGTGCCATCGAGCGCCTCGAACAGGTGGTCGCCTCCACGCCCCGCTGAGCTCCTCCTGCCGCTTCTCGCCGTCTCCGGCCGTGACCGCTCCCGCCCGCCGGTGAGCCCCGCCCCGACGGCACCCCCGCCCTCTCTCCCTGCGAACGCCCATGCCCATCAAGCCGCCGAACCTCGACGACCGGCGCTACGCCGACATCGTCTCTGAAGCCCGCGCGCTCATCCCCCAGTACTGCCCGGAGTGGACCAACCTCTCCGACGCCGACCCGGGCATGACGCTGGTCCAGCTCTTCGCGTGGATGACCGAGCTGACGATCTACCGGCTGAACCGCGTTCCCGACAAGACCTACATCCACTTCCTGAACTTCATCGGCGAAGAGCGCAAGCGGGCGCGGCCGGCGGTGGCCCCGGTCACCTTCACGATGACCCGCGAGGGGGGCCGCACCGAGCTGCCGCCCTTCACCACCTGCTCGACCCGCCAGACCGAAGAGAAGGCGGCCCTCGACTACCTCACGACCGACCGCATCACCCTCCACGATGCCCACGTCGTGCGGGTCATGGCGGTCAAGGGCGGCAAGCTGCCCGCCGTGCGCGAGGTGCCCTTCACCCAGCACGACGGCCACGAGAGCGTGCTCTCCTTCGCGGGCGGCCGGGGCATCCAGCTCTTCGATCTCGACCCGGTGACCTACGGCCCCGACGCCTACACGCCCCACCAGTTCCTCTACGTCTCCCACGACGACCTGCGGCTGATGGACGTCGATCCCGAGGGCGAGCGTCCCGTCGGCCGGCTGCGCATGCGCCGCACCGGCGACTTCATGTCGGTCGTGCCCTTCTTCCAGTGGGAGTACCCGACGGCCGAGGGCTGGGTGCCCATCGCCGTCGAGAACGACGAAGAGTCGCAGCTCGGCATGGACGAGCGCTCGCTCATCACGGCCCTGCCCGGCATCAACCCGATCCCCTTCCAGCTCGGCTCGCGCCAGGTGCCGCTGCCCGAAGAGATCTCGAGCGCCCAGTGGTGGATCCGCGGGCGCCTCGACTACGAGCGCTGGCTCGCCGACCGGATGGAGGGCGACCTCGAGGTCTACTGGCGGGACGACCGCGGCGGCGAGGAGCGCAAGCTCAACAACTGGAACGTGCGCCCCCGGGGCCGCTCGCTCGAGTTCTTCCTCCAGGACCTGCCCCCCATCAAGGGCGGCTGGACCATCCGCCTCGCGCTCGTCGACCGCAACGTGCCCGCCGGCCGCCTTGTTTCTTTGGCTAATTGAATAATTTGACCAAAATCTTTGACTCCTGGATTGGCTAATTTGGTTTTTTTAATGTGTTCTCTCCATGGATGAACTTTGCCACCTGATTGACTGGATCTTTTTTTTTTGACTGATTTCACTTTATTTTTTCTTTTGGTATTTTTAACTGATTTTTTATTTCCGCCAAAACTTGAAGTTTCACTACAACACCCAGATTTTTTGCACTTTTTTATTTGATCTTCACACATATCAATAATATCTCTAAAAGTCTTGAAGAATTC
>CAXQUZ010000095.1:0-7306 GCA_964226865.1 Myxococcota bacterium | reverse complement strand
CCAAGGTCGACCAGTTCCTCGACGGCGTCACCTCCGAGATCGCCAAGATCGAGAGCGAGGTCAGCACCGAAGAGCAGCAGGCCCCGTCGGCCGACGCGGGCCCCGGCGTGACCTCCGGGGTCTCGACCAGCCACGACATCGGCACCCAGAACGACGGCTCCCACACCTTCGGCGCCCGCAACCAGAACACCTCCGGCCTCCAGCAGGGCACCGACGCCCTCTCGAGCCAGGTCTCGGCCGACCAGGCCGCCCTCGAGGCCGCCCGCCGCAAGCAGGCCCAGGCCGAGCAGCTCGCCGAGAACTCCTCGGCCATGGGGGGCTCGGCCACCGACCGCTACCGCCAGGTCGCCGACACCCACCGCACCGAGGCAGACCGCCTCGAGCAGAGCGTCTCGCGCAACCAGCAGCGGGTCGACAACCGCACCGACGCCCTGTCCACCGAGGGCCAGGCCCGCTCCAACGAGCAGATCGGCCAACACATCGACCAGTCCAACGGGGTCTCGGCCGAGGTCAAGGCCGACGTCTTCGCCGGTGTCGAGGCCAAGGCCACCCTCAAGGGCGACCTCGACTGGAAGCGCAAGAAGGCCTCGGAGTACGACTACAAGCAGTCCTTCAAGCGGGTGCTCAACCTGCTGGTGGTGGCCTGCCCGCCCGTGGGCCTCGCCCTCAAGATGGTCGAGCGCATGGCGGGCCCCAAGGCCGTCGACGAGTTCGTCGACAACCTCGCCCAGCAGATCTTCTCCCAGCAGGAGGGCTGGGCCGACATCGCCGACGCCTCGCTGTCGTTCAGCGCCCGGGCCGGCGCCGGCGTCAACGCCTCCTTCAAGATGGGCTTCGTCGGCGGCAAGCTCAAGTGGGTCGCCGCCGCGGGCGCGACCTGGGGCATCGGCGGCAAGTTCGAGACCCAGTGGGGCGTCAACGCGGCCAACACGGCCCAGCTCGCCCTGGTCATGATCAACGACGACAGCCTCCAGGCCATCGTCACCAAGGCCACCCAGACCGTGCTCGAGGGCATCGAGTCGGTCGAGCAGGCCGTCGAGTGGATCCTCAGCAAGGTCGACAGCTGGGTGGGCGCCTTCTCCTCGTGGATCTCGGCGGACGACGCCATCCGCGAGGCGGTCGACAAGGACGAGCACACCATCTGGCCGGCGGCCCAGCGGGCCGAGGCCCTCCAGACCCTGCTGGTCGGCTGGCTGAACATCATCTCGGACGGCGACGAGCTCGCCGCCATCGAGATCCTGCGCGTCTCCCAGCAGAAGGGCGACATCAGCGCGGTGGTTGACGCGGCCGGCCGCGAAGACATGACCAACGCCGGCGGCTGGTTCTCGTCCACCAACCGCTCCACCTTCCAGGGCCTCGTGGGCGCCAGCGCCGCCCCGGCCGGCGCCTCCCGTGCCGCCGCCGGCCCCGTCGCCCGCGAGACCACGGTCACGGCCCCCGGTGGCGCCGGCGCCGCCCTGCCCTCCCAGACCGCCGCGGCCCTGCGCGCCCACCTCGGCACCGCCGTCGACGGCGTGCGCATCCACACGGGCCCCGACGCCGCGGCCTACGCCGCCGCCCTCAACGCCAAGGCCGTCACGGTCGGCTCCGACATCTTCTTCAACCGCGGCTTCTACCGCCCGGGCACGACCGAGGGCGACCAGCTCATCGGCCACGAGATGCACCACGCCGTCATCGGCGGCGGCCCCAAGGGCGTGTCCCAGCCCGGCGACGCCCACGAGCGCGCGGCCGACGCCTTCGGCGACCGCTTCGTGGCCGACGGCGGCTCCCAGGTGCTCAGCCGCATGGGCGGCAGCGCCCCCTCCCCGAGCCTCGCCGGCCAGGTCCGCGACCGCCTCGCGGGCACCCCCCGCCCGAGCCTCGCCCCGTCGGCCGTCGCGCCCGAGCTCGCCCCGTCGGCGCCCGCGCTCTCCGCCCCCCAGGCGGCGGCCCCGAGCCTGTCGACGCCGGCGGCCCCCAGCATCGCGGCCCCCAGCGTGTCCGCCCCGGCGCTGTCGACCCCGGCGCTGTCGGCCCCCGCCACCGCCCCGGCCCTGTCGGCCCCGAGCCCCGCGCTCAGCGCCGCGCCCAGCATCGAGGCCAGCGCCCCCAGCGTCGACACCGGCCCGGCCCTCTCGGTGGCCCCGGTCGCCGACATCGGCCCCGTCTCGACCCCCATGGGCAGCGACAGCTCCTTCTCGCGCCAGGTGATGACGGGCAGCTCGCCCTTCTCCTCCGACACCACCTCCGGCACCCAGGAGACCGCGGCCGAGACCCACGCCGAGCTCACCATCGCCGGCAAGGTCTACCGGGTGAAGGTGCCGCCCAGCGAGGGCCAGACGGCCACGGCCAACTGCGACCTCGACGCCCGCCCCGTCGAGGGCCTCCACCTCACCAGCGCCACCGTGAACATCGACGCCGACGGCGTGGTCGTCGGCGGCACGGCCCGCGGCACCCTCGAGGTCCCCGGGCTCTTCAACGGCGTCCAGGTCGCGCTCGGCATCCTGCCCGGCGGCCAGATCGCGCCGGCGGTCGAGGGGCTGCCCGTCAAGGTGGGCCCCGCCAGCGGCACGGTCGACGTCTCGATCACCGAGGCGGGCCTGAGCGGCTCGGGTCGCCTCAAGGCCGCCGAGCTGGGCCTGCCCTCCTGGGTCGGCATCCAGTCCGGCGAGCTCGAGATCCACTTCACGGGCAGCGAGGTGGCCGGCCAGGGCGCGCTCCAGGGCACGACCACCAACCTCGGCGTGGCCACGATGGAGGCCAGCCTCGCCGACCAGGTGCTGACCGCCGACATCACCTACACGCTGACCGCTGGCCTCCAGGCCGCCCCGGGCATCGTCATCAACAACGGCGTGCTCACCGGCACCCTCGTCCATGCGCTCGCCGCGGGCGAGTCCGAAGAGCAGGCCGGTGGCGGCGGCGGCGCGGCCACCGAGGGCCCCGCGGTCGCCCCCACGGGCGGCGGCGGCGGCGCGACCTCCGACTCCCCGGCCGCCGCGACGCCGGCCTCCCCCAGCGTCACCGGCCCGGGTGCCGAGGGCGGCGCGGCCCCCAGCGGCCCGGACGCCGAGACGGCCGCCATGGCCAGCGAGGCCCTCCAGGGTCCCGCCACCGAGACGGCCACCGGCGACGGCGGCGGCGCGGCCCCCGGCCAGGAGCAGGCCCAGGGCGGCGGCGGCGCCGACACCGCCTTCAAGCTGCGCGGCAACGCCTCGGTCACCATGAAGGACTGGGTCACCGGCCAGGTCGACCTCGCCATGGACCCCGCCACGGGCACCTTCGACGCCACGGGCACCCTCTCGGCCGCCCGCGAGATGCAGTTCGGCGAGATCCTCGCCGTCCGCGCCGAGATCTCGCTGGCCGTCGTCCAGAACGTCGCCACCGAGGCCAACGCGGTCGTCGACTTCACGGCCCCCAAGGTCGCCGGCAAGATCACGGGCACCTACGACATCGAGGCCCACCGCCTCGACGGCACGGCCAACGCCCACCTCACCCACCACTGGCCCCTCGAGGCCGACTGGGGCCGCTTCCGCCTGCTGCGCCACGGCCGCCTCGACGCCACCGTCGAGAACAACGAGCTCAAGGACATCACGGGCCGGGTCCGCTTCGACGCCACCGTCGAGAGCGGCGAGAGCCCCCTCGAGCTCGAGGGCATCGTCGAGGGCGCCTTCGACGTCAAGGAAGAGAAGGTCAACGGCACGACCAGCGGCAACACCACCGCCGACTTCGTGCTGCCGGGCGCCACCGAGGGCGAGGCTGCCGAGCAGTTCACCCTGCTCGCCGGCAGCACCGTGCGGGGCACCGTCGCCGACAACGCGCTGACCGCCGTGACGATGGACGCGTCCATGCGGTACGACCGCGACGGCGCGCCCTTCCTGCTCGGCGCGCTGACCGGCGCCACCTACGACCTCACCACCTCCGAGATCTCGGGCGAGGGCACCTTCACCCTCCTCACCACCCTCGAGCGCAGCACGAAGAACGGCGAGTGGACCGCCCGCCTCATGGAGGGCTCCCAGGTCACGGCCAAGGTGGCGAAGAACAGCCTCACCGAGATCGGCGGCAACCTCACCGTCGAGGTGGACGACGCCCAGGGCCCCCTGGCCACCGGCGAGCTGAGCAATGCCAAGCTCGAGGTCGGCACCTGGCTCACGAGCGGCACCCTCGAGCTGTCGACGGCCCGCAAGTTCTACCACCCGGGCGAGGGCCAGACCCTGGCCAGCGGCCACAGCCTCGAGGTGCTCCCGGGCTCGGGCATCTCGGGCACCCTCAAGGACGACGTGCTCACCGACGTGGGCGCCGATCTCCGCACCATGATCCTCGACGAGGAGGGCTCGCTCGCCCGGCTGCGCCTCGAGGCCGACTGGGACCTCGAGCGGGACCTCGTCGACGGCAAGGGCACCCTCTCCCTCGCCCGCCAGTTCATCGTCGCCGAGAACCTCGCCGGCCAGGGCTGGACGGCCAAGGTGCTGCGCGGCACCAAGGCCATCGGCCACATCGAAGACAACGACTTCACCAAGGTCACCGGCGAGCTCAAGGCGGGCATCGACGACGACCAGGGTCGCTTCATGGACGTCAAGGGCGAGGGCGAGTGGACCACCGCCGACGACATGTTCGACCTGGTCGGCACCGTCACGGTCTCTCGCGAGAAGCAGCTCGCCGGCGGCGGCGAGAGCGGCTGGAGCCTGGCCCTGCTGGCCGAGGAGTCCACCGCGACCGCCACCATCGAGAACGACGTGTTCCAGGGCATCGAGGGCACCATCGCCACGATGGTGCGCCGGGCCGAGGGCGACTTCGCCAAGGTCGCCCTGACGGGCTCCTGGAACGAGACCCAGGGCTTCACGGGCGAGGGCGAGGCCGAGCTCCTCACCGACATCGACGTGGCCCAGGTCGGCGCCTACAACCTCTGGGTGACCAAGGGCACGGGCGCCCGCATCGCCGTCGCCCAGAACACCATCACCGAGGTGGGCGGCGCCGTCCCGATGCGCCTCGACGACAACGGCGCCCAGTTCATCAAGGGCGCCGTCGAGGGCACCTACAAGATCCAGGAGAAGGTGCTCAGCGGCACCGGCTCGGCCGAGGTGCTCGTCGAGAAGCACCTGGGCACGCTGGGCAGCGACCAGCTCTGGCTCATCCCCTCGACCAACGCCACCATCACGGTCGCCGACAACGCCCTCACCGAGGTGGGCGGCGAGATGAACCTCTCGGTGCGCAACGCCGAGGGTGAGTACGCCCGCATCGCCCTCGAGGGCACCTTCGATGCGGCCGGCGGCACGGGCTTCACGGGCACGGGCGGCGTCGAGGTGGTCCGCGACAACCAGCTCTTCGCCGTCGACAGCTACTCCTTCTGGCTGAAGGAGGGCAGCGGCGCCCGGGCCCACATCGAGCAGGACCAGCTCAAGAAGATCGACGGCAGCGTGCCCTTCATGGTGAAGGACGGCGGCCCGGCCCCCCTCATCGAGGGCCAGGTCGAGGGCGTCTACGACCCCGAGACCGGACAGATCACCGGCACCGGCGCCGTCTACCTGGGCCGCACCCTCGACTACGACCTGGGCGGCGGCGTCCAGCTCAAGCTGCTCGAGGGCTCCGGCGGCGACGCCGACGTCGAGGCCTCCCAGCTCCAGCGCCTCGGCGGCACCCTCACCGCCGAGATCTGGAAGGACGGCGAGGGCATCGTCCGCGTCACGGCCGACGGCGAGTACAACGTCGTGACCAACACCCTGACCCGCCTCGAGGGCTCGGCCGAGCTGCTCAAGCCCCTGAGCCTGCTCGACGGCGCCATCGAGGTGAGCAAGGTCACCGGCCACGCCACCATCGAGAACAACGAGCTGGTCGAGGCTGGCGGCAACGGCGAGATCGTCGTCCACCCCCTCAACGACATGAAGGGCACCTTCGAGGTCGAGTGGTCGAACCGCGGCGGCAACGAGCAGTACGAGGGCCGCGGCTGGCTCGAGTTCACGCTCATCGACCAGGACGCCGACACGGGCCGCGGCATGGGCGGCCAGGTCTTCGCCGAGGTGAACTCCGACGGCACCTTCCAGGCCATCGGCGAGGTCGACTACCGCGTCAACGACATGATCGGCGGCAAGCTCCAGGTCTCGGTCGACCAGACCATGGACCCGCTGCTCTACGGTGTCATCAACCTCGACGACAACCTCGTCGAGGCCCGCCGCCTCTTCGGCCTCGAGCGCGACATCGTGCCCGAGCAGACCGTGCGGCTGCCCTACGGCCTCGCCCTCTTCTACGGCATGAAGGGCGGCATGGGCATGGACCTCGACGCCCTCCACGCCACGGCCAGCATCACGGTCGGCAACTGGCGCCCCCTCTCCGAGGGCGGCGAGGTGCCCGACTTCGAGACGGCCCTCGACCTCACCTGGGGCATGAACTTCCAGGCCATGGTCGCGCCCTACCTCGCCCTCGGCGGCGACATCGGCTTCGCCAGCGCCCAGATGGGCGTGCGCGGCGAGGTCGAGCTCAACGCTCCCGTCCAGGCCACGGCCGGCGGCATGCTCAAGGGCGACGGCGGCGGCTTCTACGGCGAGCTCAGCGTGGGCGTCTCGGCGGCCCCGACCATCGACCTCGCGATCATCCCCTACATCAAGGGCGAGATCCCCAACCTGTTCAGCTTCGAGGAAGACCTCGACCGCTTCGAGCAGCCCCTCGGCACCATCTTCGAGTTCGAGTGGGGCGGCACCTACGGCTTCGGCGACACGACCTACAAGAACCGTGCGCCCATCCAGCCCCTCGACGTGCCCTCCCCCACCCGCAAGGAGACCCAGATCGAGGGCCGTCCCGAGCTCGGCATGGCCAGCGGCGGCTCGGCCAACAACCAGCGCGGCGGGCCCCAGCTCGAGAGCGGCAGCGAGATCGCGGCCCAGCAGCAGGTCGGCGACGGCGAGATGGCCGAGGTGATGAACACGCTGAACGATGTCATCGCCGTCATCGAGGGCCTCGGGGCCGCCGGCGAGCTCTTCGGCATGCTCGCCAGCGCGCTGACGGCCCTGGCCACCTTCGGTCCGGCCGGCCTCGTGGTCTGGATCGTCTGGGGCATCTTCACCGGCGACCTGAGCTGGGACCGCATCAAGAACGCCGTGGTCAAGGTCATCGACGCCATCGCCGCCGCCGGCCGCCTGCTGCGCAAGCACTTCCCGGGCTGGTGGAACAGCATCGTCGACGTCTTCAGCGGCGACAAGCCGGGCCTGCTCGACGCCCTCTTCGGCGCCGACGACCGCATGCGCGACTCGGTGCGCAACGGCGACCACCTCGTGGCGCCCTACGAGCTCCACGTCGAGATGGTCAACACCATGAAGGGCGGCTGGCTGAGCGACGC
>CAXQUZ010000094.1:0-6809 GCA_964226865.1 Myxococcota bacterium | reverse complement strand
CGTTCCCTCCCCGACGCGCTTCCGATCTCCGCGCCGCCCCTGCCCCCCGCGGCGCCCGACACGGCGGAGGGCGCCCCCCGGAGCCGGCTGCGGCTCGTGGCCCCCGGTGGCGACAGCGCCGCCCCGGCCGCGGCCCCCCCGACCGCCGCCGCCGCCGACGCCCCCGCGCCGGTGGCCGCCCCCCGCACCGAGGTGCCCGGCGTCGCCCCGCCCGACATCCCCGGCGACCGCCCCGCGGCCCCGGCGCCCGCCGAGTCGGTGACCCGCCGCCTGCGCGCCGCGGCCCGTCCCGCACCGCCGGCCGCCCCCCGCTTCGGCGGCCCCGGGCGCACCGAGGAGGGCCCCCGCCGGGGACGCCTGCTGCTCGCGGCCGCGGTCGCCCTCTTCGCCCTGGGCGCGCTCGCCTGGCGGCCCTGGGCCCGCCCCGCCCCCGAGCGCAGCGAGAGCGCCCTCCACGTCGCCCCCACGCCGCCTGCGCCCGCCGCGCCTGCTGTCCCGGCCACGCCCCCCGTCCCGGCCGCCGACCCCGTCCCGGCCGCCGACCCCGTCCCCGCCACGCCCCCCGTCCCGGCCGCCGCCCCCGTCCCGGCCACGACCCCCGTCCCGGCCGCCGACCCCGTCCCCCCGTCCCCCGCCGCCGCGTCCACCGCGCCGGCCCCCGCGCCCGCTCCGCCCCCCCGGCGCCGCGCCCCCAAGCGCAGCCCCAAGGCCCGCAGCCTGCCGGCCCCGGCCCCGGCCCCGGCACCGGCGCCCCCCCCGGCACCCGAGGCCGCTCCCGAGGCCGCCCCCGCGCCCCCCGCCGCCGCCCCGCCCGCCCCCGAGGCCGGCACCGTGGGCATCGGCGGAGACGCCGAAGCCGTGCGCCTCGTCGGCAGCGCGGGCTCCTTCGGCGCCGGCAGCCTCCCGCCCGGCAGCTACACGATCATGGCCACCTTCGCGCCGGGGGCCCCCCCGACCGCCGCGGGCACGGTCACGGTCACGGCCGGCGCCAGCGTCCAGGTGGTCTGCCAGGCCAGCTTCATGGCCTGCAAGGCACGCTGAGCCGCGCCCTTCTGCGCCCCACTGTCACACCCTCGCCCCGCGCGGCCCCGTGCCCCGCGGGGCGTGCTGGTTACCCCGCCGGCCCCAACCAGCACTCTGTGGAGGGCCCCATGGCCATCGAGCGTACCTTCTCCATCATCAAGCCCGACGCCACCAAGAAGGGCGTCATCGGCAAGATCATCGCCCGCTTCGAAGAAGAGGGCCTGCGCATCTGCGCCATGAAGAAGATCCACATGAGCCAGAAGGTGGCCGAGGGCTTCTACGCCGTCCACGCCGAGCGTCCCTTCTTCGGCGAGCTGACCGCCTTCATGAGCAGCGGCCCCTGCGTCGTCATGGTGCTCGAGGGCGAGAACGCCATCAAGCGCAACCGCGAGATCATGGGCGCCACCAACCCCGCCCAGGCCGCCGAGGGCACCCTCCGCAAGCTCTACGCCGACTCCATCGGCGAGAACGCGGTCCACGGCTCCGACGCCCCCGAGACCGCCGCCGTCGAGATCGCCTACTTCTTCGCCGGCACCGAGCTCCACTGAGCCCGCGGCAGACCGGGGCCCGGGCGCAGCGGCGCGCGGTCCACCGGCACCCGAGCGACCAGCCGCCCGACCGCGGCCGGTCCCCCCTCTCCGGGCGCCGCCTCCCCTGAGGCCGCGCCCGGTGCCGCTTGTGCTGCGCCCCTCCGGGTCGACGCTGCGCAGGGCCCGCCGCCTGGGGTAGCGTGGACACCAGCCCTGGAGTCCACGTGGCGGCCAAGCAGATCACCGAGCAGTACCACCTGTCCCTCTCCATCGGAAAGGGCCTGTGGGACGACCTTGTCGGCAGCGCCCTGCCCTTCAAGGTCCAAGACGGCAGCTTCGACCTCGGCCGCATGGTCTACCGGGGCGTCAAGCAGCTCCAGATCCGCGACCAGGTGCGCAGCCAGGTCTCGGCCCTGCTGGTCGATCGCAAGCCCCCCGCCGCCCTCGTCCAGGCCAAAGACCGGGCCAGCGGCCTGTGGCAGTCCAACCGCAAGAAGGTCTACGCCGCCATCGACGAGCTGCTCCACGTCGAGGGCGACTGGAAGCTCGAGGTCGACCGCGACGGCACCGAGTTCCACTACGCCCCCCAGAAGATCGGCGTCGACGCCCATGTCAAGGCCGTCGCCCAGGGGCGCATCCACCTGCTCCGCAAGAACGTCGAGATCCCCTTCACCCTCGAGAAGCGCCTGGGCGCCGCCTGCCACCTCGGCGACATCCACTTCGACAAGAAGGACGACGCGGTCATCGGCTCGGTCCAGAACCCGACCATCGACCTCGGCGACCACGTCATCCTGCGCGCCCTCAACGAGGCCGCCGCCTACCTGCTCCAGCAGCAGGTCGAGCGCTTCTCCAAGGTGCCCATCCTCAAGCGCGCCCAGGTCGAGGAGATGGTCGCCCCGGCCGGCGGCCCGCTGGGGCTCAAGATGGGCGTGGACGACGTCGCCATCGAGGTCACCGAAGACAACCTGACCTTGAAGGTGCGCTTCGGCTTCACCCAGAAGCAGATCGCGGACTGAGCGCCGGGCCCCGCCGGGAGCCTACTCCTCGGGCAGCAGCACGGCGGCCGCCTCGCGCCAGGTGTCGGCCGTGCCGAGCCGCGCCCGCACGACCCCCTCGATGGCCGCCGCGGGCACGGGGCCCCACCAGCGCGAGTCGAGGGCCACGTCGCGGTTGTCGGCCAGCAGGTACCAGTGGTCGTCGGGCACCTCGACCACCCCCGGGCTCGACCAGGCGACCGGCAGGGTCGCGAGCTGGGTCAGGTAGGGGTTCGGCCGGGCCGGCGGAGACGACCAGATGACCTCCTTGACCACCCGGTGGGGGCCGCCCTCGCCCATGTCGGTCTGGCGGATGCGCTTGCCGTTGATCCGCACCCCGCCGTCGTCGATGCGCACCTTCTGGCCCGGGCCCGCGATGACCCGGCGCAGCACCATGCGGCCCGGCTGGAGGGGGTCCTCGAGCAGCACCACGTCGGCCTTGCGCACCCGATCGGGCACGATCCAGACCCGCTCGCCGTCTTGGAGCGACCAGGCCATGTCGTCGCCGACCACGGTGCGCATCGGCACGAGCACCGCCGCCGCCGCCAGCCCGGCGAGGCCCAGGCCCGCGAGGCCGAGGCCCTTGAGCAGGCGCCGCGCGACAGAGGGGGAGGAGGCTTCCGGCATCGTCGCTCCGGGGGGACGGCAGGGGACGGGGCGCCCCAGCCCGGGCAGGGGGCTGGACCGCGACGCAGCAGTTAGCCCGGTGCCATGAGACTCGCAGCCATCCAGTACCGCCCCCCCAAGGGCCACCCCGAGGCCGCCCGCCTCGACATCCCGACCCTGCTCGCCGAGGCCGGCGCCGCGGGGGCCGAGCTGGCCGTGCTGCCCGAGATGGCGACCACTGGCTACATCTGGGACAGCCCCGAAGAGCTGGCCCCCCACACCGAGCCCGCCCGGGGCCCCACCGCGGCGGTGCTCGCTGCGGCCGCCCGGGCCCACGGCATGTGGATCGTCTGCGGCTTCGCCGAGCGCCAGGTCCACCCGGGCCAGACCGGCCCCACCGGCCGCCCCCTGGCCACCCTCCACAACAGCGCCCTGGTCGTCGATCCCACGGGCACCCTCGTGACCACCTACCGCAAGGTGCTGCTCTTCGAGGCCGACCAGACCTGGGCCTCCCCCGGCTGGCGCCGCACGGTCGTGCCCCTCGGCGGCGAGCGCCGCATGGTCCCGGCCATCTGCATGGACCTCAACGACCCCCGCTTCACGGCCTTCCTCCGCCAGCAGGCCCCCCAGATCTTCGCCTTCTGCACCAACTGGGTCGACGAAGACATCGAGGTGCTGCCCTACTGGCGCGAGCGCCTCGCGGGCTGGTCCGGCGCCCTGGTCGCCGCCAACACCTGGGGCACCGACCGGGGCACGACCTTCTCGGGCCGCTCGGTCATCCTCGGCCCCGACGGCCGGGTGCTCGCCGAGGCCCCCTACGAGGGCGACCGGGTGCTCGTGGCCGACGTCGCCCTCTGAGCCCCCGGGCCCCGCCCATCAGCGCCGCAGCAGCCCCCGGGGCCGCTGGAGCCGCTCGACCTCGGCCCGCAGGTTCCGGTTGTCGTTCTCGAGGCGCTCCCGCAGCCGGTCGAGGGCGACCAGCTCGGCGTTCTTCTTCTCGATGTCGGCCCGCAGCAGCCCGTTCTCGCGCTCGGCATCCGCGAGGCTGCGCCGGGCCTGGGCGGACTGGTTGCCCAGCAGGGCCACCGCCTCGCGCTTGAAGCCGGCCACCTCATCCATGGCCCGGGCCAGCCGCGCCGTGGTGCCGACCAGCTCGTCGACCCGCGCCATGGCGGCCCCGAGCTCCTGGCGCTTCTCGACCGCCTCGGCCTGGGCCCGGGCGGCCGTGTCTTCGAGCAGGGCCAGCCGGGTCTCGGCCCGGGCGGCCCGCGCGGCGAGCTCGGCCGCCGGCGCCAGGGGAGAGGGCGCCCGGCGCACGGGACGGGGGGCCTCCAGCCAGGCGAGCAGGGGCGCCACGACCGCGTCCTCGTCGAAGTGGGACGTGGCGAGGGCCCGGGCCGCCGCCGCCATCTCGGCCCGCCGGGGGGCGTCGTCCAGCACGGCGTCCAGGGCCCCCTCGATGTCGTCCGTGGCGATGCCCGCGCCCCCGAGAACATCGACCAGCGCGCCATCCGCACTGGTGAGCACCGGCAGACCACAGCCGAGGTAGTCGACGTGGCGGAAGCTCAGGGCCAGGGCCCGCTCGGGGTTGGGGGCCATCCAGTCGATGGCCGCAGTCGCCCCGGCATACTCCGCCAGCAGGGCATCGTAGGGAAGCCAGCCCTCTTCGCTGAGCCGGGGATGGGCCGGCAGGGTGAAGCCGCCCGCGTCCGCCCCGAGCAGGGGCGCGCCGCCGAACCAGCGCACCCGGCCCGTGCCCCGGCGATCGAGGTGGGCCAGCACCCGGGCCAGCGCGGGCACCGGATCCTGCCAGGGCCAGCGCGCACCGCCGGCGACGAAGACCGGCTCGGCGCCGGGCCGGGGCGCCGGGGCGGTCCGGGGCGCCGGGGCCGCGAGGGGCACCACGAGGCAGGGATCCGCCCCCAGCTCGACCCCCGCGAGGGCGAGGGCGCCGAGCCAGGTCCAGCGCTGGCGCGGGTTGCTCACGAGGAACAGGTCCCCCGCCCCGAGGGCCCGCAGCACGGCCGGCGCCGCGGTCGGCAGGGCCTGCTCGAAGGCCGCCTCGACCAGGCGCGGGGCGTAGAGGTCGACCACGAGGGGCACACCGAGGGCCCGCAGCGCCGGGGCCTCCTCGAGCTGGACGGCGATCACCCGGTCGGGCGCCAGGGCCCGGCCCCGGAGCACCAGCTCGGCCGGCGAGGCAAAGCCGCCGGGCTGATCCTGGGCGCGGGTGAGCCAGTGGACCTCGTGGCCTGCCCGCTGGAGGCCCCGCCCGAGGCGCCAGGCGCGCAGGGCCCCCCCGCTGACGGCGTGGCCCGGCGTGGGCAGGCGGCCGTGGTGGACGATGAGGACGCGCATGGACTCTCCGCGGGAACGGGCGCCAGCCTACCAGCCCCCGCCTGGGCAGCGCGGCCCCCCGCGATACGCGCAGGGGGTCCCCGAGGCTCGCGTGCCCCTCTCCCTCCCCTCCCCCGCCGCCCTGCGCGCCCGGCTGCGCCCCCAGCGCACCCCGGCGGCCCTGCGGCGCGACCTCGCCATGTACTTCAGCCGCGCCCTCAACCGGAGCCTCGCGCCCCCGGACCGGGTCACGCTGAACGTCACCCTGCGCTGCAACCTGACGTGCACCATGTGCACCACCTGCTACGACGCCCCCGAGCTGAGCACCGACGAGATCAAGGGCATCATCGACCAGACCGCCGCCTGGGGGGTCGAGGTCTTCAACCCGCTGGGCGGCGAGCCCTTCATGCGCGGCGACATCGAAGAGATCCTCGCCTATGCCGTGCAGCGCGGCTTCTACGTCACGGTCACGACCAACGGCACCCTCATCACCCCCAAGCGGGCCCGGGCCATCGCCGCCATCCCGAGCGACCGGCTCCACTTCAACCTCAGCCTCGACGGCAGCCGCGCCAGCCACGACCTCATCCGCGGCGCCGGCATGTGGGACCGCGCCATCGCCGGCTACCAGCGCATCCGCGACGCCGACCAGGCCGCCGGCAACGCCCGCCGCAAGATCCTGGCCAACACCATCCTCCACGCCCGCAACGCCGACCACTTCCTCGACGTGCTCGATGAACAGGCGGCCCTCGGCTTCGACGGCGTCCAGGTGCTCAACCTCTTCCGCACCCCCGAGGGCGCCCCCCCCGAGGCGGCCGCCCTGTGGTTCCACCCCGACCACCTGCCCCTGCTCGAGCGGGTCAGCGCTGCCCTCGGCGACCGGGCCGCGGGCCAGGGCACGGCCGGCGACCGCATCGAGAACACCGACGACGAGCTGCGGCGCATCCCCCGCTACTACCGCGAGGGCCTCGCGCCCCTCGAGGCCCCCTGCTGGGCCGGCTGGCGCGAGCTCTACATCAACGCCGACGGCCAGGCCATCATGTGCGATGGCAAGCTCGACTTCCTCGCCGGCAGCTTCGGCTCGGTCCGCGACCACACCCTGCGCGAGCTGTGGCGCACAGACGCCCTGCGGGCCCGGCGGGCGACGGTCAAGCAGTGCGCCACCCCCTGCAACCAGAAGTGCTACCTGCGGGGCGAGTCCGACGCCCTGGGTGCGCTCGTGAAAGACGCTGGCAAGCACCTTCTCGAGCGCGGCCTCGACCGGGTCCAGCGCCGGGTCCAG
>CAXQUZ010000093.1:0-7302 GCA_964226865.1 Myxococcota bacterium | reverse complement strand
GGGCGTGGGGCGCGGCGCCCGGAGCGACGAGCTGCTTGGACCCACCCGGGCCGGGGGGGCCCGCACCCGGTAGGGGATGCGTGGCCGGGGTGGGGCCGGGGAGCGCGCCCGCGGGGGCGGCGGGCGGGGTGGGGCGCGAGACCGCCGGGGGGTGACGCCGGTCGGGGGTGACGACCGTCGGGCAGTCCGGACGCGCTGGGGTGACGATCGTCACCCCCGAGGCGCCGCAAGTCCCTGATCGACCGGCGGTCTGGGGATGGCACGGCCCTCGCAAGGGCGGGCTCCACACCCTGGAGGTCCCGTGTCCGCTGTGCGCTCCCTGCTGTCGTCCTGCTCCCGATCCGCTGCCTGCGCCCCCTCCCGGGAGCGCCCCGGGGGGCCCCGTGCCCGCGGGTGCGCGGTGCTCGCGGTGATCGGCCTCGGCTGTGCGGCGCCGCGGCCGGGGGGCCCCGGTGCCGTGGGGGGCGCGGCGGAGGGTGGGGTGGCGCCCGACACCGGCGGAGCTGCCGGCGGCGACAGCTGGGCGCCCGGTGGGCCCGAGCCCGAGCTCGAGTCCGCGCCGGCCGCCTGTGTGGGGCTCCGGGTGCCCGAGGCCTGGCCCACCCTCGCCGAGGCCCTCGCCGCCGCGGGCCCCGGCGAGACCATCTGCCTGGGCCCCGGGGTCTGGCCGGCCGTCGCGCCGGATCCGGCCCTCGACCTGCGCATCGTCGGGGAGAACGGCCCAGACGAGACCATTCTCGACGCCCAGGGCGCGGGGCGGGTGGTCGAGCTGGACGGCCCGGGCGCCCTCACCCTCGTCGGGCTGCGCCTGCGCAACGGGGCGGCCGAGACCGGGGCGGCGCTCCGGGCCCGTGAGGTCGAGCTGGTGCTCGAAGACGTCGTCATCGAAGACTGCCGCGGGGGCACCAGCGGCGCCCTCCACCTCGAAGGGGGCGCCCTGCTCGCCGCGGATCTCGTGCTTCGGGGCAGCGTGGCCCAGGGCGGAGCGGTCGCCGGCGGGGCCCTCCACATGGCCGGCGGTGCCCTCACCCTCGCCCGCACCCGCATCGAGGGCGTCGAGGCCCTGGCGGCCGGTGAGGTCGCGGGCGGCGCCATCTGGCTGGAGCAGGTCAGCGCCCTGCTCGACCAGGTGCACATCACGGGGGCCGAGGCCCGGGGGGGCAGCGCCGTGGTGGGCGGGGTGCTCTACGCCCGCCAGGGCCGGCTCCACATCGACCAGCTCGAGATCGAGGCGCCCGTGGTCGAGGCCGACCGGGTCTGGGGCGGGGTGGTGGGCCTCGAGGATCTGGGCGTCGGGGCCCGCGCCGTCTCGCTCCGGGCGCCGGTCGTGGCGGCGGCCGGGCCGATCTGGGGCGGTGCCCTCGCCATGGATCAGGTGGCGGGCTTCGTGCGGGAGCTCGGGGTGGACGGCGCGGCGGTCACGTCCGAGGGGCGGCTGGAGGGGGCCGCGGTCGCCGTCGTCGGCGCGGCGGAGGGGGCGCCGGATCTGAGCCTCGACGAGGTCGGGATCGCCGACACGACGGCGGTCTCGGGGGATGCGATGGCCGGGCTGCTCTGGGTGGAGGGCAGCGCACGCATCGACCGGCTCGAGATGATGGGCGCCGAGGTCTGGAGCGGCGGGCTGCTCGAGGCGGGCGCGGTCTGGGCCCGGGGCCCGAGCGGCTGGTGACAGGGCCTCGATCTGCGCGGCCTCGACGTGGTGGCCGGCGGGGGCCGTGCCGAGGCGGGTCTCGTCCAGATCGAAGACGACCACGACAACGTGCTCGCCTACGCAGTCATTGCCGGGAACACCGTCAGCGCCGACAAGATCAGCGCCGGCATGGTCTGGCTGCGCGCCCCCGAGCAGCGCCTCTCCCACCTCACCCTGTGGGACAACCGGCTCCACGGCGGCACCGACGGGACCCGCGCCTCGGCGCTGCTCGTCGAGGGCACGGAGCGGGGCGCGCTCGAGGGCAGCACCATCGCCGGCACCCGCAGCACGATCGGGGGACCGGTGGCCCTCGTGACGGGCGCCGAGGCGGCCGTGGCCTGGTCGAACGCCCACGACAACGACGGGACGGGCATCGTGCTCGACGGCGGACGGGAGCGCATCGACGGGCGGTTCAGCGCTGCGCCCGGTCACGTGGCGGTGGCAGGGGAGCCGGCAGACTGGGACCTGCACCTCGCGCCGGACTCGCCCCTCGTCGACGCCGCGGATCCCCGGGACGTCGACCTCGACGGCAGCCGCGCCGACATCGGCGCCTACGGGGGCCGCAACAGCGAGGGCTGACGCGCCGGCGGCCGTTCCCCGGAGCGGTGCCGGCCCCCGCGGCAGCCCGCCCGGCCCGCCTGCGTGGGGCAGGGTGCTGGCCGGGTCCCGTCCGGGGGCCCGCGTCTGCGTCCCCGCGATCCTCGGAGCCGCCCATGTCCGACGACCCCGTCCTCCATCCCCACACCGGCACCTGGCGCTACCACGACGACGACTGCCGCTGTGGCTGGTACGGCAGCCACTGCAACCGGGACGGGGGCGTCTGGTCCTGCTGCGGGGCCTGCAAGCAGCACTCCGACTGCAGCGGCGCGGCGCTCCACCCCACCCACTGGCAGCACCCCGACCACCACCGCACGGTCGCCGGCCACCGCGACCACCGGCCGGTCCACCGTCCCAACGCCGAGCTGCGGGCCCGCTTCCCGGGGCTCTGGGCCGACGCGGCCGCGGCGACGCTCGCCGACGCCGACCGGCCCGGCTAGCCGTGGCCGATGGCGATGCCGAAGAGCATGTGGTCGACGATGCGCCCGTCGTCGGTGAGCTCGACGGCGTGGTGCTGGCAGAAGCCCGGGCTGCCGCCGCGGTAGACCGCGCGGATGGCCTCCCGGCGCTCCTCCGAGATGGCCTTGTTGTCGGACCACACGTCCACGTCCTCGACGCTGACGTAGTCGTGCACGACCACACCCTTGCCGCCGGCCTGCTCGAAGAGCCGCACGAGGTCTTCCCGCAGGTAGAAGTTCACCCGCGCCGGGTTCCGCAGCCGCAGCACCTCGAAGTACTCGTCCCGGTCGTCGGGTCCGTAGGCGCAGAGGTTGATGACGCAGACCACGCCCCCCGGCTTGACCACCCGGAACATCTCGCGGATGGCCGCCGCGTCGTCCATGAACTGGGTGCCCTGGCGGCAGGTGACCACGTCGAAGCTGTTGTCGGGGAAGGGCAGGGCCTCGCCCGGGCCCTCGACGAAGCTGTCGAGGTGGGGGGCGGCCTGCGCGTACATGGCCGGCGTGATGTCGACGCCGACCACCTCGGCCACCCGGCCCTTGAAGACCCGGCTCACGAGGCCGGTGCCGCAGGCCACGTCGAGCACCCGCGCGTCCGCCGCCGGTGCGGTCAGGGCGAAGACCCGGGCGGCGAGCTGGGCGTCGGTGCACCAGGCGCTCGACGCGTCGTAGTGGGCGGCGCGGGCGGTGAAGTGCTCCACCACGGTAGGGTCGTAGCTGATGTCAGACACGGTGTTCTCGCTTGGTTCAGGCCGGCTTGGTGCCCCGGAAGACCACCCAGCGCCACTGGTCGAGGATGCCGCCGTCGGGCTTCACCTCGAAGGGATGCACCCGGCGGACCTCGGCCGGGGCGTTGTAGTAGAGGTCGCGGATCTCGTGCCGGTGGAGGTTGGGGGTCTCCCAGGTGTCGATCCACACATCGATGTCTTCCCAACAGAAGAGCTCGCTGGTGGCGATGTCGACGAATCCAGCATTCTCGAGCAGACGCACCATGTCCTCTTCCATCAGGTTGTTGAAGAAGAGGGGCTGCTTCTTCTTCACGATGCGGAAGAACCAGGGGGCGTCCTCGGGGCCGTAGGGCACGAGCTGGCCGACGATGAACTGGCCGCCGGGCTTGAGCACCCGGAAGACCTGGGCCACGGGAAGCTCGGGCCGGGGCAGCAGGTGGAGCACCTCGCGGTTGGTCACGAGGTCGAAGCGGTCGTTCTCGAAGGGCATGTCGTAGACGTCGCCCTGGATGACCTCGTCGAGGCGGGTCTTGGCCAGCGCGATCATCTCGGGGGTGAGGTCGAGGCCCGTGATGTGGCCGACCTTGCCCCGGAACGCGTTGCCGACGACGCCCGAGCCGCAGCAGATGTCGAGCACCTGGGCGTTCTCGTCGCCCTCCCACATGTCGGCCTGGGCGCCGAGAATGCCCTGGTCGGTGATCCAGGCGGCCGACTGGTGCCAGTTCTTCGAGCGGATGCCGAACTGCTGCTTGTAGACCTCCTTGCTCACGACCTGGTCGATGGACTGGTAGCGGGCCTTCTCGCTGGCCCGGCGGGCGGCGGCCCGGGCGCGGGAGGCCTCGAGGGCCTTGCCGACGATGGCGGCGGCCTCGGTCGGGTGGGCGGCGAGCCACGCGGTCAGGGCGCCGGCGACCACCGCCTCGACGGCCGCGGTGGCGCTGCCGGAGGTGAGGGCCGACTTGGTCTGGCCCTCGTACTCGGGGGCGCGCATCTGGAGCGAGAGCACGCCCACGAGGCCCTCGCGCACGTCATAGCCGGCGATCTGCTCCTCGCTGTCGTCGTGGAGGAGTCCCTGGGCGCGGGCGTGGGCGTTGACCGCCCGGGACAGGGCCGCCCGGAGGCCCTCGACGTGGGTGCCGCCCTGGCTGGTGAAGATGGCGTTGACGTAGGACAGCGTCTCTTCGGCGTAGGCCGTGGTCCACAGCAGCGCGAGCTCGAGGGCGTGGCCGTCGGCCTCGCCGCGGATGAGGATGGGCTGGGCGTGGAGGGGGGTGCGCTCGCGGGCCAGGTGGTCGACAAATCCGGCGATGCCGGTGTCGTAGCGAAAGACCTCGACCTGGGGCTGGGCGCCGCGCTCGTCGTGGAGGGCGACGGTGAGGCCCGGGTGGAGGAAGGCCTGGTCTTGGAGGCGGCGCCGCAGGGTGCGGGTGTCGACCGCGCCCGGCCGCTCGAAGATCTCGGGATCGGGGGCGAAGGTGATGGCCGTGCCCGTGGTGGACGCGGGCCCGGCGTCGGTGAGCGGCGCGGTGGCCTCGCCCCGGGCGAAGGCGAGGGTCCAGCGGCGGCCCTCGCGGCAGATCTCGGCCGAGAGCGTGGCGCTCAGCGCGTTGACGCAGCTCACGCCGACCCCGTGGAGGCCGCCGGCGATGCCGTAGGCCCCGGGCGCGCCGCCCTGCTCGCCGAACTTGCCGCCGGCGTGGAGGGTCGTGAGCACGACCTCGACCGCCGGGCGCCCGTCGCTCGGGTGGGGGCCGACGGGAATGCCCCGCCCGTCGTCTTCGACGCGGATCTGCCCGCCGGGCAGCAGGCGCACCCGGATGGACTGGCAGTGGCCGGCCAGGGCCTCGTCCACGCTGTTCTGGACGAGCTCAGCGACGAGGTGGAGCACCCCGGCGCTGCCGGTGCTGCCGATGTACATGGCTGGCCGCTGGCGCACGGCCTGGAGCCCGGTGAGAACGGTGATGTCGTCGGCGGAGTAGCTCACTTGGCCGCCTCCTGGGCGCTGCGCAGCCGGGCGGCGTGGTGGCGGCGGGCCAGCAGCACGGACTCGAGCCAGCTGGCGATGTCGGGGAAGCCCTCGCCGTGGGCCGTGCGGGCCATGTCGGGCAGGTTGTCGGTGGCGTCCTGATCCTCGATGCGCACGGCGGTCTCGAGGTTGCGCAGGGTCTCGCCGATGCTGCGGCCCACGAGCGGGTCGCCGGCCTTCTTGAGGAAGTCGAGGTGGCCCTCGGCGAACATGGTCTTCTGCTCGGCCAGCTCGCGCAGCACGGTCGCGGTCTCGGGGTGGCCCTCGATCTCGGCGATGCGCGCACAGTAGCCGTAGAGCACGGCGGCCTGGGCGTCCTGGGCATACTCGGCCAGGAGGTGCTGGTGGGTGAGGGTGCCCTTGAGGGTGGGCAGCCGCCCGCGGGCGGCCTCACGGTGGGAAGGGGGCGAGTCGGCCATGGTGCAGCTCCCGGCGGGCCGACGAGCTAACCCGTGGCCGGCCCGGTGCCGCCGCTGGGCGCGGGCACGGCGCCCCGGACGACCATGCGCCAGGCCCGCAGCGGCGCCGGCAGCCCCTTGAGCACGAGGGGCGGCATCGAGCGGAAGGTCTGGGCCGGGGGCGCGCCGGCAAAGACGGTCTGGGAGACGAGCACGTCGAGGGCGCCGGCGTGGCCGCAGAGGCGCGCGGCCGTGTTGACGGTCGGCCCGAGCACGGTGAAGTCGCGGCGGTTGTCGCTGCCCACGTCGCCCCGGAGCACCATGCCCTCGTGGATGCCGATGCCGATGGGCAGGGGGTGCCAGATGCCCGTCCGCGGCGCCACCCGTGCCCAGCGCACGATCTCGGCGGCGGCCTGGCAGGCCTGGAGGGGGCCCTGCTCGTCGGAGAAGACGGCGAGCATGCCGTCACCCGTGAACTTGTCGACGTAGCCGCCCCAGTGGCGGATGATGTCGGCCTGGCGTCCGAGCACGGTGCGCACGGCCTCGGCGTAGGCCTGGGGCTCGCCCGCGAAGCTCGCGGCGGTCGAGTCGCGCAGGTCGCTGAACAGGATCGTCGCCCGCAGCCGCTCCATCGCCCGGGGCTCGAGGGCCTGCTCGCGGGCGGCCTGGGAGAGGTAGCGCTCGAGGTCGCGCACCAGCCGGGCGTTCTCGAGCTCGGCGCGGTGGCGGCGCACCAGGTTGCCCAGCCGGGCCTCGACCACCTTGGGGTGGGCGGGCTTGATGACGAAGTCGTCGGCGCCGGCGGTGAGGGCGTCGAGCTGGGTGGTCACGTCGCCGTGGCCGGTGAGCACGAGCACCGGGGTGCGGGCGGTGGTGGGGTGGCGCCGGAGCTCGCGGCAGACGGCGACCCCGTGGAGGTCGGGCAGCCCGAGGTCGAGCACGATGACGTCGGGCCCCTCGGCGGTGGCCTGGGCGAGACCGCTGCGGCCGTCGACGGCCTCGCGCACGGTGGCCCCGAGGCGGGTCATGCGGCGGCTGAGGGCCCGGCGGGTCGCGGGGTCGTCTTCGACCACCAGCACCCGGGCACCGTGCAGCGCGCTCGGAGGCAGGGGGGGAGACGGGTCGGCCACGGGGATGTCCTGGGCGGGAGCGCGCCAAGGGTACCGTGCGGTGGACTGAGTGCGGCACCGCCGGGGCAGGAAGCCCGCGGCGGGCCGGGCGGAGGCCCCTGCAGTACCCCGCCCGGCCGCTCGCTCAGCATGCTCCTCTTCGGCCAGGGGCAGGGCGCCTTCAGCTTCTCTTGCCAAGAAACTTCGGCAGCCTGGCTGGCGACGCCCAGGCACGATCGTCCCGGCCCCGTGGCGGCGGCCTCCGGGGCCCCGGGCGGTCTCGATCCTCCCGCCGG
>CAXQUZ010000092.1:0-15146 GCA_964226865.1 Myxococcota bacterium | reverse complement strand
GAGTTCAGACGTGTGCTCTTCCGATCTGGGGCGACCACCGAGAGGGACGCGCCCGCGACGAGGCGCTGGCGGGCCGTCTCGGCAATCGCCCGGGCCTCTTCCTTGGTGCGGGTGGCCGACGAGCGGGGCACCCCCTCCCACTGGACGAGCACGTGGCCGAGGTGGGCCTCGACGAGGGCGGTGCGCTGGATGAGGTGGAAGCCGAAGGGGCTCTCGACCACGTCGCTGCGCTGACCGGGCTTCAGGGCGAAGGCGGCGTTCTCGAAGGCGGGCACCATCGCGCCCCGCCCGAAGGCGCCGAGATCGCCCCCCCGGGCGGCGCTGGCGTCGTCGCTCTCGTCCTTCGCGAGGGTCGCGAAGTCGGCGCCCTGGTCGAGCTGGTCGGCGAGCGCGCGGATGTGGGCGAGGGCCTCGGCGCGGCTGCGGGTGCTGGCGGGGGCGGCGCCCTCCGCGCCCTGCCAGGCGACGAGGATGTGGCGGGCCGAGATGCGCCCCGGTGCGCCCGCGGTGAGCGGCGGCGGGGCGGCGACCCGGGGGCCGAGGCTGGCGGCGTCGGCGGTCTCGGCGGTCTCGGGGGTCTCAGGGGTCTCGGGGGACGCGGTCTCGATCCGGCCCCCGTCGGCGGACGGCGGGGCGGGGGCGGCCGCGGCGTCGGGGGCGGCGGGGGCCGCGCGCGCTGGGTCGGGGTCCGGCGGCACGGGCACGGGGCGCGGGTCGACGGGCTCGCAGCCCAGGGGGCCCCCGAGGGTGAGGGCCAGGGCGAGGAGCAGGGACGGGGGGCGGGTGCGGTGGCAGGGCATGCGGCGGGCTAACCTGGACCGCCGCCGCCTTCCGCCCCCGTGCGCACCGGCACCCTCCCCGAGCGTCCCATGCCGTCCCTCCACCGCCGCGCCGCCGTTCTCTCTGCCGGGGTCCTGGCGCTCTGGCTCCCGGCCGCCGCCGCGGCCCCGCCGGATGCCGCGCCGGAGGGCGCCGCCGCCGCGCCCGCCGACCCGGCCCCGGGGGAGTCCCCCGCCGCGCCCGCCGACCCGGCCCCGGGGGACGCCTCCGCCGTGCCCACCGACCCGGCCCCGCCAGAGCCCGCGGCTCCGGTCCCGTCCGCGCTCGGCGCCCTCGACGGCGAGGGCCCCACCCGGGCGTCCCCTGCCGAGCTCGGCCAGTGGCTCGACGCCGTGGTGCTGCTGGTCACGGGCCCGGCCTACTGCTCCGGGGTCGTCATCGACAACGCCGGCACGGTCGCCACGGCCTACCACTGCGTCGCCAGCGGCCTGCGCTCCGAGGTCACGACCCGGGACGGCACGGTGGCCAAGGGCCGGGTGATCGCGACGCGCCCCCGGGAAGACCTCGCCCTGGTCTCGGTGCCCGCCCTCGCCGGTGTGGTCGCCCCCCTCTCCATCCGCTCCGACACCCCTCGCCAGGGCGAGCGGGTCTACGGCATGGGCCACCCCTTCGCGCCGGCCGCCGGCCGCACCGCCGCGATGGAGGGCATGCTGCTCTGGAGCGTGAGCGAGGGCATCGTCAGCGCCGTCGGGCCGCGCCTGATCCAGACCGATGCCGCCCTGAACCCGGGCAACTCCGGCGGGCCCGTGGTCGACGCCCAGGGCCGCATCGTCGGCATCACGAGCCGCAAGCTCGGCGGCGACAACGTGGCCTTCCTGTCGAGCGCCGACCAGCTGCGCGCCCTGCGCGACGACCCGGGCACCCCCTTTCCCATCGGCGGCCACCTCCAGCTCGGGCTCAGCCTGCTCCAGGGCCTCGAGCTCGACATGGCCTCGTCGTGGATGTTCACGGGCCACGCGGTGCTGCGCGAGCGGGTGGTGGTGGGCGGGGCGCTGACCCTGTCCTCGGGCGCCCGGGGCGCGGCCCTCGAGCGCGGCGCGGCCCGCTACGTCTCGGGCGTGGCCGATCTCTCGCTGCGCCAGCGCCTCGGCACCGGCGGCTGGAGCACGGCCCTCGACGTCGGCGGCGCCGCCCTCGTGGTCCAGGGCTACGCGGCCGACTTCGACGCCGAGGCGGGCACCTGGACGGTGCTGCCGACCGTCCCGGTGGTGCGCCCGGCCCTCCACACCCGGGTCGGCCTGGCCGCGGTGGGCATCCGGGTCCACGTCGTGCCGCCCCTCGCCGCCGGCGAGCTGTGGACGGGCTTCCTCGCCCTCGACCTCGACACCCCGGGCGTGCTCTTCACCTTCTGAGGGGCGGGCGCCGGGGCACCGGGCGCTGCGGGGCGAGGCTTCTGACGCGGCCCTGTCCCCTGGGCTGCCGTGGCCGGGCTACATGCACGGCGCCTGCGCCCTGGAGATCTGCATGTCCCCCTCCGCCTCTGGCTCTCCGGCCCCCCCTGCTGTCACGGTGGCCGACGGTCCCCGGGCCACCGGCCGCTTCGATCGGCGGGTGGTCTGGATCACCGGTGCCGGCTCTGGCATCGGCGCCGCCTGCGCCGAGGAGTTCGCGCGCCGGGGGGCCTGGGTGGTGCTCTCCGGGCGCCGGGCGGCCCCCCTCGAGGCGGTCGCCGCCCAGGTGCGGGCCCTCGGCCAGAAGGCCCTGGTGCTGCCCCTCGACGTGGTCGATGACGAGGCCCAGAAGGCCGCGGTGGCGACCATTCTCGAAGAGTTTGGGCGCCTCGATGTGGCCGTGGCCAACGCCGGCTACTCCGTGTCGGGGCGGGTGCTCGACCTGCCCGCGGCCCACTGGCGGCGCCAGCTCGACGTCAACGTGCACGGCCTGCTCAGCACCGCCCGCCACGCCGTGCCGGCCCTGCGCGAGACCGGCGGGCGGCTGGTGCTCATCGGCAGCGTCGCCGCCTGGACCCCCATCGCCAGCGGCGGCGCCTACACCGCCAGCAAGGCGGCCGTGCGCATGATCGGCGACACGCTCTCGATGGAGCTGCACGGCACGGGGGTCTCCTGCACCACCATCCACCCGGGCTACGTCCACAGCGAGATCGCCCGGGTCGACAACGACGGCCAGCACCACGCCGCCCGCAAGGAGACCCGCCCGGCGCGGCTGCTCTGGCAGGCGCCGGCGGCCGCCCGGGTCATGATCGGGGCCATCGCGCGCCGCGAGCGCCAGTTCGTCTTCACGGGCCACGGCCGCCTGGGGGTCTTCCTGGCCCAGTACTTCCCGCGGCTCACCTACGCGATCCTGGCCTGGGCCTCCCGGCGGAACATGGGCCCCGTGCGGGAGGAGCGGTGATGGCGGGGCACGCCGGGCGGCGGCTCCTCGCGGGGGCCCTCCTGGGCCTCGCTGGCTGCGCCGACCCGGGCGCGCTGCTCCACCACGCCCGGGCCTTCGCCGTCGACCCGGCCGACCTGGCCCTGGGCAGCTCGGGCATCGACCTGCACGTCATCGAGGCGGGCCAGGGGCCGATGCTCCAGCTCGATCTGCGCACGGGCGACGAGCTGTCGCGCTTCTCTCCGGGGGCGGCGGCCCGCTTCGCCGGCATCGCGGCCACCGCGGCCGAGGGCGGCGACGGGGTGGTGCTGCTCGACCAGGGCGACAGCCTCGTCCGGGTCGACGGGGCCCGGGCCGAGACCGTGGCCCGAGAGGACGCCGCGACCACCCTGCTCGCCGGCGGGCTGCTCGACGGGGCGGTCGTGAGCCTGTCCGAGCACGGCGAGCGCGGCTGTGAGGTGGTCTTCGGGGATGCCGCGCTGGTGAGTGTTCCCGACGATCTCTGCCTCAGCGAGACCGTGGGCACGGCGGTGGCCCCCGGGCCGGGCCTCTTCCTGGTCACGAACCCGGCGGGCACCTGGTCCGTGGCCCCGGACGGCACGGTCGTGGGCTGGGATGCCCCGGGCAGCGCCGTGGTCTTCGAGCCCCTGTCGGGGGCCGTCATCACCGCCGAGCTGGGCGGTCCCGAGCTGCGGGCCCACCTCCCGGACGGCGAAGAGCTCTGGGCCACGACCATCGGCGAGCCCGTGCTCAGCCTCGCGGCGGTGGGGGGCGGCGACCTCGTGCTCGCCTCCTCGCCCGGCTCCCTGGCCCGCCTCGTCCACCTCGACGCCCTCAGCGGCCAGGCCGTGCGGGCCGTCGAGCTGCCGCGGGTGCCCCGGGTGCTCAGCGCGGGAGAGGTCGGCATCCAGGTCGGCGACCGCCAGTTCGCGAGTGTGGTGGCCATCGGCTTTCCCGATGAGGTCCACGTCTTCGGTCTCAACCTGACGGGCGGGGAGCAGTGATGGTGCGCGCACGCATGGCCGGTCTCCTCCTCGCGCTGGTGCCCTTGTCGGCGGCCGCCGCGGGCCCCGTGGACGGCGACGGGGTGGCCCTCGAGGATCCGGATGCCCTCGACGATCCCGACCCGCTCGCCGATCCCGATGCCTTCGACCCGCCGGCCGCCCGGTCGGGGGGCGGGGGGGCGGCACCGACCGAGCTCGGGCGCCGCGACCTGCTCCAGCTCTCGGTGGGCCCGGTCTTCCGCACCGACCGGGGCCGGCCGGCGGCGATGAAGGGCGGCGTGGCCATCGCCGCTGAGGTGCCCGTGGTCTGGCGCTTCAACCTGCGCGCCGACTTCGCCTCGCCCTTCGACGCCCAGGGGGCGCTGCGGGTGCGGGGCTGGCTGGGCTCGCTGATGGCCGTCTACCACCAGCCCATCGACATGTACGCCATCGACCTGGGCGTCGGTCCGAGCCTCTGGCTGGGGCCCTCGGCCTGGTGGGAGGGCGCCGAGGGGGGCCCCTGGCCGGGCATGCGCGCCGCCCTCGGGGGCAGCATCCGGCCCCACCCCTGGGTGGGCGGGCGCCTCGAGCTGGGCACCGACCACGCCTGGGCCGGCCGCGAGTGGGTCACGGGCAGCTCCCACGGCTTCGACGTGCGGCTGATGGTGACGGGCTTCCTGCCCTGAACGCCCACCGCCACGCTCTTCAGTGCGCCCGGGGTCTCAGCGCAGCAGCGGGGCCGCCGCCTGGCGCACGGCCGGGTGGGAGAGGCGCCAGACCGCCCGATCGAGCAGGTAGTGGAGGAAGGCCGTGGCGAAGCCCAGGGCCAGCAGCCAGGGCAGCACCGCGGGGCTCGTGAGCCAGTTGGCGGCCGCCGTGCCGAGGGCGGCGACGGCGGGGCGGTCCTGGGGCCCCCCGCTGGCCTCGACCTCGTAGAGCGGCATGGTCAGCAGGCTCAGCAGCCCGATGACCAGCACCCAGCGGCCGGGTGCCCGGTTGATGCGGTGGAAGAGCGCATGCCAGCGGCCCGGTGTGGCGGGGGCCGGCTCGCCCTGGACCACCACCGAGGCGAGGCCCATGGCCGCCAGCCAGTGCTGGGCCGTCCAGAGCACGAGAAAGACGTAGGGGTCGACGACGAAGGCCGCGAGGGCCATGCCGCCCAGGCTCGCGAGGTAGAGGGCCCGCGGCCCGAGGGGGCCGGCCCGGTGCTCGCGCCAGACGGCGGCCAGGGTGGCGACCACCACGAGGCCCTGGCCCACCAGCGACAGGGCCGGCCCGTGGGTCCAGAGCAGGGGGCTGAGGTGGAGACCGTCGAGCCAGCTGGCCGGCAGGCTGGTCGCCCCGTCGAGCAGCTCGGCCAGCACCACGGCGGCGCCGCCGACCCCCACGGCCATGGCCCGGTCCCACCGGCGGGTCGACCGATCGGCCCCCCGGCCCGCCCGGGCCCGGTAGAGGCTGAGCAGGCCGAAGTGCTGGGCGGCGAAGTGCCAGCTCACGAGCAGGTAGTCGAGGCCCCCGAGCACGGCCGTGCGGACCAGGGGGGTGCCCGGCAGCAGCCCGAGGGGGTCGACGATGACGACCACCGTGGCCGCCATCACGGCGAGGGGCACGGTCAGGAAGCGGTGGCGCTGGCTCGTCAGCAGCGGCCGGTAGGCCGTGCTCATCCAGGCCGTCCAGGTCGAGCTGAAGCGGTGGCCGATCCAGAACAGCCCCGCCAGCACGAGGTAGACCGTGCTGAGGGGGCTGTCTTCGGCGCTGGGCCAGCCGAGGCGGGTGAGCAGCACCAGCGGCAGCAGCCAGAGGGGCGACTGGAGCCAGAAGAGGTCCCAGGCCGGGCTCTTGACCCAGCCGGGCCCGGCCGGGCGGGCGGTCGCCGGGGGGCTCACTGGTTGATGAGGACCGAGTCGCGGATGGCCGTCACGAGCTGGCGCACCGAGGGGCGCTCGCGGCGGGCCAGGGCGAAGGCCCGGGGGTGGCGCACCCGCAGGGCGTCGGAGCTGGCCGAGTCGGCGGGGTTGAGGGTCTGGAAGGGCACGAAGAGGTGGGGGGCGTCCTGGACCTGGAAGCCCTCCTCGACGAGGGCCTGCACCAGCTCTTCGCCCTCGGCCACGGTGCCCGCGAGCAGGAAGTGGACCTGGTGGTCGTAGGCGTTGCCCCACTCGTCGGTGAGCGTGTTCTTCGGGATGTCGGCGAAGATCCAGCGGCAGAGGCTCTGCTTGACCTCGCCGTGGCGCTCGAGGGCCACCTTGCGGGTGGCGGCGATGTGGCCGAGGCGGCCCTCGGCCGCGGGCGCGAGCACGAACACGTTGCCCATGCGGTTGACGTAGAGATCGGCGGTGCGGGACATGGTGGCTCCGGCGCGGCGCGGGATGGGAGTGGGGCTCGCAGTGGACGGGGGTCTTAACCGCCGGGGCTCTGGCCAGGGACCTCGGCGGCGGGGCCCGGCGCGGAGCGGACGCGGTGGTGGGCATTGTGGGCGTCCACACAGGCCTGGCAGCGTGGATCCGCCGCGACGGCCGCCGTCCAGCCGAGGGTGCCCGCGGCCGTGCCGTAGACGGCCCGGGCGGCGGCGTTGACCGTGCCCCCGAACAGGTCGAGGCGGGCCGCGTCGGTGTGCATGGCCAGGGCGTGGCCCCGGGAGATGCCCGCGCGCAGCTCGGGGGCGGCGGCGACCCCGCGGCCCCGGCACCAGGCGTCGAAGTCGTCGAGCAGCACGAGGGCGGCCCGCACCCCGGCGGCCGGGTCGGCGAAGGCGGCCATGACGCCGTCCCCGAGGGTCTTCACGACGACACCGCCCCCCGCCTCGATGCCCGCCTCGACCTGGCGGAGGTGGGCCTGGACGAAGCGCAGGGCCTCCCGGTCGCCCGCGCTGGCGTAGAAGGCGCGGGTGTGGGTGAGATCGGTGTAGAGCACGGTCACGTCGTGCACCTCGGCGACCACCCGCGGCGCGAGGCCCGGGCGCCCCAGCACCCGCCGCCAGCCGGGGTGGCTGAGCACCCGCAGCGCGGGCAGCCGGCGGGTCTGGGCGTCGGCGGCGACGATGCGCACCCGGTGGCGCCGGCGGGGCCCGCCCGCGAGAGCGAGGGGCTGGCCCGCCACGGCCTGGAGCGGAGCGGCCCCGGGGGTCCAGCGCAGGGGGGCCGCGGCGGCGTCGCTGTCGTCGGAGCGGACCTCGAGCACGGTGTCGTCGCAGTCGGTGCCCCCCACGATGCGCCACCGTCCGGGCGCGGGGGCGGGCACGGTCTGGGCGCCGCCCCGGCCCAGCAGCACGGCCGCCCAGACCGCCGGCTCCCGCGCGGGCGTGTCGGCGGCGTAGCGCTCCTCGTGGGGACGCACGAGCAGGGGCACCGTGAGCACGGCGCTCACCGTGTCGCAGAGGTCGAGGGGCACCGGGGTGCGGCAGCGGGCGCAGACGGCGCTGGCGGGCATGGCCGACAGAGCGGGAACGCTGGCCACGAGGGCATCGCAGCGGGCGCAGTGCACCTGCCAGCCCACCCCGAGCACCCCGGCGGCGACCGCGCCGACGAGCCCGTCCAGCACCCGGTCTTCGTCCAGATCCCACCGGCGGGCCAGCTGGCGGGGGCAGAGCCGGTCGAGGGCCCAGGCGGGGCTGCCGGTGAGCAGGCGGCGCACCCGGCCCACCAGCGCCGGGTCCCCCTGGCGGTCGGCCCAGCGGGCGAGGGCGGCCTCGGTCGAGAGGTCGAGGTGGCGGGCATCCCCGGGGGCGGCCGCCGCACCGGGGGCGGGCAGGGCGTCGAGGCGCCGCTGCCAGGCCCGGCGGGCCATGCGCAGCCCCCAGCCCACGAAGGGCGCCACGAGACCCGTCCAGGTCTCGACCGCGAGCCGCACCCGGGGCCGCACCCCGTCCGCCTCGGGCACCAGCTCGGCCTCGAAGCGCACCGTCGCCAGCACGGGGCCCCGCACGGTCCAGCCGAACCAGAGGCGTGCCCCCACGACCCAGCCTGCGTCGACCTCTTCGGCCTCGTGGCGGAGGCCCACCGGCCCGAGCAGCCGCACCCGCAGGGTGACCTCGCCGTCCTCGTCGGGGGTGGCGCTCAGCTCGATGGGCGGCAGCCCGGCCGCCCGCAGAAAGGGCTCCGGGTCGGCGATGCGGGCCCAGGCGGCCGCCGGATCGGCGACCGGCCCCTCGAGCGCCAGCTCCACGCGCTACTCCTGCTCGGCGTCGGGCTCGAGGGAGTTGCCCTCGTGGTCGATCTTCTCGCCCTCGAGGCGCCGCTTGAGGATGTCGCGCTTCGCCGGGTCGTGCAGGTCGTTGAGGTAGCGCACGGGGGTGATGGCCTCGGCCTTCTGGCCGATGATGCCGAGCATCTTCCAGCCCGCCTGGGCGAACTGGACCGAGAAGCTGCGGGTGCGGCCCGTGCGCTTGTGCTTGAGGGTGACGTGGTAGATGGTCGGGTCGACGCGGTCCTTGACGATGCGGCCGATGTCGTCGGGCTTCTTGAGGCTGTACTCGAGCCAGGGCGTGCCGTGCGACATGCGGGCCTCGGCCGGGAAGGACGGGCCCACGGCCACGAAGTCGCCGAGGGCGCAGGCGCCGTAGGGGCGCTCCTCGAAGAGGTTCCAGCAGCTCGTCAGCTCGCGGGCGGCGCTGTGGTCGCCGGCGTCGAGGGCCGCGTCGAAGTCGCGCAGCAGCTTGGTGATCTGGGCCTTGGTGGGCGGCTTCGGGGGCGCCTTGCGGGGGGCAGTGCGGGCGGCGCGCTCCCAGCCCTTGGGCAGGGGCACGGGGCAGTCGCCCTGGTAGAGGTCGATCTCGCCCTCGAGCACGGGGGCGCCGCTCTCGTCCATGCGCACCTCGACGATGCGCTTCTTCACGCTGGGCTCGAGGCAGGAGAACCAGGGGCTCGGGTCGCTCATGCTGACCGTGCCGTGCACCCGCCAGCGGTCGCCGCCCCAGCTCACGTCGTCGATGGTGAGCTGGGGATCGGTGCCCAGGTAGACGCAGTAGCCCCCGTCGGTGGTCGCCCCGAGCCAGCGCTGGGCGGCGAAGGTGGGCGAGATGCGCGGCGGGGTGCCCGGCGGGCGGGTGTTGGGGTCGTCGTTGAAGGCGAGGTCCTTGGACTCGAGGCAGTCCTTCTGGAAGAAGGGGGCCTCGAGCCAGACGTTGTGGCCCTTGAGCAGGATGCCCTGGCGGCCGCCCGGGAAGCGCGCGGCGAAGTGGTCGGCCACGGCCTGGCGGGCCGGTCCCGGGTCGAGCTCGCCCTGGCAGGCGCCGAGGGACAGGGCGGTGGCGGCCGCGGCGAGGGGCAGCACCCACAGCGCGGGGGCGGGAGGGACGGGGCGCTTCATGCCAGGGCTCCGGAGTCCAGGACGACGAGGTCGGGGCGCGCACCGTAGCACCCGGCCCCCCTCCGGGCCCCTCCCGCCCCGTGTCGCGGTGGTCGCTGGCGTCCCGGTCTCCCGGACCACGACAGGGCGGCGGCCCGCGATAGGCTGGCGGACCGCCCGCCCCTGCGCCCGAGGTCTCGATGACGACGCCCGCCGGTCCCCCGTCCTCCGCCCCGTCCTCCGCCCCGTCCTCCGCCCCGTCGTCGGCCCCGGGGGCGCCCTCCGCCCAGGTCCCCAACTACTGGGACTATCTCGGACTCGACCGGCTGCTGGCCCTCCAGGGCGGCCTCGAGGGCGAGGGCGACGTCGCCGAGCCCGACGAGCTGCTCTTCATCATCACCCACCAGGCCTATGAGCTCTGGTTCAAGCAGGTGCTGCGCGAGCTGCGGCTGGCCATCCGCCACCTGGGAGAGGGCATCCTCGCCGAGGAGCAGGTGCCCCATGTCGTCCACCACCTGCGCCGGGTGGCGGCCATCATGAAGCTGGCCGTGGGCCAGTTCGAGGTCATGGAGACCCTCACCCCCCAGGACTTCCTCGGCTTCCGCGACAAGCTCGTGCCCGCCAGCGGCTTCCAGAGCTTCCAGATGCGCGAGATGGAGATCCTGCTCGGCCTCGAGCAGGAACAGCGCGAGAAGTACGGCGAGACCGACGCCCTCGAACACATCCGCGCCCTGGCGGCCCGCTCTCCGGCCGGCGCGGTGGCCTGGGGCCGCATCGCCCGGGCCCGGGACGAGGCCCAGGCCGGCCGCACCCTGCGCGACACCCTCTACCGCTGGCTCGGCCGCACCCCCATCGAGGGTTCCTCGCCCGAACAGCCCCAAGATGACGCGGTGGTCGATGACTTCGTCGACCGCTACCAGCAGGCCTATGTCGACTGGCAGCAGGCCCAGAAGGCCCGCCTCGCCAGCGCGGGGCTGACCCACGGCGACGAGCTCGACGCCCGCTTCGCCCGCACGGCCGCGGCCGCGCGCCGCTTCCTCGCCGCCGAGGACGTGCCCGCGGGGGCGACGCGCCGCCTGCGCCGCCGGGCCCGGGCGGGGCTGCTCTTCATCGAGAGCCACCGCGACCTGCCGCTGCTGGCCTGGCCCCGGGTGCTCATCGACGCCGTCGTCGAGGTCGAGGAACAGTTCGTGCTCTTCCGCCACCGCCACGCCCGCATGGTCGAGCGGGTCATCGGCCGGCGGGTCGGCACGGGCGGCAGCTCGGGCGTCGAGTACCTGGATCGCACCACCCGGGCGCGGGTCTTCGGCGATCTGTGGTCGGTGCGCACCCTCCAGATGCCGGCCCGGGCCCTGCCCCCCGTCGAGAACAGCGAGTTCTACGCCTTTGCCACCCCGCCGCCGCCGCACGCGGGCCGGGGCTGAGCCCGGGGAGGGGAGGGGCGCGGTCGATCGGGCGTGATCGTTCTCGTCGCCTCTCGTCATCACGGTGGCGGCGCGGCCGCCCCAGCGGCTATCGCTGATGGTCTGGGCATCCCCGCCGGGTGTCCGCCGCGGGCCGCCCCCACGCCGGGGCGCCGGCCCCTGCCGAAGCTCGGAGGTCTCGCGTGGCTGTTCTCTTCCCCTCACTCCTGCAGCCCGGGAGGCGCCCAGGGGCGGCCGGTCTGCTCTGCCTGGGGCTGCTCGCGGCCGCCTGTGGCGACGACAAGGACGACGCCAGCGGGGACGACGCCGCCGACGGGTCGGACGGCGCCGACGGGTCTGACGGCACCGACGGCACCGACGGCACCGACGGCGCGGACGGCACGGACGGGGGCCTCTCCCTCGGCGCGCTCGACACCCACGTCTGGGCGGTGGCCAACCTCGACGACGACGACGAGGACGGGGTCCAAGACTACGGCCTGCGCGCCGAGGATGACGAGCTGGTGGCCCTCTTCGCGGCCGGCGACTTCGACGGGCTGACCGACGGGCGCGTCCTCGAGCTCCGCTTCGGCGGCGACGCGGCCCCGGTGGGCCTCTGGGTCGACGGCGAGCGGGTGGCCGACGACGCCAGCACCGACACCGTGACCCTCGACAGCGACAACGACCCGGCTGCGGTCCTGGTCGAGGTGGGCGACTTCGCCATCGAGGCGGCCCTCGACATCGCCCTCGTGGCCGCCGACGGCAGCACCGAGGACGCGGTCACCGTGACGGTCCACGGGGCGCCCCTCATCCTCAACAACCACCTCCAGGAGGCCATCGCCGGCGGCGCCGTGGCCTTCTCCTACTCGGGCTATGGCAGCAACGCCGACATGCTCGACGACATGGTGGGCGAGCTGGGCGAGAGCTTCATCACCCCCAACTCCTCGCGCTACGAGTACGACGTCTGGGTCCAGGACGAGCTCGAGTTCGGCACGGCCTCCGTGCCCGGCCACCAGATCCAGGTGACCATCGACTCGATCCGCTCGGGCCGCTCCCGGGGCCTCGACGACTTCCCCGAAGACAACTTCTTCGGCCCCGACGAGGCCATCGGCACCTGGGGCGACGGCCGGGCCACGAGCCAAGACAGCTTCGGCAACCTCGAGATCTCGCCGCCGGTCACGGTCGACGGCGTCGACTACCCCTTCGGCCGCATCTACTACGGCGACAGCGGCTCGGGGCTGCGGCCGGCCACGGGCCTCCAGGACTTCCTCGAGCGCCAGGCCATCCAGAAGCCCTTCGAGCTCGACATCGAGTGGCTCTGTGTCGGCCACGTCGACGAGTTCACGACCTTCCTGCCCGACCCCACGGCGCCCCGGGGCTTCCGGCTCTACGTGGCCGACATCGACGAGGGCTACGCCTTCCTCGAGACGCTCGACCCGAGCATGAGCCTGCCCCAGTACCGCTCCGACCACGGCTATGCCGACGTCGGCGAGATCCTCGAAGACGGCTCCCTGGCGGCCTACAACGAAGACCTCCAGCTCGACCACATCGATCCCAACATCGAGGTGCTCCGGCGTGAGCTCGCCCTGACCGACGACGAGATCGTGCGGGTGCCGGCCCTCTTCGAGCGCTCGGGTGCCTGCTATGGCTACGCCCTGGCGCTCATCCCGGCGACGGTCAACATGGCCGTCTGGACGGCGAGCAACGGCGTCGACGCGAAGCTCTTCCTGCCGGATCCCTTCCTGCGCAGCGACACCCGCGACCTGGGCTCCGACCCCTTCATCGCCACCTTCGAGGCCCTGCTGCCCAGCCACCTCAGCTTCCACTGGGTCGACGACTGGGACGTCTACCACATGGGCTGGGGCGAGGTGCACTGCGGCACCAACGTCCGCCGCACCCAGCCCACCGACTGGTGGACCGCGGCCTCTCACCTCGTGGAGGACTCGCCATGAGCGCCCTCGCCATCGCCCTGCTCGTGGGCGCCCTCGCTCCGGCCGCCCAGGCCGCCGTGCCCGTCGACGTGGCCGCTGCGGTCGACGCCGCCCGCGGTCTCGACCTGCCTGCCCTCGAGGCCCGCGCCGCGGGTGCCGACTGGGTGGTCGCCCTCGGTGCCGAGGCGGCCCTCGCCCGGTCCCGCTCGCCGGCCCTCGTGGCCGAGCTCGAGGGGCTGCTGCCGGCCCCCACCCGCTCGGGTGCCCTGCGCTTCACGGCCCCCTCCGTCCGGGAGCACGACGCCACGGCCCCGCTGCTGGTGCGCCTCGCCGCCGGCGCCGACACCGCGCCCGTCCGGGTGGCCCTGGTCGACGCGGCCATGCGCTCCGGCGGCGACTGGGCGGGCCCCATGGCCGAGCTGGCCCGCATCGAGACCGACGCCGAGGTGCGGCGCATGATGGTCGAGGTGCTCGCCCGTGCGCCCGGCGCGGTCGCCCAGCCCGCCCTGGCCGCGGCGCTGGTCGACCTCGACCCGGCGGTGCGCGCTGCGGGTGCCCGTGCGGTCTCGGCCCACGACGACGGCGCGGGCCTCGACGACGCGCTCGTGGCCCTCGTGGCCGATCCCTCTGCCGAGGTGCGGGTCGAGGCCTGCCGCGGGCTCGGCTGGCACGGGGTGCGCGCCGGCTGGGATGCCCTGGTGGGCGCCGTGGCCGACAACGATCCGGCCGTGCGGCTGCGGGCCCTGCGGGCGCTCCAGCGCATCGACCCCGCTGCCGCCGCCGCGCTGCCCGCCGTCCAGGCGGCCACCGCCGACGGCGACGCCAAGGTGGCACGGGCCGCCGGCCAGATCGTGGGCGGCTGAGGGGGCCGTGCCCCAAGATGGCCTCTGGGCCAGTGTTCTGGTGGGCCCGCTCCCGGCTTGGGGGCGGGCCGCCGTCGTCTTTGGGGGCGCGCAGGGGAGGGGGCCCGGACCGGGGCGGCTCAGGCCGGCAGCAGCGCCGCCCGCACGGGGCTCGCGTCCGCCCCCTCCAGCTTGAGCGGCAGGGCGCTCAGCGTGTAGCGCCCCTCGGGCACGTGGCCGAGCACGAGCCCCTCCAGCACGGCCATGTCGCGGTCGGCGAGGGCCTGGTGGGCCGGCAGCGTCTTGCTGTCTTGGGGGTCGACGCTGGGGGTGTCGAGGCCCACGAGGAAGACGCCGTGGGTGTCGTGGAGCCAGGCGATGAGCTCCGGGGACAGGGCCGAGAAGTCGGCGTTCCAGCGCTCGGGGTCGGGCACGCTGTCGGTCCGCAGCAGCACGCGGGGGGCCCGGGGCGCCCGGGGCAGGTCGTCCGGGCGGATGCGCCGGCCGCGGCAGCCGGGCACGTGCACGACCTCGCAGGGGCCGAAGTAGAGGCCGAGGGGCCGGGCGGCGATGCCCGGCAGCCCCGCCCGGTAGTGGCTCGGGGCGTCGGCGTGGGCGCCCACGTGCACGGTGGTCTCGATGGTCGACAGGTCGAGGTTGTCGCCCGCAGCCAGCGCACAGAGCTCCCGCCGCTGGTAGGGCGTGTCGCCCGGCCAGACGGCGATGCGGGGCGACACCAGGGGGCTGATGTCGATGAGCGGGGGCAGCGCCCGCGGGGGGCTCATGCGCCGGGCCCGGCGGCGGCGATGACCTTGAGCTCGATGGCGATGGGCGTCGGCAGGGCCCGGATGGCCAGGGTGGTGCGGGTGGGGCCGATGGGGCCCAGCAGCTCGGCGTAGACCTCGTTGTAGCCGGCGAAGTCGCGGTCCATGTCGACGAGGAAGGTCGTCACGTCGAGCACCCGGTCGAGGCTGGAGCCGCTGGCCTCGAGGATGCGCCGCACGTTGTCGATGACGGCCCGGGTCTGGGCCCGGATGTCGTAGTCGAGGGGCTGCTTGTCGGCGTCCCGGATGGGGCCGCCCGGGATCTCGTCGGTGCCCGCCTGCCGGGGGCCGACCCCCGAGAGGTAGAGCAGGTCGCCCACCCGGCGGGCGTGGGGGTAGGCGCCGACGGGCTTGGGCGCGTCCTCGGCGGCCACCCGGATGGCCGTGCCCGTGCCCGGAGCGGCGGCCGGGGCGGCGGGGGCCGGAGAGGCCGGGGCCGCAGGGACCGGTGGCGGGGGCGCCGGAGCGGTGGCGGGGCCGGTGACCGTGCGGCCCTCGGTCGTGGCCAGCACGTTGCGGTCCCCGCGGAAGACCTCGACGTCGTCCTCGTCGAACTCGAGGTTGCCCGCCGCCGTGTCGTCCGGCGTCAGGGCCACCACCGCACAGCCGGCCCCCTGGACCGGCGCGTAGGCGAGCACCTCGCCGGCGTAGCGGTTGTGGGCGCCGGCGACCGTCGCCAGCCACCACCGGGCCTTGAGCTTGTTGTCGG
>CAXQUZ010000091.1:0-2202 GCA_964226865.1 Myxococcota bacterium | reverse complement strand
CCGCGGCGGGGGCTCTCTCGTTCTCGGTGGCCCGCGCTGCTGCACGACCCGTGCGGGGCCGCGCACGGACCGGCGACCCGGCCCGCGGCGGCGAGCGCTCAGTCCATGCGGTAGTTCGGGCTCTCCTTCGTGATGATGACGTCGTGGACGTGGCTCTCACGGAGGCCGGCAGAGGTGATGCGCACGAAGCGGGCGTCGCGCTGCATGGCCGGGAAGTCGGCACAGCCGGTGTAGCCCATGGCCGCCCGCAGCCCGCCCACGAGCTGGTAGACGGTCTCGTGGAGGGGTCCACGGTGGGGCACGCGCCCGACGATGCCCTCGGGGACGAGCTTCTTGGGCTCTTCGCCCGCGTCGTCCTGGAAGTAGCGGTCGGAGCTGCCCTTCTGCATGGCCTCGACCGAGCCCATGCCCCGGTAGGCCTTGTAGGTGCGGCCCTGGTAGAGCACCAGCTCGCCGGGGGCCTCGTCCGTGCCCGCGAAGAGCGAGCCGATCATGACGGCGTCGGCGCCCGCGGCGACGGCCTTGGCGATGTCGCCGCTGAACTTGATGCCGCCGTCGGCGATGACGGTCTTGCCCAGGGCGTGGGCCGCCTCCGAGCACTGGGCCACCGCCGTGAGCTGGGGCACACCCGTGCCGGCCACCACGCGGGTGGTGCAGATGCTGCCGGGGCCGATGCCCACCTTGACCACGTCGGCGCCGGCGTCGATGCAGGCCCGGGTGGCGTCGGCGGTCGCGACGTTGCCCACGACGAGGGTGACGTCGGGGAAGGCCGCCCGCACCGCGGCCGCCGTCCGGAGCACCCCGGCGGAGTGGCCGTGGGCCGTGTCGACGACGAGCACGTCGACGCCCGCCTCGACCAGGGCCGCGGCCCGCTCCTTGTGGTCGCCGCCCACCCCGATGGCCGCCGCACAGACGAGGCGGCCCCGGGCGTCGCGGGTGGCGTTGGGGTGGCGCTGGGCGGCCTGGAGGTCCTTGAAGGTGATGAGGCCCTGGAGGTGGCCCGCGTCGTCGACGACGAGCAGCTTCTCGATCTTGTGGGCCTGCATGAGGTCCTTGGCGGCCTCGGCCGAGGTGCCCGGCGTGCAGGTCACCAGGCGGGCCTCCTGGGTCATGACCTCCTGGACGGCGCGGTCCATGTTGCGCTCGAAGCGGAGGTCACGGTCGGTGAGAATACCGACCAGACGACCATTGTCGACCACCGGAAGCCCCGAGATGCCCCGGGCGCGCATGGTGGCGCGGGCGGCGGCGAGGGTGAGGCCCGGCGCCAGGGTGACGGGATCCGAGACCACCCCGGTCATGGCCTTCTTGACCCGCGCCACATGGGCGGCCTGGGCGGCCACCGACATGTTCTTGTGGATGACCCCCATCGCGCCCTCGCGCGCCATGGCGATGGCCGTGCGGGCCTCGGTGACCGTGTCCATGGCGGCCGACACCAGGGGCAGGCGCAGCCGCAGCGACGGGGTCAGCGCCGTCGAGACGTCCACGTCCCGGGGCAGCACCTCGCTGTGGGCCGGAACCAGCAGCACGTCGTCGAAGGTCAGGGCGAGCGGGACATCGGCGGTGAGCATCGTCACTCCTCGTTGGGGGGCCAGACACCCCCCGCCGACTGCGCCGCTCGGGCGCGCCGACATAGCCGGCGCCCCACGGCCCGGGCAAGCGCTGGGGCCCGCTGTACGGAAGCACCCGTGTGAAAGTCTGGATCGACCCGTTTGGGGGATGGCCCGGCGAAGCCCCCCCCCATTGACTGGTCGCAAGATGACTGGTAACCATGGGCAAATCGCAACCTGTGGAGCTCAAGGCATGCGCACGATCATGACCCGGACCGGCAGCCTCGGCCTGGCCATCGCACTGACCCTCACGGCCTGTGGCAAGAAGCCCACGGGCAGCTACGACGTGGCCGCCTCCACCGGCAGCGCCAGCAACTTCGCCCAGCTCAAGGCCGACGCCGACGCGCTCTGGCCCGAGCGCGGCGACAAGGACAAGCTCGCCGTCGCCCTCGAGAAGTACGAGAAGGCCTACGAGGCCAACCCCCGCGACCGCGCGGTGGCCGCCCGCCTCGTCCGCGGCTGGTACTTCATGGGCGACGCCCTGCGCACCGACCCCGACCAGAAGAACGCCGCCTTCGACAAGGCGATCTCCTGGGGCAAGCGCTGCCTCGCCATCAACGAGGAGTTCACCGCGCGGCTGAACAAGGGCACGGAG